>CAZUSI010000019.1:0-21815 GCA_964623395.1 uncultured bacterium | reverse complement strand
AAAAGATTTTTTGAATAAAATTTCTTTTTCCTTTATAATTTATTTCAATGTTTCAAAAGATAAAGATTTTTTCATTTATTTTTCTCTGTTTTTTTTATCTTTCCCTTTTTAATAAAAGTAAGAACTCATATTCTTTAAAGAAAGAAAATGTTGATGTAAAAGAAGATGAGAAGTTTGAAATATTAAAATATGAAATTAAGAAAAATGATGCCCTTCATTATGTTTTACTTTTTAAAATGAATATTTTACCTTCAATTTCAAATGAAATAATTTCCTCTTTTAAAAAATTGTGGGATCCAAAAAAAATAAAAGAGGGTGATTTAATTGAAATTAAATTAGATGGTGATTATGTTAAAGAATTTGTTTATAGACCAAAAGATAATCCACTTTTAAAATTATTTATTTATAAAGATTCAATCGGTTATAAAGGTGAAATTTTAAATATACCTTATAAAAAGGAATATAGACTTATAGAAAGAAAAATAGAAGGGAATCTTTTTGATGCCTTTAGTGATTTAGAAAATGGTGATTTTCTTGCAATTTCCCTTTCAGAAATATTTGCATGGGAAATAGATTTTAATTCTGAAATAAGGAAAGGTGATTCAGTTAAATTCTTATATGAGGCAATTGTTCCTTTTGAAGGGAATGGAGAGATTATAGGTGATATAATTTATGTGAAATTTAAAGGAAAATATTTTGGGAAGAAAGAAGGATTTTTGTTTAAAGAAGAAGACGGAAAATTTTATTATACAAGGGATGGGAAATCAATTAAAAAAGGATTTTTAAAATCTCCTTTGCCTTTTACAAGAATAACTTCAAAATTTTCTTATAGAAGACTTCACCCAATTTTAAAAATAAGAAGACCTCATTATGGAATAGATTATGGAGCAATAGCTGGAACTCCTGTTAGAGCAATAGGGGATGGGATTGTTACATTTTGTGGATGGAAAGGTTCTTATGGAAATTATGTTAGAATAAGACATAAAAATGGTTATGAAACAGGCTATGGACATTTAAAAAAGATAAAAGTTTATAAGGGCAAGAAAGTTAAGCAAGGGGAAATTATAGGATGGGTTGGGAAAACAGGTCTTGCAACAGGTCCTCATCTTCATTTTGAGATTTTAAAAAATGGCGTATTTTTAAATTTTTTAAGAATAAAATTTCCTCCTGAAAAAATTTTAACTGGTGAAAAATTAGATTTATTTAAAAAAAATGTCTTAGAGATTGAAAAAATTTTGAATTATATTGAAAATAAAAATAAAATGAGTTAAAATAAAAATATGCAAATTGGCTATAAATGCTATATGGAAGTAAATCTTAAAAATTTAAGGAAAAATTTTATGGAACTTAAAAAATTTCATAATATAATACCTGTTGTTAAAAGTAATGGATATGGAATTGGTTTAAAAGAAGTAGTGAATTCAATTTTAAAAGATGCAGAATATTTTGCTGTTGGAAATATTGAAGAGGCAATAATTTTAAGAGAAAATGGAATAAAGAAAGATATTTTAATTTTAAATCCTATACTTCCAAAAGAATATAAAGAAGCAATTAAGAATGATTTTATTTTTCCAGTTGAATCAAAAGAAGCAATAAGAGAAATTTTGAGGAAGAAAGGAAATAAAAGGGTAAGGATTCATATTGAGATTGATAGTGGGATGGGAAGGTCAGGAATTCCTTATTATGAAGCATCAAAATTTTTAAGGGATGTTTTGAATTTAAAGGAAATTAAATTATTTGGAATTTATACCCATTTATCATCTCCTGAAAAGGATTCAGGATTTACAAAGGAACAGATTGCAAAATTTCTTGATGTTCTTTCAAATTTTGATATTTCAAATATTCCATTAATCCATGCAGCATCAAGTGCTGGATTTATTTCTTATAAGGAACTTTTGAAAAACCCCTTTAATTTTTCAAGAATTGGACTTTTAATTTATGGGATTTTTCCAAAAACAAATGAAAAAATAATAGATTTAAAAATTAATGATGTTGTGAAGGTTAAAGCGCAAGTTTTAAGGGTTCAGGAAATAAAGAAAGGAGAAACAATAGGTTATGGTGCACTTTTTAAAGCACCAAAAAAAATGAAGATTGCAACAATCTCTGCAGGTTATGGATGGGGTCTTTTAAGGAAATTAACAAATAGAGGATTTGTTCTTATTAAAGGGAAAAGGGCTAAAATAGTTGGAAGTATTTGCATGGATTTAATTGTTGTTGATGTTACAGATATTCCTAATGTAAAGCCACAAGATGAAGTTATAATTGTTGGAAGGCAAGGAAAAGAAAAGATAGATTTTAATGAGATTGCAGAACTTGCAGAAACAATTCCTTATGAAATTTTAATAAATTTTGGGAATGCTTTAAATAAAAGATATATTTTTGAAGAGGAGGTAAAATGAAGGGAAAAATAGGAAGGTTATTTTTTATAATATCAATAGCACTCCTTTTTCAGGCAAAAAGAGAACATGTTGTAAAAAAGGGAGATACATTATGGGATATTGCTGGATATTACTATAACAATCCATTTGCATGGGTTGCAATCTGGAAAGAAAATATGGAGAAAATAAAGGATCCTCACTGGATATATCCAGGACAAATATTTATTATTCCAGAAATTCCACCAGAAGAGGCAATGAGAATTCCCAAAGAAGTTTATCCATTGCCTGAAGTTAAAAAAGTTCCTGTTCCTGAAGTTCTTGTTTTAAGGCCACCTTTACCTGCATTAGCACCTGACCTTGTTTTATCAAGTGGTTTTGTTGATGATATAGAAAATGTTAAGCCCCTTGCAAAAATTGTTGGGACAGAACCAGAAGGAATTGAAAACCTTTATTATTTTCAAAAGGCATATATTGATAAAGGGAAAGTTGATGGTTTAAAGGAAAATGATGTTTTTCTTGTATATAGAATTGGACCTTCTATAAAAAGTAAAAGGAAAGGTAATTTGGGAAACTATTTCAAAATACTTGGTAAAATAAAAATTTTAAAGTTAGAGGAAAGAGCTTCTCTTATTGAAGTTTTACCTTCATACGATTTAATCCATATAAATGACCTTGTTATGCCAATCCTTTTACCTGAAATTCCTTATGATGTTAAGCTTGTTCCATCTCAAAGGAAGATTGAGGCAAAAATAGTTTATAGGACAAAACCAAAAGATGAAGTTTTAAAACCTTTTGAAATAGTTATAATAGATGCTGGTCTTGAAGATGGAGTTAAAATCGGCGATTTATTTGAAATATACAGGGAAAAAGAAATTAAAGGTTTAAAACTTCCTTATGTTTTTCTTGGAACACTTCAAGTTTTAAATGCTCGTAAGAAAGCATCAACTTGTTATTTAAGGTCTGTAACAAGGGAGGATATTAAAATAGGGGATAATGTAAGATTGGTTGGTGAAGTAAGTAAGTGAAAATAAAGGCATATATTTTATTTGCTCCTGGAACAAATTGCGAATTAGAAACTAAATATGCCCTTTTAAAAACAGGTTTTGAGGTAGATATTTTCCCTTTAAAAGAAGCAATAAAAAATCCCTTTAAGATTCATGAATATCATTTATTTGTTATTCCTGGTGGTTTTTCTTTTGGAGATGATATAAAGGCAGGGAAAGTTCTTGCAATCTATTTAAAAAAATTCTTTTTTGAAGAATTAAAAAAATTTTATGAAGATGGTAAATTAATTTTGGGTATATGCAATGGATTTCAAGTTCTTATAAGGAGTGGAATTTTGCCTTTTTTTGACGGAAAGCAATGGGTAAGTCTTGAAATTAATGAAAAAGGTATTTTTGAAGATAGATGGGTATTTTTAAAAAAGGAAAGAGATACTCCATTTACAAAATTTATGGAGGAAATTTCTCCAATTCCAATTGCCCATGCAGAAGGAAGATTTATTTGTGATGAAAAAATCATTAAAAAAATTGAAGAGGAAAAACTTGTTGTATTTAGGTATTGTGATAAAGATGGGAATTTAATAAATGAATATCCTTTTAATCCAAATGGTTCTTTAAATCTAATTGCAGGTATATGTGATAGGAAGGGGCAAATAATTGGTCTTATGCCTCATCCAGAGAGAGCATTTGAAAAAGAGCATTTTCCAGAAGGAATAAATTCAAAAAATACAGGAAAATTTTTTTTTAAAGGTATTTTTGAGTATTTAAAGGAAAGGTTTATTTAAAAATTGAAAATTCTTGTAAGATTTCCAAACTGGCTTGGAGATGCAGTTTTTGCAAGAGGCTTTTTAAAGGCACTTTCTGAAAAATTTGAAAAATCAGAAATTTATATTTTAATTAAAGAAAATTTGAAAGAAATTGTTTGGGATTATAAAAATTTTAATTTTAAAAAAAGGAGGGATTTATTCTTTATTATAGAAAAAATTAGAAGAGAAAATTTTGATATATCCTATATACTTCCAAATTCCTTTTCCTCTGCTTTTTTTAATTTTTTTTATGGAATAAAAGAAAGGATAGGATATGGAAATTTTTTTAGAAAAATTTTTTTAACAAAATCCTTTAAAATGGAAAAAGATTATAAAAAAAAACATATAATAAATTCATATTTAAAATTGATTGGTCTTGAATATTCTGAAAAATATAAACCAATTTTCCCTTTACCAAATATAAAATTTGATATACCCTTTAAAAAATATGTTGTTTTTTCACCTTTTGTAAATTATGGTCCTTCAAAAGAATGGCCTTCTAAATATTATATAGAACTTGGAAAAATCTTTGAAAAAAATGGTTTTAAGGTTTTAATTTTAGGAAGTAAAAATGATTTAAAAAAATTTGAAAAATGGGAAGAAAATTTTTTTGATTTTGTTGGAAAATTAAATTTAATAGAGGTTTCATATTTGATAAAAAATGCAACCCTTTTTATAGGCAACGATTCAGGACTTTATCATCTTTCAAATGCACTTTCAGTTCCTTCAATTGGAATATATGGCTCTTCTTCTCCTTTATGGACAGGTCCTTTAAGTGAAAATTCAATTTATGTCTATAAAAATTTACCTTGCAGTCCTTGTTTTAAAAGAAAATGTCCAAAAAAAGAAAATAAATATGAATGTCTTAATATAATAAAACCTATTGAAATTTATGAACTTTCAAAGAATTTTCTTGCTTCAATATGAGCAATTCTTATTGGCTCAGGAATTCTATATTTTGAAAAGATAAGAGTATATTTTATAGAATCCTCAAAATCTATAAGATTACCAGGTGATATAAATATGGGCTTAACATTATCTCTTGTAACTAATGCATATCCTATTATTTCTGAATTAAAAATTATGGGAGATTTTTCTCCCCTTTTTAATTCAATTTTTTTACATTCCCCTAAAAGGAGTTTTTTTGCGCATCCAATTGTTGGTTTTTTAATTAAAAGACCAAAACAAGAGGCAATCCCAAATTTTCTTGGATGCAAAATTCCATTTCCATCAACAAATATCAAATCTGGTTTAATTTTCAATCTTTTATATGCACCTATCATAAATTTTAATTCCCTATAAGATAAAAATCCAGGAATATATGGAAATGAAACTTCATCCTTATAAAATTCCTTTTCAATTACTTCAAAATTTTGATTCATCAAGATAAAAGAACCAATACCAATATTTTTATAATAATAAACATCAACTCCACCAACTATTTTAATTTTCTTATTTAATTTTTTTATCTTTAATTTCTTACTTAGATTTTCCTGTTCCTTTTCAAATTCCCTGAGCAAATTTCCTTTTTTCTTTTAATATATTTGAAGAAATAATATTTTTTAAAATTTGATTTGTTCCTTCATAAATTTGTGTTATTTTTGCATCCCTCATCATTTTCTCAACAGGATAATCCCTCATGTATCCATATCCACCAAATATTTGGACTGCATTTATTGTTACTTCCATTGCAACATCAGATGCAAAGCATTTTGCCATAGAACTTTCCTTTGAAAAATCACCTTCTTTTCTATCAATTGCTTTTGCAACCGAATATGTTAATGCTCTTGCTGCTTCAATTTTAATTGCCATATCGGATAAAAGATGCTGTATTGCTTGAAAGGAAAATATTGGCTGTCCAAATTGTTTTCTTTCCATTGCATATTCAACTGCTGCATCAAATGCTGCTTGTGCTATTCCAATCGCTTGTGCAGCAACACCAGGTCTTGCATGGTCAAATGTTTTCATTGCGATTAAAAGTCCCATTCCTTCTTTTCCAATTAAATTTTCTTTTGGAACTTTTAAATTTTCAAATATTACTTCTCTTGTTGCTGATGCCCTTATTCCCAATTTCTTTTCCTTTTTACCGAATTTTAAACCTTCCATCCCCTTTTCAACAATAAATGCAGATGCCCCCCTAATTCCCTTTTTTGGATCAGTTAATGCAATAACAGTGTAAAAATCTGCTTCACCACCATTTGTTATAAATTGTTTTAGTCCATTTAATATATAATAATCTCCATTTTTTTCTGCCCTTGTCTTTATACTTAAAACATCACTACCTGCTTGTGGTTCTGTGATACAGAAAGCAGCAATTTTACCACTTGCTATTTGAGGTAAATATTTCCTTTTTTGTTCCTCATTCCCAAAAAGTAAAATTGGAAATGTTCCAAGTGCTGTTCCCGCATATGAAAGTGCTATTCCTGCACATCCCCAAGAAAGTTCTTCAACTGCAAGACACATTGCAAATACCCCCATTCCAAGTCCTTCATATTCAACCGGTATAAAAACTCTGAAAAGGTCAGCATCTGCCATTATTTTAACTATTTCCCATGGGAATTCCTCTGTTTCATCATATTTTGCCCTAACAGGAACAATTTTTTCTCTTGCAATTTTCCTTGCAATTTCCTTTATCATTTTTTCTTCTTCTGTAAGAGGATAAAGCATTTTACCTCCTTTTATCTTAAAATTGCAATTTTTCCCTTTATATTTTTCTTATAATTTTTCTTTAAATTTTCAAATTCAATTTCGTATAAATAAATTCCATTTGGTAAAATATTATTATCTTTATCTTTTCCATTCCATTCTATTTTATTAAATCCCTTATTTATATAAATTCCTTTTCTTTCATACAAATTTCTTCCCCTCAATGTATATATTCTAATATCTATTTTTCCATCTTCATTTGTTTCAATTCCAAAATATATTTTATCTTTTGAGGGATTTGGGAATGGGAGGCACCTTAAGTATATTTTTTCTTCCTCTTCAATAAATATTATTTTTGATTTTACTCTTTGGTTATAGAAGTTATCATAAGCTGAGACTGTTAAGTTATTATATCCTGATTTAACAATTTCAGGTATTTTAAATTTTATATTTCCTTTATTAGGGTCATCATTTTCACATGTATAAAGGTCTGTTAAATCAAATTCATTATCACCTATTTTTAATTTTATTCTTTCATTTCCATATATAAGTATTCCATTTTCATCATACAGTTTTATTTCAATTTCATCATTTTTTCTTATTTTAGTGCTATCTTTAATTTCCTTATTTAAGTATATTAAATTTATTTTTGGGCCGGATGTATCAATTATTCCTCCTTCAAATTCCTTAAAGAATATTGAATCAATTATACCTAAAATTCCTCTTCCTTTTCCTCCATAATAAACAAAAATTTTTCCAAAAGTATCTGAAGGAATATATTTTGGAATATAAAATTTTGGATTATATATTCCATTTTTTAATTTAAAATATCCCCTAAATATATCAGAAGGTCTTATATAGACAGTGCATGTTTCAACAACCGGTGGATAAGTATTAGTTTTTATTTTTTTTGGATTTCCAAAAAGTAAAATTTTTACCTTTCCTTCACCTTCTATTGTATCAATAAATTCACCCTTTCCACCTTTTGTAAGGGTATCAATTAAATTCTTTTGATATGAAAGGTCTATAGAAGGAGAAGGTAAATAAAATATAAGAGAAGGGTCAGAAAGTAAAATATATCTATCAGGAACTCCTGCAAGTATATAAGTTTCTCCAATTGTATGAATTTTATAATCATAAAGAATATCCATTATTTTTCTTAATACATAATCATAATTTCCATAACCTATTAAAGATGAGGGACCAAGTGTTGCAATTCCTGAATTTGGTGTTATCATAAATCCTTCACCAACAGAAATTTCAAGCCTATCAAAAGAAGAAGGCTTACAGGCACCAAAAAAGAAAACAGGTCTTTTAAAATCTATTTGAATTAAGGATAAATCAGCAGGTAAAAATATAATTTTTTCATGAAATATTTGATAGGGATTTCCATGTCCCCATAAAAAAACAAGAAAATAACCCTTTTTTATTTCTTCAAAAAATTTTTTCTTTGAAAGTGGTCTTGTTCTCGATGGGTAATCAAAGGGATAAAAGGCAGTATATATTGGATAAAAATCAATATTTTTTGGTAAGTCCATAAAGAATTTACTTACCTCGTAAGTAAATATCATTTCATTTGGAATTTCGGGATTCCTATTATCATCTGCAACTCCAAGAATTCTATTTCTCCATGTAGAATTTATATCTTCCCTTTCATAAACTTTAACTCTTTCAAGATAGTCAAGTAATTCACTTTGATTTTTTGCAGGTATCCTCCCTATTATCATGTCAGGTGGGTCATTATAGGGTTTATCAAATTGAACATAAAATATATCGTATGTAAATTCACCTCCTGCATCAGGATCAAATGATTCCCCCCATTCAGTTGCAGGAACATAATTTTTTACATTTTTTGTATAATTCTTATAATCATAACTTCCATCTCCTGCTAAAAGAACATATATTGGTGCAGGTTTTTTCCAGAAATAAAAGGTATATGCTAAGAAGTTTCTTATTGATACAAAATCAGGGGAACCAAACCCAAATTCATCATATATTTTTTGAGTTGTTATAACTTTTATTTTTGGATTTTTAATAATTGAATCACCTAAATATAAATTATTTTTTCTATAATTTAAATAACTTGAAATTGAAGAGATGAGCTCTTTATCTGTTATTACTATATAATCTGCCTGATTTAAAGTATCCCTTAATTCCTTTAAACTTTGAACAAAAATTATATCATCTATTTTTTTTAAATTTTGGGAAAAATAAAATTCTCTATGATCCTCATAATTTTCTATGAAAAATTTTAAAGTATCATTTTTATAATCCCATCCCTTCAAAATCTTTGGATTTTTGTAATCGGTAACATCAATTAAATATCCCTTTTTTGAAGTATTCAATTTATAGATTATTTTCCCTTTTGTTGTATCATATATATGAATCTCATTTTGAGTTCTCAAATATCTTTTATATTCAACATCAAAAAAATCAAAGTAAAGATAATCAGCAGTATCACCTGGTGCACCAAGTATTATTTTAAAGGTATTTGAAAAATTCAAATTATCTAAATATGAAGTAAAAGATCTAAGTGTATTATATTTAGTTTTTTGATAAATTGAATAATTTATTGTGTCATCATTCAACACATATTTTGCATGAATAGGGTCAGGATTTACATCTTCTCCAAGTGTAACAAGTTCAACCCTTATTTTCCCTTTATTTTCTTTAATATCATTTAAATTAAAATTAAAAATTCTTTCTCCTATTCCTCCTTTTCTTGAAATATCTTCACCTTCCCATCTCAACCCTCTTTTTCCAAGATTAATCAAATTTTTTTCATGCCTATAATAAGATAAGCAAAAATCCCTTTCCTTTTCCCAAATTGTAGGTTTTACATTTAATGTATCCATAAAGATTCCACCGCCTTTTTCAAGTGAGAGAAAATAAAAAATTTCATCTGTAAAGGGATTTTCATAATAGGAAAATTCATTTAAATTCCATATTCTCCTTTTGGGAGATGGTGAATAAAATATCAATGTATCATTTTCTGTAAAATATCCATCATTATCCATATCCTTAAATACAAATGGAACGATATAAGGAAGAGGATTTAAATCATCTATTGTATCCCTTTTTGTATTTAACCTTTCACCAAAAATTGAAAAAATACAAATTTCATTTACTTTATAAAAAGATGGCTCTATCCCAAAAATTTTTATATCATTATAAGTAATTCTATAAAGTCCTTCTTCTTTTAATCTTATTTTAAACCAAAAGGATCTATCAAAAAATGAAAGATGTGAATCAAATGTTTTTATATAAGGACCTTCACTTTTACCATCTAAAGCATTTTCAAAAAATTTATAATCCCTTATTCTTTTATAATTTCCCTTTAAAATTTTATCCTTTTTATTTAAATAAATTTTTGCCTTTTCAATTAAATAAACTTTACCATTTTTAATAATAAATGGAGTATATGCCAAAAGCAAAACTTTTCTTCCCCTTAACCCACCTATTCCAAGATTTAAAAGATTTTTTTCTGGAAAACTTTTATATTTTTCTTTATCCTCTATAAATATTTTTTCAAGACCATCCTTTTTAAAATATGGAAATGGAATTACCTTTTTATCTGTTTCTATTCTTTTTATTTCTAAAATTTCAAAAGATACTTCAACATCCTTAAAATTTTCAATAGGTATTTTAAATATTTTCCATGGAATATCAGGTTCACCTGAATTTGAAAAACTATAAACTCCTCCTTTAAAGGAAAGTATAACATAATTTTCAAATTCTTTAATTTCAAATTCTGGTCTTTCAATATTTATTATGTTTCCATTTATATTAAAAAAGAAAAAAATAAAATTAATTAAATTCATTTTTCAAACTCTTTTAAAGGAATTGCTTCATCAATAAGCATTATTGGAATATCATCTTCAATTTTATAAACAAGTTCACATTTTCTACATATAAGAACATCCTTTTCTTTTTTATATTCCAAATCTCCTTTGCATTTTGGACAACAAATTATTTTTAAAATTTCATAAGGTAAAGGCATAATTTTATTTTAATATTTTTTATCTTAAAATTGCAATTTTTCCCTTTATATTTTTCTTATAATTTTTCTTTAAATTTTCAAATTCAATTTCGTATAAATAAATTCCATTTGGTAAAATATTATTATCTTTATCTTTTCCATTCCATTCTATTTTATTAAATCCCTTATTTATATAAATTCCTTTTCTTTCATACAAATTTCTTCCCCTCAATGTATATATTCTAATATCTATTTTTCCATCTTCATTTGTTTCAATTCCAAAATATATTTTATCTTTTGAGGGATTTGGGAATGGGAGGCACCTTAAGTATATTTTTTCTTCCTCTTCAATAAATATTATTTTTGATTTTACTCTTTGGTTATAGAAGTTATCATAAGCTGAGACTGTTAAGTTATTATATCCTGATTTAACAATTTCAGGTATTTTAAATTTTATATTTCCTTTATTAGGGTCATCATTTTCACATGTATAAAGGTCTGTTAAATCAAATTCATTATCACCTATTTTTAATTTTATTCTTTCATTTCCATATATAAGTATTCCATTTTCATCATACAGTTTTATTTCAATTTCATCATTTTTTCTTATTTTAGTGCTATCTTTAATTTCCTTATTTAAGTATATTAAATTTATTTTTGGGCCGGATGTATCAATTATTCCTCCTTCAAATTCCTTAAAGAATATTGAATCAATTATACCTAAAATTCCTCTTCCTTTTCCTCCATAATAAACAAAAATTTTTCCAAAAGTATCTGAAGGAATATATTTTGGAATATAAAATTTTGGATTATATATTCCATTTTTTAATTTAAAATATCCCCTAAATATATCAGAAGGTCTTGTATAAACTAAGCAACTTTCTTCTTTTGGAGGGAATGTAAATTCCTTTTTTAATTTTGGTCTTCCAAAAACATTTATAAAAATTTCCCCATCTATTCCTAAGGTATCAGTAAATTCTGCCATTTTCCCCTTTTCAATTGTATCTATGAATTCTTTTTGATTTTTAAGATCAATTAAAGGAGGGGGTAATTGAATTATAAGTGTTGGGTCGGAGAAAAGTAAATACCATCTTGGTGTTCCACTAATTGTAAAACATTCACCAATTGTATGAATTTTATAATCAAAAAGAACGCTTAAAAAACTTTCTAAAACATTTTTATATGTTCCAATTCCTATAAGTGTTGAAGAGCCAATTGTTGCAATACCTGAATTTTTCTCAATCATAAATGCTTCACCAAGGCACCTATCAATTTTATTGAAATAAGAAGGTTTGCATGTTCCAAAGAAAAATATGGGCATTTTTTCTTTAAAATTTAAAAGATTTATATCAGGGGGGGCAAAAATTAATTTATGATTAAAAACTTGGCTTTCTGCACCATGTCCATAGAAAAAGCAAAGAAATGCCCCTTTATTGAGTTCTTCAAAAAGTTTTGCCTTTGCCTCAGGTCTTACTCCTTCTTTATATGGGAAAAGGGCAGTATATATATCTTTAAAATCAATACTTTTTGGCAAAAATTTTAAAGTTCCTTTTACTTCATTTATAAATTGAAGTCCATTTACAAGATTATCATCTGCAACCCCTATTATTCTATTTCTCCATAACGAATTATTTTCTTCTTTTTCATATTCAATTACCCTTTTTAAATAATTTTTTAATTCAAAGGGATTTTCAGCAGGTATTCTTCCTATTATCATGTCAGGTGGATCATAAGGAGAAGGATCAAATTGAACATAGTATAAATCGTAGGAATACAAGCCCATCATTCCCTCATCAAGAACATCTCCCCATTCTGTTGAAGGTATAAAATTCTTATGGGAACCAATAGAATATTTAAAATCATAATTTCCATTTCCTGCTAAAAGAACATATAAAGGTGATTTTTTCCAAAAATAATATGTATATGCTAAAAAGTTTCTTATTGCTACAAAATCCCTTGAACCAAATCCAAACTCATCATATATTTTATCAACATCTATAACCTTTATTTTTGCATTTTTTATTAAAGAATCAGAAAAATAAAGATTATTTTTTCTATACTCTACATAATCAGAAAGTTCTTGAATAAATTTTTTATGAGTTATTATTATATAATCCGCCTCATTTAAAGTATCCCTCAATTCCCACAAGCTTGGAAGGAATTTAATTTCAGCTGCTTTTTTAGGAAATTTTGAAAAATAAAATTCCCTTACATTTTCATTTTCTAAAACAAATTTTATTGTATCTTTATCAAAATAATAATTTATAAGATTTTTTGGATTTTTATAATCTGTTATATCAATTAAATAACCTTTTTTATCAGTATTTATTTTATAAAGAATTTTTCCTCTTGTTGTATCGTATGCATGTATTTCGCCACCCTTTAAGAAATTTTCATATTCAAATTCAAAATAATCAAGGCGAAGATAATCGTTGAAATCATTTTCTTTTCCAACTTCAATTTCAAAGACATTATTTTCTTTTAAATTATTTAAAGGTAAAAGATGGGTATAAGAAGTATTATAGATTGGAGGAGAATATGGAATAGATGCAATTGGTTTTTGATTTAATAAAAAATTTGTATAAATGTAATCTGGATTTCCTTTTAAAATTATCAAACAAATCTTTAATCTCCCCTTTTCATTTGCTAAATTTTCTAAATTTATATCAAACTTATAATTTTTAAATTGAGAATTAATTTTTGAAAGGTCTTCACCTACCCATCTTACCCCCCTTTTTCCAAGATTAATTAAATTTTTCTCATGTCTTTCATAAGAAATTGCCCTATTTCTTATCTTATCAAAAACAATTGGCTCAACATCTTCTTCTTCCATAAATTTACCATTTCCTCCTTCAACTGCAAGATAAAAAACTACTGTATCCGTAAATGGATTTTCATCAAAAGAAAAATAACTTCCATCCCATTTTCTCTTTTTAACCGAAGGTGAATAAAATATTAATGTATCATTTTTTGTGAAAAAATTATCATTATCTTTATCCTTAAAAATAAATGGAACAATATAAGGTAAAGGATTTAAAAGAGCCATACTATCCCTGTTTGGATTAAGTCTTTCACCAAGTAGAGAAATAAGACAAAAGTTTTCTGGATTATAAAGAGATGGTTCAATTCCAATTTCCTTTAAATCATCATAAGTTATTCTATATATCCCTTCTTCTTTTGTCTTTATTTTTATCCAGAAATTTCTTTTAAAGAATTTAAGATGATTTTCATATCTTTTTATTTCATTCCTTTTTTCCTTCTCTATCAATATTTCAGCATCATTTATAAAATAAACTTTATTATCTTTAATTATAAAAGGTGTATATGCTAAAATAAGAAATTTTTTCCCCCTAAAAGAACCAATTCCAAGTTCCTTTAAATTTTCTTCTGGATAATTTTTATAACTTTCTTCATTTATTTCATATTTTAAAAAGTTTTCTTCTTCATATGGAAATGGAATTATTCTTTTCTTTATATCAATTTCTTTTATTGAAATTATCCTTATTTTCGCCCTTGCATATTCATTTTCTTTAATTTCAAAATATATCAATTTCCATGGAATATCAGGTTCTCCTGGCTTTGAAAAACTTATTTTACCATCTTTAAGGAGAAAGTAAGAAAAATTTCCTGCGTCATTTATTTCAAATTCAGGGTTTTCAAGCTTTATTATATTAAAACTTGTAAAAATTATAAATATTGTAAAAAACATTTTGAAATTATAAAGGAAATTATCTATAAAATGAAAATAACGGGTGGATTTTTAAAGGGACAAAGTTTAAAAATTCCAAAGGGGATAAGACCTGCAGAAAGCATTGTAAGGAAAGCAATTTTTGATAAAATTGGGAATGTAGAAGGTAAAGAGGTTCTTGATATTTTTGCAGGTAGTGGTAGTTTTGGATTTGAGGCAATTTCAAGGGGAGCATTTTTTTGCACATTTGTTGAAAATAATATAAGATGTGTTAAAATAATTGAGGAAAATGCAAAAAATTTAAAAGTTTTTGAAAAAATAAAAATTTATAAGATGGATTTTAAAAAATTTTTTAAAATAAATGATAAAAAATTTGATATAATATTTGCTTCACCCCCTTATAAATTCATTTTGGATAAAAATTCAATTAAAAAAATAATAAACATATTAAAAAAAGATGGAATTTTTATTCTTGAAACAAGAAAGGAAATAAATTTTTATGAATTTAAAGATTTTATTTTAAAGGAGGCAATTTATGGAGAAACAAAGATTACATATTTCACCTGTTGTTTATCCAGGTAGTTTTGACCCCTTAACTTTTGGCCATATTGATATTATAACAAGGGCAAAAAAACTTTTTGGTAAAGTAATTGTAGCAGTTGGTTCTCCTTCCTCAAAAAATTTTTTATTTACAATTGATGAAAGGATAAGGATAATAAAGGAATTTTTTAGAAAAGAAAAAGATATAGAGGTTGAAAAGATTGATGGATTACTTGTTGATTTTGTTAAAAGAAAAAAGGCAAAAGCAATAATAAGGGGGATAAGAGCTGTTTCTGATTTTGAATATGAATTTCAAATGGCATGGATGAATAGGAAATTATATCCTGAGATTGAGGTTGTTTTCCTTTTACCTTCTGAAAAATATGCCTATTTATCATCAACACTTGTAAAAGAGATTGCATTTTTAAAAGGAGATTTAAAGGAACTTGTTCCTGATTTTATAATTGAAGAGATAAAAAAGAAAATTGGATAAAAAGGTTCCTTTTGTAGATAAAGTAAAAATAAGGGTAAAAGCAGGAGATGGAGGGGCGGGTTGCATAAGCTTTAGAAGGGAAAAATATGTTCCAAAAGGGGGACCTGATGGTGGTGATGGTGGTAAAGGAGGGGATGTTATATTTTATGGAGATAGAAATTTATGGACATTAATTGATTTTAAATATAAAAGATTTTTTAAAGCAGAAAATGGTAAAGATGGAAAAGGTAAAAATATGAAGGGAAAGGATGGTAAAGATTTACTTATTCCATGTCCTCTTGGAACATGCATATATGATGCTGATTCAAATATAATGATAGGAGAAATTTTAGAAGAAGGTCAAAAAATAGTTGTTGCAAAGGGTGGAAAAGGAGGAAGGGGAAATAAGGCATTTGCAACACCTACAAATAGAGCACCAAGAATAAGGGAAGAAGGTGAAAAAGGGGAGGAAAAAAATTTAATTCTTGAATTAAAAGTTTTAGCAGATATAGGAATTGTTGGTTTTCCAAATAGTGGTAAATCAACACTTTTAAAGGTATTAACAGGAACAAATCCTGAAATAGCCCCTTATCCTTTTACAACCCTTACCCCAAATTTAGGTGTTATTGAAACAAAAAATTTTAAAAGAATAACAATATGTGATATTCCTGGAATTATTGAAGATGCCCATAAAGGTAAAGGACTTGGTCTTTCCTTTTTAAGACATATAGAAAGATGCAAATTTTTAATATTTTTAATTGATATAACTTCACCTTTCCCTTTAAAAGATTATGAAACACTTATTTCTGAAATAAGAGAATATAATCCCTCAATTTTAAATAAGGAAAGAATTGTTGTTTTTAATAAAATTGATTTAATCGAAAAAATCCCTGAAAATTTAATGAATTTTAAAGAAAAAAAATTTTTTATTTCTGCATTAAAAGGAATAAATATAAAAGAACTTAAAGAGGAGATTGAAAAGTGGAAAGAATAAAAATTATTTCCCTTATTTTAAAAAAGAATTATAATCCACAAAAATTTCTTGAAATTATAAAAAATGGGAAAATAGATTTAATAGTTGAGAAAGAGCTTATTAAAAAGGCAGAAGAGATAGAAAAAGAAAGCAAAAGAAAAGGATGGTGGATAAAGGTAATAATTGATAAGGATTATCCTGAAGAATTTTTAAATATAGAAAATCCGCCAATTGTTTTATTTGGTTTTGGTAATGAAAATTTAAAGGGATTTAAATTTGCAATTGTTGGAACAAGAAAACCAACTGATTATGGAAGAAAAAATGCAAGGATATTTGCAAGGGAATTATCTTTAAATGGAATATGTATAATTTCAGGAGGAGCAAGAGGAATAGATACAGAGGTTCATAAAGAAGTAGTAGAAGTTAAAGGAAAGACAATATGTGTTCTTGGTAGTGGATTTAAATTCCTTTATCCACCTGAAAATAGAAAACTTTTTTCAAAAATAATAGAAAATGATGGAACAATTTTAACAGAATTTCCACCAGATACCCCTCCTTATAAATACAATTTTCCTTTTAGAAATAGAATTATTTCTGCTTTATCAAAAGGAGTTCTTGTCATAGAGGCAAGCATGAAATCAGGGACATTTTCAACATGTGAATGGGCTTTAAATTATGGGAAAGAAGTATTCGCTTTACCAGGACCTGTTGATAGCAAACAAAGTGAAGGAACAAATTATTTGATTAAGCAAGGTGCCCATTGTGTTACATCTCCTCAGGATATACTTTCCTTTTTTGGAATAAAAAAGGAAAGAAGGGAAATAATTCTTACAGATGAAGAAAAAGAAATAATTGAAATTTTAAAAACCCCAAAATATATTGAAGAAATAATTGAAATCACAAATAAACCTATTTCCTTTATTTACAATATAATTTTTTCCTTACAGATGAAAAAATTGATTGAAAAATTGCCTGGTAATAAATATGTTTCTTTAATTTGATATACAAAGTTTTTAAAATTTATGTCTTTTCTTTCCCTTGAAAAATAATATAAAACACTTGACAAATGAGTAAAAATATTGTATAATATAAGCTCTTTGAAAATTATGATTGCCCCGGGGAAAGCAAAATTTAAAAAAATAAGGAGGTGAAGGATGAACAAACAGGAACTTATAAATGAAATTTCAAAGAAAACAGGTTTAACAAAAAAAGATTCAACTGCAGCACTTGATGCTTTTATTGAGGCTGTAAAAGCCTCTTTAAAGAAGGGAAGTGATGTAAGATTAGTGGGATTTGGGACCTTTACTGTAAGGAAAAGAAAAGCAAAAAAAGGAAGAAATCCAAGAACAGGAGAGGAAATTAAGATACCAGCAAAGAAGGTCCCTGCATTTAGACCAGCTTCTGAACTCAAAAAATTGGTTGCTTAAAAATTGTTTTCCCCGGGGCAAAAAATGATAAAATTTTTAATTTTTTATTTAATTTTTTTTCTTATTCCTCTTTCCTTTTATACATTTTTTTTAATTTTTTTTCCCTTAAATTTAAACCAAAATTTAAAAATATTTTTATTTTTCTTTTCAATTTTAATTCTTTTTATTTTTTACATTTATCCTGGGATTTTTTATAAAGCAAAAGAAAAATTTTTTATAATTTTAAAAAGAGAAAATAAAGAATTTTTTGATGTTTTACTTTTGTCCTTTCTTTGCATCCTTTTTATAATTTTAAATACATCCCTTTTTAATTTAAAATATTATATCTTTATAATATATTTTTTTGAAATAATTTTCCCCTTTTATGCAAGAAAAAGATAAAATTCCTACTGCTATTTTAATTGGAAGGGTTAATGTTGGTAAATCAACAATTTTTAATAAAATTGTTGGTAAAAATATTTCAATTACCCATAAAAGACCAGGTATCACAAGGGATGCGATTGAAAAAATTGTAAGTTATAAAGGGAAATCCTTTAAACTTTTTGATACAGGTGGTTTTTTTTCTGAAGACATATTAAGTGAAGAAGTTCATAAAAAAATATATGAAGTTTTTAAAAAGGCAGATTTATTTTTATTTGTAATGGATGCAAAGCATGGTTTCACACCTTATGATAAAGAAATTCTTGATAAGTTGAGAAAGGAAGGTAAAAAAATTATAGGTGTTGTTAATAAAATTGATTCCTTAAAAAGATATCCTGAAGAGGAATTTCAAAAAACAGGGCTTGATGAGATATTTTTTATATCAGCAGAACAAAAAATTGGAATTGACCAGCTTCTTGAAAGAATTGTTGATTTAATAGGTGTTAAAATTTATGAGGATGAAAAATCAAAGATTAAAGTTATAATAGTTGGGAGACCAAATGTGGGTAAATCTTCCCTTTTCAATTTACTCGTTCAGGAAAATAGGTCAATAGTAACAGAAATTCCGGGAACAACAAGGGATGTTATTGAAAAAATAAAGGAAGAATTTATATTTATAGATAGTGCTGGGATTAAAAGGAAATATAAAGATGAAATAGAATATTATTCATATTTAAAAACATTTAGAGGGATAAGATGGGCTGATATTTCCCTTCTTCTAATAGATGCTAAGGAGGGGATAACAAAAATGGATAAAAAAATTTTTTCATTAATTGAAAATGAAGGAAGAGGAATTGTAATTTTAATTAATAAAATTGATCTTTTAAAAAAAGAAGAAAGGAAAAAACTTTTTGAAAATTTTGATTATCTTTTTCCTCCTGCAAGGCATTATCCTAAGATTATGATATCTGCTTTAAAGGGTGAGGGGATAGAATTTATTGAAGGTGTTATTAAAAATGTTTATAAAAATATGAAGAGGGAATTTAAAGAGGAGGAAATAAAAGAATTTATTGAAAATGTTATAAGAAAAAATCCACCAAAAAGCTTTTTTTACAAATTTTACTATTCAGGTAAATTTCCCCATAAATTTGTAATTGAAACAAGGGAAAAGGTTGATTTAGAATATATAAGTTTTTTAGAAAATAAAATAAGGGAAGAATTTTTAATTTTTGGATGCCCTATTAAAATAATAAATAAATTGAGGAAATGAGATTTTTATTTCCATTAATTGGATTTTTATCTTGTTCAATTCCTTATGGTTTTATAATTGCAAAGATTAGAGGAAAAGATATAAGGAATTTTGGAAGTGGAAATATAGGTGCAACAAATGTTTTTAGAATTGATAAAAAACTTGGAATAATTACAGGAATTCTTGATATATTAAAATCATTTATTCCTACATTCTTAGCATTAAAATTTTCTAATTTTTTTATAGCATCAATAACAGCTCTTTTAGGTATACTTGGTCATGCATTTACTCCTTTTTTACGATTTAAAGGAGGTAAAAGTGTTTCATGCACTTTTGGTTCTTATATGGTTTTATCACCATTACAATTTTTAATTTCCTTTTTCTTTTTCTTTATTTTATTATTTTTAACAAAAACTGCTTCAATATCATCAATCCTTTCAATTTTTTTTCTTTCAATTTTAATCTTTATATTTAATTTCCCCTTATACTTTAAAATTCTTACATTTTTTATATTTTTATTAATTCTTTTCCTTCATAGGGAAAATATAAAAAGGATTATAAAAAGGGAGGAAAGGAAATTAAAATTTTAATTTTTTTAATTTTTTTAATAGGAAAAGATGCCTTTTTTTATTTAGAAAAAATAGTTTCTTTTGGTGAAAGAGAGCCAGGAAGTTTAGGGCATAAAAAATGTAGAGAATATATAGTAAAGGTTTTAAGAGAAAAAGGTTTTAGTGTTAAAGTTCAAAAATTTGAAGAAAATAATTTATCTTTTTATAATATAATAGCAAATTATGGAAAAGGTAAAAAAGTTTTAATTGGAACCCATTATGATACATATCCTGGAATTATAGGTGCAAATGATGGTGGTTCAGGAGTGGCTCTTTTACTCTCAATTTTAGATTCTTTAAAGAAATTTAGTTTTGGAATTGAAATTGTCTTTTTTGATGGTGAGGATTATGGAAATGCTCCTTTATATGGTTCAAAATATTTTTCAGAAAAAATTAATCCAAAAGATTATCATTTTGGAATAATAATAGATATGATAGGTGATAGGGAATTGGAGATATATAAGGAAATAAATTCCTTAAAATTTGCTCCCTTTTTAACTGATAAATTTTTTGAAATTGCCTATAAAAACAATTTAAAAAGTTTCATTCCTTTTCCAAAATATAATATAATAGATGATCATATTCCATTAAATGAAAGAGGAATAAAATGTTTGCTTTTAATAGATTTTGATTATCCTTTTTGGCATACAATTTATGATGATATTTCAAAATGTTCAGAAAATTCTCTTGAAGAGGTTGGTAAGGCAATAATTTTATTTTTAAAATATTTTGAAAATGAAAGATGAATTTGAATTCATAAAATTTTTAAAAAGGAAGGAGATAAAAAATCCGAGGGTCTTTATAGGAATAGGTGATGATTCAGCAGCAATTTTACAATATGAAAATAAATATTTACTTTTAACATCAGATTCCTTATGTGAAGAAGTGCACTTTAAAAGAGAATGGATGAATTTATACCAAATAGGGAGGAAATTAATTTTAAGAGGATTATCTGATATTGCTGCATGTGGAGGATATCCTATATGTGCTAATATAAATTTGAAAATTGATAAAAAAAATTTAGATAAAATTGAGGATTTTTTTGATGGTGTTTTAAATTGTGCAAAAGAATACAATTTTTCAATTTCAGGTGGTGACATTGTTATATTTGATAAAATAATAGCAGATGTTTTTTTTATAGGAGAAGTTGAAAAGATTTATTTAACATTAAGAAGTGGTGCAAAAGAAGGAGATATTATATGTTTAACAGGGAATCTTGGACTTTCAAATCTTGCAATTCTTATTTTAGAAAAAAAAATAGATCCACCTGAAAGGATTAAAAAAGTTGCCCTTGAAAAATTTTACAATCCAAAAATTCCTTTAAAAAAAATAAGAGAAATATTAAAATTTGTTAAAATAAATTCAATGATTGATATTTCAGATGGTCTTTCAAAGGATTTAAACCATTTATCAAAAGAAAGTTTTGTTAAAATAATAATTTATGAGGAAAAAATTCCTATTGCTCCAGAAATTTTTGAATTAAAAATAGAAAATCCTTATGAATATGCAATAAATTCAGGAGAAGAATATGAATTAATTTTTACAATAAGAGAAGAGGATTTTGAAAAGATAAAAAATTTTGATGTAAAAATTATAGGAAAGGTTGAAAAGGGGGAAGGTGTTTATTTAAAAAAAATAAGTGGAGAAATAAAACAAATTGAAATTAAAGGATATGACCAATTCAAAAA
>CAZUSI010000018.1:0-21987 GCA_964623395.1 uncultured bacterium | reverse complement strand
AATATAGAAAATTAGGGAAGTAATATCAGATGCCCTTATTCCTGGAATTCTTTTTGCCTGTCCAAGATTTAAAGGTCTATATTTTTTTAATTTTTCTCTTGCTTCATAAGATAAATTTGGAACTTTATCATAATCAATATCTTCAGGAATTTTTTTCTTTTCAAGTTTTTCAAAATGTTTTGCTTCAACAAGTTGCCTTTTAATAAAACCTTCATATTTTATCTCTATTTCTATTTTTTCCTTTAAATGCTCTGGAATTTCCTTTGCTTTATTTATTTTTTTTAAATCATCATATTTAACATTTGGTCTTTTAAGAAGTTCATCAAGTGTTATACTTTCTTTAAATTTATCTTCTAAAATTTTTAATGCCTCTTCTTTCTTTATCCTTTCTTTTTTTAATCTTTCAATTTCCTCATCAACAATTTTCCTTTCCTCTAAAAATTTTCTATATTCACTTTCCTTTATTAAACCAAATTTATAACCGTAATGCATCAATCTTTCACAAGCATTATCCTGTCTTAAAATAATTCTATATTCAGCCCTTGATGTAAACATTCTATAAGGTTCATCAACCCCTTTTGTAACAAGGTCATCTATTAAAACACCAATATAACCTTCATTTCTTTTTATAAAAAATGGCTCCTTTTTATCAAGATATAAAACTGCATTTATTCCTGCAACAATTCCTTGTGCAGCTGCTTCCTCATATCCACTTGTCCCATTTATTTGCCCTGCAAAAAAAAGACCCTTTATTTTTTTTGATTCAAGCCAGGGATAAAGCTGTCTTGGATCTGAAAAATCGTATTCAATTGCATATCCAGGTATAACTATTTCTGCATTTTCAAAACCAGGTATTGTTTTCAAAATTTTATATTGTATATCAATACCATAAGAAGTTGAAAGACCAGAAATATATATTATATCAGAATTTCTACCATCTGGTTCTATAAATAAAAGATGCCTTTCTTTGTTGGGAAAATTAAAAACTTTTGCCTCTATTGATGGACAATATCTTGGACCAATTGATTTTATTTGACCTGTAAAAAGGGGACATATTTCCCTATATTCATTAACAACCTTATGGGTTTCTGGATTTGTATAAGCTATCCAACAAATTTCCTGCTTTATATTTAAAAAGGGATTTCTGAAAGAAAAACCTCTTGGAGGATTATCTCCTTCAAGTATTTCAAGTTTTTTAAAATTTATTGAACTTTTTAATATTCTTGGAGATGTCCCTGTTTTAAGTCTTCCCAAATTAAATCCAAGTTTCCTTAATGAATTTGATAAATTTTTTGATGGTCTTTCCCCCATTCTTCCTGCTCTAAATTGAATTAATCCAATATGTATTAAACCATTTAAAAATGTTCCACCTGTTATTATAACTGCTTTTCCTTTAATTTCGCCATTTTTTTCACAAATAACCCCTTTAACTTCCTTATCAAAAGCTATTTCATTAACTTCATCTTCAAGAACATAAAGATTTTTTTGAGAAAAAATTACTTCCTGCATCCTCTTTTTATATAAATCTCTATCTGCTTGTGCTCTTAATGACCATACAGCAGGACCTTTTTTGGTATTCAGCAATCTAAATTGGATACCTGTTTCATCAATATTTTTTGCCATTTCACCACCAAGTGCATCAATTTCCTTAACAAGTTGTGCCTTTGCAACACCACCTATTGATGGATTGCAGGACATCTGTGCTATTTTTGAAGAATCTAAAGTTATTAAAAGAGTTTTTGCACCCATCCTACTTGATGCAAGTGCTGCCTCACATCCAGCATGACCTCCACCTATAACTATTACATCGTAAAACATAGAATTAATAGGCGTGTTTTTGAGAAAAGAAAGTCAAAATTGTTTTTAATATTATTTTTATATCAAAGAGAAAGGACCAATTATTTATATAATATAAATCATATCTTAACCTTTCACTGATTGATGTATCTCCCCTAAGTCCATTTACTTGTGCCCAACCAGTTATTCCTGATTTAAATCTATGCCTTTCTAAATATCTTGGTATCTCCTTTTTAAACTTTTCAACAAAATAAGGTCTTTCTGGTCTTGGCCCTACAACACTCATATCCCCCTTTAAAACATTAAAAAATTGTGGAATTTCATCAATTGAATATTTCCTTAAAATTCTTCCAATTTTTGTAACCCTTGGATCATCAGGTGTTGTAAATTTCGGTTTTTCCTCCTTATCAGCACCAACTATCATTGTTCTAAATTTAATAAGTTTAAATTTTTTCCCATCCTGCCCCACTCTTTCTTGAAGATAAAATATAGGACCTTTATCCTGAATTTTAATTAAAATTGCTATAATAAACATAATTGGCAATGTTAAAATTATTACAAATAATGAAAAAAATATGTCAAATATTCTTTTTAAAAGACCTTGGAAAAAATTTAACCTGCTTTCTTTAATGGAAAAAAGAGGCATTCCACCAATCTGATATACACCTGCTCCTGAAATCATAAGGTCATAAACATCAGGAACAATTCTAATTGGAATTTCAAAATTTTCACATTTTTTAATTATATCCTTTAAAAAGATCTGTTTTTCAAGAGGAAGAGCAATTAACACCAAATCATAATTTTTATCTTTAATTTCTTTATTTAAAAATTCTTGAGGAGCAAAAATATCTTTTAATAAATAGCCGAGAAATTTATGCTCTTCTATTTTTTCCTTTATCCAATTTCCAATCTCTCCTTCTCCAATCAATAAAACATTTTCAACCCCTAATCCCCTCTTAATAAATTCTTTTCTTATAACCCTTATAATACCCCTTAAAATACATATAAAAATAAAGGAAAATAAAAAGAAAAATATTACAACAAGGCGAGAATAAAGTATCTTTCTATAAAAAAATGAAAGACCAGTTGTAATTATTCCAAGTGTTATTAAGGAAATAAAAACTTCAAAAATTTCATCAAGAAAAGAAAGCCCCCTTTCCTCTATTTTCCAAAGATTTTTAAAATAAAAAATAAAAATTGCTATAAAAAATACAATACTAAAAGCATAAAGATAATGTTTAAATTCAGGAATTGGAAAATAAAATATGGGAATAATACCTGAATGAAATCTAAAATAATAGGAAAAAATAAAACCAATTATTAGAGAAATTACATCACAAATAATTCTAATTATGCTAAATACCTTTTTCATAAGTTTTAAAATATAATATAAAAAACCTTTTAAGTTCCATTATCTTTTATAAACTCTTTTTGTCTCTTTTGCAATTTTTTCCCAATCAAATTTACTAACCCACATATAATTTTTAAAACCAATTTCCTCAAGAATTTTTCTATTTTTATAAGCTTCTTCCATACATTTTTTAAGTTCTGCCTTATTAGAAAAATTGTAAAAGAAATTGATTTTTGGAATTTCCTTAAGGCATCCTAAGTAGGGTAAAATCAAAGGTTTTTTAAAACCCATAGCACATATCACACTTCCAGAAGTTAAAATATCTTTAAAGGAAAAAACAACAACATCTGAAGCATTATAAAAAATCTGCATATCTTCTTCTTTTATAAAATAAGGAAAAAAATAAACACCATTTAAATTTTTTATCTTTTCTTTAATCTTTTTCTCTTCTTTTATATCCAATATTTTACCGACAATTAAAAGCTTTTTATTTTCAATTTCTAAATCTTTAAAGGCATCAATTATTTTTTCAATACCTTTATACTTTCTTATAAATCCAAGATGTAAAAAAACAAAATCATTTTTTTCCAAACCAAGTTTTTTTCTTGCCTCAAATTTTGAAATATTATTAGGATAATAATTTATGTAATTACCATGAGGTATCACATGAATTTTTGAAATTTTATTCTTAGAAATTTTGTATTTTTTAATAAATAAAGCTTTTGCCTCTTCGCAATGAACTATATAATCATCAAAAAATCTTATAGCAATAAAATTTATAATAAATTCCCATAAAAAATGTATTCTTTCATGATTTAAAAGGTTATGAACAGTATAAACAATTTTTATTTTTTTGAAAAGTTTTAAATAAAAAATTTGAAGTAAAAAAATAATTCCTTTTATAAAAGATAAAATTATATTTTTTTTTAATAAAGAAACTGTGTAAACATGTATCCAGTGGAAATGTAAAATACAAGGTTTAAATCTTTTAAATGCCTTCAATATTTTAAAAAAACCATCTCCATTTTCAATATTTATTTCTAAACCCTCTTTTTCTAAAAATTCCTTTAATATCTTTTGATAAGGATTTTCTTTTGAACCATTAGGCATATGTAAAATTTTCATTTCTTTTTAAAGAATTCAAAAAGAGTTTTTTTAGTTTCATAAATATATTTATTTTTAAAAAAAAGATTAAATAAATAGATGAAAAAAAAGTAAAGAAGAAAAAGAAGAATAAAAAACAAATAAAAATTATTTTTATTTGTTGAAATTTTTTGAAGTAAAATTAAAAGGAAAGAAGAAAAAAGGAATGAAAAAAAGGGAATATAAATAGAATCTAAAAAATTCTTAATACTTGCTTTCACAATCTTAAGGGCATGAAAGATTGCAAAGGGATCTACAAAAATTGCACTTATTAACATTGAAAGAGAAGTTCCTAAAATTCCCCAACATTTTGTAAAGGGATAAATGATTATACCTAAAATGATAAATCTTAAAAATTGATATGTAGTTGCAAGTTGTGGTTTCCCAACTCCTTGAAAAAGTGGACCAGTTGTGGCACTGAAAGACCTTAAAACTCCAAAGATGCTTAAAACTTGCATCGGTAAAACAATTTCAATCCATTTCTTACCAAGAAAAAGTAAAGTAAAGGATTTTGCAAATACAATTATAAATGAAAGAAATAGGAAGGAAAAAAGAGAAATAAAAGAAAGTGTGAGAAGATAACCCATTTTTAACTTTTCTTTTTCCTCTTGTATTTTTGAATAAGCAGGAAATGTAACTTGGGAAATCATCCATGTAATTTCTGTAGTTGGAAAATTTGAAATTCTAAAAGCCATTTGATAAAGACCTAAAAAATATGTTCCTAATATTTTGCCAACAAAAATATCACCACCTTGATTTAAAAAAAACAAAATTATTCCTGAAATAAATATCCATTTTCCAAAGGAAAAAAGGGGTAAAAGGATTTCCTTCCTTAATCTTATTTTTGGCTTATAAGGATGTAAAAAATAACTACTAATCATTAAAATAAAGCCTTTTGCAATATACCCCAGAACAAGGGCCCAGAAATTTTTAAGGATAAAAGCAAAAATAATTGAAATAAAAAAATCTGTAATTATTCCAAAAAATTGATAAAGAAAAAAAATCCCAAATTCCAACTCTTTTTGAAAAAGAACAATTACAGCTATATTAGAAGAAGATTGCAAAATAAAATAAACACTTAATACTTTTAAAACATTTATAGAATCCTTTGAATTGAAAAATTTTCCAATAAAGGGGGAAAAGAAAAAAAGAAAAAGTGAAAGTAAAAAACCTCTTATTAAAAGAAAAGTCCATGCATCAGATAAAAAATCTTCAACTTTTTCTTTTTTTTGAATTAGAGCCTGATATATTCCTGTCTGAGTAAATATATCTATGGTATTAATAGCAAGAAGACCAATCCCCATTATACCAAAATCGTTTGGACTTAATATTCTTGCAAGAACAATTATCTTTATCATATTAAGAATTTGCTGAATAATCCTATACAAAAAAACAAAAATACCACTTCTTAATGTTTTAATTCTCAAGCCTTCTATATCTTTAAATTTTAAATTTTTTACCATAAAATTTATTTTAAAGAATTTAGTTTAATAATCTCAATTTCCATTACTTTATAATTATTTTCTCATGAAGATAAAAATTTTGAAATATTTAAGTCCTTTTTTAATAGTAATAGGAATTTATTCCCTTTTTATATACCTCATTTATATCCAAAATATTAAAATGGGTTTAAAATTTTTGATGGTGTTATCTTTTTTAACCTTTTCTTTCATAATAAAAAATTTTTTTTCAACTTTTGCAATTGCGTCTCCTTTACTTTTAACTTTGCTTTTAAGATGGTTTTTTCAAGTCTCTGATTATTATTCTCCTCATCTTGCTTTCAGCATAATTGATTTTTTTTCCTTTTTTTATATTTTTAAATTATTAACCAAAAACTTCAAAATGAAATCAAAAGAATTTTTCACTCCTTTTATTTTAACTTTTTTATTCTTAATTATTTTGTCCTCTTTCTTTGCAAAAAGTATTAAACATACATATATAATTTTTCTTTTTACCTTTCTTGTATTCATATACTATCTTTCACTTGTAAATGAAATCGACAGCTTTGAAAAAATTTGTAATTTTATATTCTTTATTATTTTATTTTCAATTTTTAACTCTTTTGTAAGTTTTTTACAATGGAAGGGAATAAAAATTGTTTTCTTAGGTGAAGAAATCACAAAAGTACCAACCGGTTCTTTTTGGGGAGCAACAAGAGTAAGAGGAATATTATCCCATATGAACAGTTTTCCTGCGATTCTCGCTTTTTTAAACCCAATTTTTCTTGCAATTATTTTTTCTGATGTTAAAAAATATATTAAAATATTTTCAATCATCGCAATAATTTTTTCGATTCCAGCAATAATTTTTTCTCTTTCAAGAGCAGGTTACATATGCGTAATAATAGGTTTTATTACCTTTTTTACTCTTTACCTTTTAAAAAAAGAAAAAAAAGAAGAATTGATAAAAATTTCTCAAATATTATTATTTTCGTCAATTATTTTAATACTTCTAATATCTTTTATCCCCCAAGCGAGATTTAGAATATTTGACCTAATAAATTTTCAAAAGGACCCAGCAGCTATGATAAGATTTAATTTATGGAAAAATTCGATCAAAACTTTTTTGGAAAAACCATTTGGTATTGGTTGGGGTAATTTTGGATTAGAACCTTATTCTAAAGGACTGTGGAGACCCCACAATCTTTATATTCATATTATGGTTGAACTTGGAATAGGAGGATTAATTTTTTTAATTTTTTTTGTTTTTTATGTATCAAAAAATTTATATCAACTTTTTAAAAAAATAAAGGAGAAAAATTTACAATTTTTGACATATGGAGTAATTTCTTCATGGATTATATTTTTCTTCCATAACTTATTTGAATCAATATGGATACCTTATTACCATAATATGGAAAGTTTAACTTTTGCATGGCTTCTTTTACTTACAAATTTTTTATTATGCAAATTAGAAGATCAAAGCAAATTTTTATAAATTTTATAAATTTCAGTGGCTGTTTTTTCCCATTTATAAAAGGAGGAAACTATCAAACCCTTTTTAATTAAATTTTTCTTTAAATTTTCATTTTCCAAAACTTTATAAACATTATAAGCAATCTCTTCATAATCAAGAGGATTAACAAAAATTGCCTCTCCTCTTGTTATTTCTATAAATGTCTCATTTTTAGAAACTACAACAGGAACTCCACATCTCATTGCTTCAAGAACGGGCAATCCAAAGCCTTCATAAAAGGAAGGAAATAAAAAAACATCTGCATTTTGATATATTTTTATAAGTTCCTCATCTTTCACATATCCTTTTTGTATTATAAAATTTCTATAAGGATGATTTAAAATTTCTTTTTCTATTTCTTTTAAATGGGTTTCTTTTTTCCCTACAAGTAATAAATAATGGGGAATTTTATATTTTTCCTTTAATATATGAAAACTTTTTAAAATTCCAAATATATTTTTTCTTCTAACAAGTGCCCCCACATATAAAATATATTTAAAATTTTCCTCCTTTTTATAAGCTGGCCTAAAAGATTCCTCTACACCATGATAAACACAAAATACCTTCCCTCTTGAAAAAGGAAAGAAATATTCAACTTCTTCTTTCATATTATTAGTGGGTGTTATTATTGCATCTGCCTTTTTAATTGAAGGTATTAAAAAATTTTTAAAATAAAGAGAATAAATTTTTGGATAAAATTCTGGAAAATGTATTGGGGCAAGGTCATGAATAGTTATAACTATTTTATTTTTTACAAAAAGAGGACAAAAAAAATTGGGACAATGTAAAATATCTATTTTTTTTGAATAAATTGGTAAATAAAAATTAAGCCAAAAAGGAGAAAGAAATTGCGAATAAAAGGGTAATTTAAGTTTAAAAATTTTTAATCTTTTATCTTGAAAATCTAAATTTATTTCTTTATGAACAAAAAGAAAAAAATCAATTTCTTCAACTTCCTTTAATATATATTTTACAAAATTTTTAATATAAAACCCTATCCCCCTTTTTTCGCCCACAAGATGACGAGCATCAACACCTATTCTCATTTTAAAGTTTAATATAATAATTGATTTATTATTCAAAAAATCAATATAATTTATAAAATGTTAAAAATACTTTTTATTTCTCCCTATTTTCCCTATTATAACAAAGGAGGAGGAGGAGCTGTTTCCTTTCAAAGAATTAAATCTCTTTCAAAATTTGCTCAAATAGACTTAATTTTTCTTGCAAATGGAGAAGAGTTTTTAAAATATAAAGATGAAATTAAAGATTTTGTGAAAGAATTTGATTATGTTAAACAAAAAAAATTTGAAATAGTTAAAAATGTAATTCTTTATTTCTCGAAAAAATCTTTAAGAGAATCATTTGCCTTTTCAAAAAATTTTTTAAAAATTTTAAAAGAAAAAATTTCGTTAAATAAATATGACTTTGTATGGTTTAATCATGAAAGAACATATCAATATTCTTTGTATATTCCTTCTTGTAAAAAAATAGTGGATTTACATGATGTGACATCTGAAAGGCATAAAAAAGCATTTTTAAAAGAAAAAAATCCTTTTTTAAAATTAATACATCTTTACGAGTTTTTTAGGATAAAAAATGTTGAAAGGAAAATACTAAAAAGTGCTCACGGAATTATAGTAACATCAAAAGAGGAAAAGAGAAAATTAAAAAATAATAAAAAGGTCTATGAACTTGCCTTTTATCCTGAAATAAAAATAAAAAAAGTAGAAAATAATGAAAAGAATATCCTTTTCATAGGAGATATGGATTATTTTCCAAATAAAGATGCTCTTTTTTATTTTATGAAAAAAATTTTTCCACATATTAAAGAAAAAATAAAGGATGTAAAATTATTTATTGTAGGACCATCTATAAATAAAAGTATTGAAAAACTTTCAAATGGAAAAGATATATTTGTAAAGGGATTCGTTCCAAAAATAGAAGAAGTATATTCAAAAACAAATGTTTTAGTAGTTCCACTTAGGATTGGAACAGGTATTAGGGTAAAAATAATTGAAGCAATGGCAAACGGTGTTCCTATTGTTTCAACAAAAATTGGATGTGAAGGTATAAAGGGAATTAAGGATGGAGTTAATATAATAGTAAGAGATAACCCTTTAGAATTTGCAGAAGCAGTTGAGAGATTGTTAGTTGATAAAAAATTGGCAGAATTAATTTCAAAAGGTGGATATGATCTTGTCAAAAAATATTATTCTATGGAAAATTTAACAGAAATAATAAAAAAAATTTGTGAGAATAAAAAATGAAAAAGATTATTTCTATATCCCTTTCTTATGAAAAGGGAGGAGCTGAGATATCCTTAAAAAATTTATTAAAAAAATTAAAAGAAAGGAATTATGAAATATATTTATTGACATCAAAAAAATTAGTTGATTTTTATGAAATACCAGAAATTAAAAAAGTGGCAATTCCTTTTAACCCTTCAATGAAAATATTTAAAAAATTTATTGGAATTAAATTTATAAATTTATATGCAATTTTAAAAAGAATTTATATTTTTATAAAATATTCTTTGATTATAAAAAAATTGGTAAAAAAAGAGAAAATAAAAAATATTCATATAAATGATTTTAAGGGAGCACCTTTTATATTAATTTTAAAAATATTAACAAAATCAAAAATTATATGGCACATAAGAGATTTATTTGCACTTGAATCAAAATTAAAAAAAAATTATTATAGATTTTTTGGAAAATTCTCAGATATTTTAATAGCAATATCTCCTTTTGTTGAAAAAATGCTTAAAGATATAGGATTTAAAAATGTTAAAATGATTTACAACATAATTGAACTTAAAGAAGAAAATATTAGTAAAAGTAAAGCAAGAGAAATTTTAAACTTACCAGAGGATAAATTCATAATAGGTTATATTGGAAGAATTTCAGAAGAAAAAGAAATTGAAAATCTTCTTATTGCTTTAAGGGATTTAAAGAATGAAATAAAAAATTTATTTTGTTTAATTGTTGGAGATGATTTTAAAAATGGGGGAGAAAAAATTAAATTAATTAAAAAAATAAAAGAATTAAATCTGGAAGAATATGTGAAATTTTTTGAATGGCAAAAAAATCCTGAAAATTATTATATTTCTTTGGATCTTTTTGTTCATCCAAGAGAAAAAACATTTGAACCTCTTGGAAGAAATGTTATTGAGGCAATGGGTTATGGGACTCCTATATGTGTATCAGAAAAATTTTCCTGGCTTATTGAGGATAAAAAAAATGGTTTTATATTTAATAAAAATTCCCTTTCAAAAAAAATTTTAGAAATTTATAAAGAAAAAGAATATTTGAAAATTATTTCTGAAAATGAGAAAAAATTTTTTAAGGAAAGATTTAAAAATGAAAAAATAGTTTCTGAATTTATTAAAATTTTAAAATGAAAGAATTTACAATTAGGGCAACAATTATCGGAATTTTACTTTCAATAATATTTGGGGCTGCAAATGCATATCTTGGGCTTAAAATGGGAATGACAGTATCTGCATCAATACCTGCTGCCTGTATTTCAATGGCAATTTTAAGGGGAATTTTAAGAAAAGGAGGAATATTGGAAAACAATATTGTTCAAACAATTGCATCAGCAGGTGAATCGCTTGCAGCAGGAGTTATATTTACTGTTCCTGCATTAATTATGCTCGGTTTAAAAGTTGATATTTTATATATATTTTTGGTCTCAATTATAGGAGGAACACTTGGTGTGCTTTTAATGATTCTTATAAGGAAAAGATTTATAGAAGAAGAAGATGATGTACTTCCATATCCAGAGGGAAGAGCATGTGCAGAAGTTCTTAAAGCAGGAGATGAAGGTGGGGAAAAGGCAAAAATGGTATTCTTAGGAATAATTTTAGGCTTTATATACAAATTTTTTTCCTTGGGAATTCATCTTTTTAAAGACATTGTTGATTTTATTTTTAAATTAAAATCAAAATTTCAATTTTCCTTTGATAATTCACCAAGTCTTTTAGGCGTTGGATTTATTTTAGGTTTAAAAACTTCTTTTTTTCTTATGGCAGGTGGAATTTTTGGATGGTTTGGAATTATGCCCTTAATAGAGAACTTTTTAAAAGAAGAACTTATGCCAATAGAAATTTGGAGTAAATATATAAGATATATAGGGGCAGGTGGTGTTCTTGCAGGTGGAATAATAAGTTTCATAAAAACAATGATATCAATTTTCTCAAAAGGAAAATTTTCATTAAAAAGTATTACAGGACCAAAAGATTTGCCATTAAAATTTGTATTTTTTGGAACAATTATAATTTATATTTTAATTTCTTTAATTCCAAATTTTAAGCAAAATTTCATTTCAAGTTTTTTCATAATTTTATTTTCCCTTTTATTTGTTATAGTTTCTTCAAGAATAGTTGGAATAGTTGGTTCTTCTTCAAATCCTATTTCAGGAATGACAATAGCAACACTTCTTTTAATAAGCATAATATTATTAAAAATTGGATTTAAGGGCGAAAGGGGAATAATTGCAGCATTAACAGTTGGAGCAATCGTTTGTATTTCAGCAGCAATTGCAGGTGATACATCTCAAGATTTAAAAACAGGATTTTTATTGAATGCAACTCCAAAATTTCAACAAATAGGTGAATTTTTAGGGGTTTTATTTTCAGCAATCTTTATAGGATATACAATTTTTTTATTAAACAAAGCATATAAAATAGGTTCGGAAATTCTTTCTGCACCTCAAGCAACCCTTATGAAACTTGTTGTTCAAGGAACTTTTGAAGGTAAAATGCCATGGGAACTTATAATTTCAGGAATCGGAATTGGGATAGTAGTTGAAATTCTTGGAATACCTTCTCTTCCATTTGCAGTTGGGCTTTATCTTCCTTTAAGTTTATCAACTACAATAGGAATAGGTGGTATAATTTCAAAATTTACCTTAAAAAAGGAAAAAGGAATTCTTTTATCATCTGGACTTGTTGCAGGTGATGCCCTTTCTGGAATATTCATAGCATTATTAATTGTTTTAAATTTAAAAATACCTTCCCTTTCCATCCCTTTACTTTCTTCTTCCCCATTTTTTAGTTTATTTTTCCTTTTAATTTTATCCCTATTTTTATTTTTAAAAAGCAAATGATAACCCTATTTTTAATTTCCTTACCAGTTATATCAGAAGTTATGTCAAATGTTAAAGGTTCTGATTCTCAAAGTCCTGGAACACCAGGTGATAGAAATGAATTTGTTGAAATATATAACAATTCTGAATATGAAATTGATTTACAGGGTTATAAAATAACTGATTTTGATGCCACTGATAATATAATTCCATGGACAAACGATTCAATACTTTTATATTATCCAAATTGTATAATAAACACAACAAAAATTCCACCAAAAGGCTTTGCAGTAATTTTAGACCCTGAATATCTTCAAGAAGGGGATGGAAATTATGTAAGACCATATAATTTAGATGGAGTTATAGTTTTAACAGTTGGAAATACTACAATAGGTGATGGAATTTCAAATAATGACCCATTAGCATTAATTTCTCCAACTCTTGACACTGTATCAACTTATGGAACACCATTTAATCCTGATGATTCATTACCCCTTTCACCCCCTGATGGTATCTCTTGTGAAAGAATAAAACTTGATGGACCTGATGAATTTTGGAATTGGGGATTTTGCCAAAATCTAAGTGGTTCAACTCCTGGAAAAGAAAATTCTCTCAAATTTTTCCCAGATTTACTTATAAATTCAAAAAGTATAATAATAAAACCGCCTTTCCCAGAAGAAAATAAAATTTTTGAAATATTTGTTAAATTTTTCAACAATGGATTTGATACTTTAAGAAATATAAGAATTTATTTGGAAATAAATGATTTTTATAAGGATTCATTATATTTCCCTGGAAAATTGGTTAGAAATGATTCTGGAATTGTTAGATTTGAAATAAATCCATTAAAAAGAGGGATTTATAAGGGATTTGTTTATGGAAAAGGAAATATGGATTATGATACATCAAATAATTTTTTAAATTTTAATGTTTTTGTATCGACAAAACCGTTATTTATAACAGAAATAATGTACAATTCAGATTATGAATGGGTTGAAATATACAACCCTATTTCTGATACTCTTGATATTTCAAATTTTGGAATATCTGATAAAAGTAAAAGTATAAAAAGATGGGGGGATTTTAAAATTGAACCTGAAAGTTATCTTGTTATAATTAAAAAAATGGAAGATACATTATACCTTTATCAAAAATTTGGTAGATTTAAATGCATCTCTCCTTTTAGTGAATTTTATTCTCTTGACAATTTAAAGGATATTGTTTACATTTATGACCATATTGGAAACATAGTTGATTCTGTTCCTTATGATTATAAATGGGGAGGAGGAAAAGACATTTCTTTGGAAAGAAAAGGAATTGATTTTCCATCAGATGAAAGATTTTCGTGGGGTTCATCAATAGCACCTCTTGGAGCAACACCCGGAAGGGAAAACTCAATTTTTCAAAATATTTTCCCTGAAAGAGAATACATTTCTTTATCAGGTAAAATATTTTCTTCAAAAAACGATTTGAAAATTTTTATAAATCCACCTTATAATTTAACCGAAATTAAAATATATTTATTTGATTCAAAGGGAAGATTAAGGGAAAAATTAATTGAAAATTATATAGTTTCATCAAAAAGATTTTTTAATTTGTCGGAAATTATGAAGGAAAGAAAAGGTGGACTTTATATAATTTATGTAGAAATGAAGGATAAAAATGGAAAAGGTAAATTTATAAAAAAATTGCCAATAGCAATATGGGAATAAAATATTTAATAAAAGGTGGAAAAAAATTAAAAGGGGAAGTTAAAATAGAAGGAGCAAAAAATGCAGCACTTCCTATTTTAGCATCAACAATACTTTTAAATGATAAAATAATTATTGAAAATGTCCCTGATATTGAAGATGTAAACACAATGCTCTCATTGCTTGAAGCACTTGGAGCAAAATTTAAAAAAATAGGAGAGAATAAAATTGAAATTGATCCATCAAAAATAAATTCATGGGAAGCACCTTATGAAGCAGTTAGAAAAATGAGAGCATCAATATATGTTTTAGGACCTTTACTTGCAAGATTTGGAAAAGCAAAGGTTGCATTCCCTGGAGGATGTAGTTTTGGTCCAAGACCTATAAATTATCATCTTGAAGGACTTCATAAAATGGGTGCAGAAATAGAAATAGATAAGGGATTTATAATAGCAAAATGTAAAAAATTAAAGGGATGTGAAATTTATTTTGACCAAAAATCTGTTGGAGCAACATGCCATCTTGCAATGGCTGCAAGTATTTCAAAAGGGAAAATGGTTATAATTAATTCTTCAAAAGAACCTGAAACAGTTGACCTTTTAAATTTTTTAAAAAAATGTGGAGCAAAAATAAAGGGGGAAGGAGAAGATATTGTTGAAATTGAAGGGGTTAAGGAATTAAATCCACCTTTAAAATATAAAATAATTAATGATAGAATTGAAGCAGGAACATTCCTTGTTGCAGGAAGAATAACAGGTGGAAGAATTAAGATAAAAGGGAAAGTTTATAAATTTCTTGAAAATGTTATTGAGAAGTTAAGGGAATCAGGAGCAGAAATTGAAGTAAAAAAAGATGAAATATATTTAAAGGGGGATAAGGAAATATTGCCATTAAAAATAGAAACAGGCCCATATCCAGAATTTCCAACAGATCTTCAGCCACAATTTGTTTCAATGTTATCAATTGCAAAGGGGACATCAATTATAATTGAAGGGGTATATTCTGAAAGATTTGGATATGTGGGAGAACTTATGAGAATGGGGGCAAATATAAGGGTTGAAAAAGGGACATGCATAATTGATGGAGTTGAAAAACTTGAAGGAGCAGACCTCATTACACCTGATATAAGAGCAGGTGCTGCCCTTGTAATTGCAGCACTTGCAGCAGAAGGAGAAAGCACAGTTGAAGGAATTGAGCATATAAAAAGGGGATATAAAAATTTTCATGAAAAATTAAAAAAATTGGGTGCCCAAATAGAGCTCATAAATGTTTCACGTGAAACATTTTAATTCAATTTTTATATTTTACTATTTCCCCCCTCATGGAATGTCAGGAAGTATAAGGGCTTGTATGATTTCAAAATATTTAAAAGAAAAAATGGATTTTATTATAATTTCTTCAAAAACAAAACACTGGGTTTATGATAAAACACTCTTAGAAGAAGTAAAAAATTTAGAAGTCATAAGGATACCTGATCCCTTAGGTCTTTTGTTCGGAGGGAAAATCAAAGGGGATAAGAATTCAAAAATTTTTATTGACTCTAAATTTATATGGAGATTTTTTTCAGAAATTTATATAAAAGAAAAACTAAAAAATGTTGATTTAATATATGTTTCATCGCCACCTCCTTCAAGTATAATTCTTGGGTATAAATTAAAAAAATTTTTTAATTCAAAACTTGTAATAGAACTAAGGGATGAATGGTTATCAAAAAATAAAAGGATGGATGAAAAAATATTTGAAATTTTAAAAAAAAGTGAAGGAATTGTTTATTCTTATGAAAGTTTAAAGGAAAAATTTAAATTAAAGGGAATAGTTGCTGAGCATGGACATGAAGAAAAATTTTTTTATAAAGAAAAAGAAAATAAAAATTTTATAATTTTTTATACAGGAACTTTAAAAAATTCTTTAAATTCCTTTATAAAATTTGTTAGGACATTAAAAAATTTAAAAAATGTTGAAATTCATTATGCTGGAATATTACCAGAAAATTTACCTATGGATATAAAGGAAAGAATAAAATTTCATGGATTTTTACCTTATAAAAATTTAAAAGATTTTTTAAAAAAAGCAGATTTATTTTTAATTTCATTTGATAAAATAGGGGAATATACAATACCGAGTAGGTTTTTTGAATATTCGGGATATGAGATTCCAATTTTATGTATTGGACCAAAAGGGATTTATTTTGAAAAAATTTTAAAGGAAAGAAATAAGGGTTTTTATATAGGACTTGAAGAAATTGAAAATAGTTTGAATATAATTGAAAACTTAAAAAAAGAGAAAATTAGGGTAAAAGCAAATGGTATTACATGGAAAGAATGTGCTGAAATAATATATGAATACATTAAAGGAATTTGAAATTTCAATAATAACTGTAACATATAATAGTAAAAATGTTTTAAAAAAATTTTTAAAAGAAGTTAAAAAAATAAAAGATGGCGAAATAATAATTGTTGATAATAATTCATCTGATGGAACAAAAGAAATTCTTAAAAAGGAAAAAAATATTAAAAAAATTTTTTTAAAAAAGAATGTTGGTTTTGCAAAGGCAAATAACATTGGATTTAAAATTTCAAAGGGAAAAATATTACTTTTTCTAAATCCTGATTCCTTTCCCTTAAAATTTGAAATTAACAAATTGAAGGAATTAATTAAAAAATACAAAATAGTTGCTCCTTTAATTTTAAAAGATGATAAAATACCTGAAAATTCTGTAAGAGAGTTTCCTTCTTTAAAAAATTTTATATTTCCCTTTTTATGGAAGAAAAAAATTGATTATAATAAAGAGCAATTTGCTCCCCAACCGATGTTTTCAGCAATTTTTATTGAAAGAGATCTTTTTGAAAAATTAAAGGGATTTGATGAAAGATTTTTTATTTATTTTACAGATGTGGAATTTATGGAAAGGGCAAAAAAAGAAAAAATTTATGCATTTTTTTCTCCTGAAATAGTTTTTTACCATAAAAGGGGGGAAAGTAGTTTAAAAACAAAATTTATTCTATCAAGGAAATATCTTGATTGGGGAAGAGGGGCATCAAAGTATTTTTCAATTTATAAAAATTTTTTTGAAAAATTAATTACAATTCCTTTAATATGGATTTTCACAATTATAAGAACAATTTTAATTATAGTTTTATGATTGGGATAATAGTGAATCCTTATGCAGGAGGAGGAATGAGTATTAAAAAATTGCCTTATATTAAAGAATATCTTGATGAAAAAAAATTAAAATATGAAATTGCAATAACAGAGGATAAAGAAAGAGGAAAAGAAAAATTTTATGGATTTCTTGAAAAATATGAAAGGATTGTATTTGTTGGAGGAGATGGGACATTAAACAATTCTGTTCAAATTGGAACTAAAAAAAGAATAGATAAAATAATTGGAATGATTCCAACTGGTTCTGGAAACGATTTTATAAGGGGTTTATATGAAAAAAAATTGAATTTTAAAGAATATATGGAAATTGCATTTTTTGGTAAAGAAAAATATGTGGATGCTGGAATCCTTGAGAAGGAAAATGAAAAAATTATTTTTTTAAATGGATGCGGTTTTGGAATAGATTCAGAAACTGCTGTAAAATCAGAAGAATTAAGGATTTTTAAGGGAATTTTAAGATATTTAATATCCTTACTCATTGTATTGAAAAATTTTAAGCCAATATATGTAAAAATAAAGACAGAAAATTTTGAATATGAAGGTAAAATAACATTGATTGCATTTGGTAATGGAAAATATATAGGGGGAGGATTCAAATTAACTCCTTTTGCAGACCCTTTTGATGGAAAAATTGATTTTTCAATAATAAAAGAACTTTCAAAATTTAAAATATTAAAGGAATTACCAAAAGCAGTTTCCGGAAAACATATATATGAATCTTATTCTATCTATAAAAATTTCTCAAACTTTTTTGAAATTGAAATTAAAAAACCTTATAATTTTCATCTTGATGGTGAAGTATACAAAATTGGAGAAGGTAAGGTGTATATAAAAGTGGTGAGAAATTTTTTAAAATTTTCAATTTAAAAAGGAGGAAAAATGAAATTGAAAGAAGTTTTAAGGGAAAAAATAGAAAAAAGAAGAAAAGAAATTAAAGAAATTCTTGAAAAATATAAGGATAAGGTTGTATCCCAAGTGACAGTTGAGCAGATATTTAGGGGAATGAGGGGTGTAAAATGCATGATATGGGAAGGTTCTTATGTAGATCCTATTAAAGGAATATTCTATAGAGGATATAATTTAAATGAATTAAAAGAAAAATTGCCAAAAATAAAAGATGAACCGCTTCCAGAAGGTCTTTTTTACTTACTTCTAACAGGTGAAATTCCAACAATGGAAGAAGTTAAAGAAATTCAAAAGGAAATAAATAAGAGAATGAAACTTCCTGAGCATGTTATTAAGGTAATAAAGGCAATGCCAAAAACTTCACATCCAATGGCTTTATTTTCACTTGGAATACTTGCTTTAAGGGATCTATCAAAATTTGCAAAATTATACGATGAAGGAAAATTAAAAAAAGAAGAGTATTGGGAAGCAACACTTGATGATTCAATTGAACTCATTTCAAAATTACCTGTTCTTGCTGCTTATATATATAGAAGATTATATAAAGATGGAAAAATGAAAGAACCTGATAAAAAGCTTGATTTTTCTGCAAATTTGGCACATATGATGGGATATGACAATGAAGAAGTTTATGAACTCTTAAGATTATATCTTTTTTTACATGCTGACCATGAAGGAGGAAATGTATCAGCGCATACAGGCCATCTTGTTGCCTCAGCACTATCAGATGTATACTATTCATTTTCAGCAGCAATGAATGGACTTGCAGGGCCACTTCATGGAAGAGCAAATATGGATACAATGGTATGGCTTTTAAAAATGAAAAAGAAATATAAAGGAAAAATAGGGGAGAAGGAAGTTGAAGAATTTGCAAGAGAAACACTTGCAAAAGGAGAAGTAATTCCAGGCTTTGGACATGCTGTTTTAAGAGATGTTGATCCAAGATATCTTGCTTTTAGGGATTTTGCTTTAAAATATACACCAGATGATGAAATATTCAAAATTGTTGATATTGCTTATAAAGTTATTCCTAATATATTAAAGGAAACAGGAAAGGTTGCAAATCCATATCCAAATGTTGATGCCCATTCAGGATGTCTTTTATATCATTATGGAATAACTGAGTTCCCCTTTTATACAGTACTTTTTGGAATATCAAGAGCATTTGGAATTTTAGCACAGATAGTATGGGATAGAGCACTTGAATTTCCAATTGAAAGACCTAAATCAATAACTTTAGAGTGGCTTAAAGAAAATATAGAAAAAATTTAAAAGGAGGTTAAAATGGATGTATTTGAAACATTAAAAGAAATTATAGTGGAAGAACTTGATGTAACACCTGAACAAGTAACACCTGATGCAAGATTTCAAGAGGACCTTGGAGCAGATTCCCTTGATGTTGTTGAACTAATAATGAAAATAGAAGAAAAATTTGGAATAGAAGTTCCTGATACAGATGCAGAAAAAATAAGAACTGTTCAAGATGCAGTTAAATACATTGAAAATAAATTAAAACAATAAAATGGAAAAAAGAAGGGTTGTGGTAACAGGGATAGGAATTCTAACTTCGCTTGGAAAAAATAAAGAAGAGAACTTTAAAAACTTAATTGAAGGTAAAAATGGAATATTTCATATAGAAAGATTTGATGTATCATCATTTCCTGTAAAAATTGCTGCTGAAATAAAAAATTTTGACCCATCTGAAAAACTTGATAAAAAGGAAATAAAAAGGAATGATAGGTATACAATTTATGCATTATGGGCAACTGATGAAGCAATCTCTGATTCAGAGCTCTTAAAGAAAAATATATATGATCCATATAGAACGGGGGTTATAATCTCATCAGGAATAGGGGGTATTGAAACACTTGAAAATGAAAAAGAAATTGCACTTAAAAAAGGATATGACAAGGTATCTCCATTTTTGGTTCCAATGATGATTCCTGATATTGCATCAGGTGTAATTTCAATAAAATATGGATTTAAAGGACCAAATTATGGAATTGTTTCTGCTTGTGCCTCTTCTGCCCATTCAATTGGTGAGGCATTTAAAATAATACAAAGAGGAGATGCTGATTGCATGATAGTTGGTGGAGCAGAAGCACCTATAACACCACTTGGTATTGCCGGATTTGCAAATATGAGAGCACTTTCAACAAGAAACGATGAACCTGATAAGGCATCAAGACCCTTTGATAAAGAAAGGGATGGATTTGTAATGGGAGAAGGTTCTGCTGTTTTAATTCTTGAAGAACTTAATTCAGCAATTAAAAGGGGAGCAAAAATATATGCTGAAATTGTTGGATATGGTGCAAGTGCAGATGCATATCACATAACAGCACCATGTGTTGATGGTGAAGGTGCATATTATGCAATGAAAAAGGCATTGGAGGATGCAGGAGTTTCTCCTTTTGAAATAGATTATATAAATTCTCATGGAACAGCAACACCAAGAGGAGATGTTGCAGAAACACTTGCAATAAAAAAACTTTTAGGTGAAAGGGCATATAAAATTCCTGTCAATGCAACAAAATCCCTTGTAGGACATCTTCTTGGTGCAGCAGGTGCTCTTGAAGCAGCAGTAACTGTTTTAAGTATTTATAATGGAATAATACATCCAACAAGGAATTTAACAAATCCTGACCCTGAATGTGACCTTGATTATGTTAAAGAAGGAGCAAGAAAAATAAATATAAGGTATGCACTATCAAACTCTTTTGGTTTTGGTGGGCACAATTGCTCACTTTTATTTAAAAAATTTGAGGAGGAAAAATGAAAGAGGATAAAAGAAAAGCAATAGAAACTGCTTTAAAGCAAATAGAAAAGCAATATGGTAAAGGGAGTGTAATGAAACTTGGAGAAGCAAAAGTTGAAAAAATCCCTGTAATACCAACAGGCTCAATAGGACTTGATATTGCACTTGGTGTTGGTGGATATCCAAGAGGAAGAATAATTGAAATATTTGGGCTTGAAGGATGTGGAAAAACAACACTTGCCTTACATGCAATTGCAGAAGTTCAAAAGGAAGGTGGAACTGCACTTTTCATAGATGCAGAGCATGCACTTGATCCAAATTATGCTGAAAAACTTGGTGTAAATATAAATGAGCTTTATATTTCACAACCTGATACAGGCGAACAAGCACTTGAAATTGCAGAAAGCTTAGTAAGAAGTGGAGGAATGGATATAATTGTGGTTGATTCAGTTGCTGCCCTTGTCCCAAAAGCAGAAATTGAAGGAGAAATGGGTGATACCCATATAGGTCTTCAAGCAAGACTTATGTCACAAGCAATGAGAAAACTTGCAGGTGTTCTTGCAAAATCAGGAACATGTGCAATATTTGTAAATCAAGTAAGACATAAAATAGGTGTTCTATTTGGCTCTCCTGAAACAACACCTGGTGGGCTTGCCTTAAAATTCCATGCATCAGTAAGACTTGATATAAGAAAATTATCAACGATTAAAGCTGGTGAAGAAAATATTGGGAGTAGGGTTAAAGTAAAAGTTGTAAAAAATAAGCTTGCTCCACCTTTTAAAGAAACAGAATTTGATATCCTTTTTGGAAAGGGGATATCAAAAGAAGGTGAAATAATAGATATGGGACTTGATTTAGGAATAATTGAAAGGGCAGGAACATGGTATTCATATAAAGGTAAACAACTTGGACAGGGAAGGGATAATGCAAGAAAATTTCTTGAAGAAAACAAAGAAATAGCAAAGGAGATCGAGATTGAAATTAAGAAAAAAATGGGATTAGAAGAAGAAAAGAAAACTTGAAATTTAAAATATTTTTCCCTTATAATTTTATATTTATTCCCCGGTAGCTCAATGGGCAGAGCGGCGGGCTGTTAACCCGTAGGTTGCAGGTTCAAGTCCTGCCCGGGGAGTTTA
>CAZUSI010000017.1:3398-23456 GCA_964623395.1 uncultured bacterium | reverse complement strand
TGGAATTATACAAGCACTTGACTTAAATATGTTTTAACCCTTAAAATATAAAACTTAAAATTAAAAAGGTTAAAATTAGGCCTGTAGCTCAACCAGGAAGAGCGTCGGATTCCAAATCCGATGGTTGGGGGTTCAAATCCCTCCAGGCCTGATTTTGTATTAAAATGAGAGAAGTTGTCCATTTGCAATGTGAAGTTTGTAAAAGGAGAAATTATACTACAACAAAATCAAAAGAGAAAAAAAGTATAAAGATTAGTTTGAAAAAATATTGTAAATGGTGTAAAAAACATACTTTACATAAAGAAACAAAATGAATAAAATAATAAACTCCTTTAGAAATTTTTTTAATGAAGTAAAAATAGAAGTAGAAAGAACAAGCTGGCCAACAAGAGATATTACAATAGGCTCAACAATTGCAGTTATTATATTTTCATTAATTGTTGCATTTTTAATTGGGTTTTTGGATTTTATAATTGCAAGAATAATTGGGATTTTTTTGAAATGAAAGTGGAAGAAGAAAAAAAAGAAAAAAAATGGATTGTTTTTTGGACACTTTCAGGTAAAGAAAGGAAAGTAAAAAAATTAATGGAAACAATTATTAAAGAAAGAAAATTGGAAGATAAAATTGGAAGAATATTAATTCCAACAGAAACTGTTGTAAGCATTAGAAAAAAACAGAGAGTAATAAAAGAGAAACCACTTTTTAGAGGTTACATACTTGTTGAAATGGTTCCTGATGCAGAAATTATGGAAATTCTTAGGTCCTATGGAGCATTAAGACCACTTATAAAAGGAAGTTCCTTAGAAGAAAAAGAGATAATAACACTTTCAGAAAATGAAATTAAGAGTATTTTGGAAAGAATTGAGAAAGAAAAGGAAAAGAAAAAAGCAGAAACACCATTTATGGAGGGTGAAAGTGTAAGAATAATTGATGGTCCTTTTTCAGAATTTACAGGTATTGTGGAAGAAGTTTATCCTGATAGAGGGAAATTGAAGGTTCGTGTAACAATATTTGGAAGGACAACACCTGTTGTCCTTGATTTTACACAAGTTCAAAGAATTTATTAAAATGAAAGCAAAAGAAGTTGTTGCACAGGTAAAACTTCAAATACCAGCAGGTGGAGCAACACCTGCTCCTCCTGTTGGACCTGCGCTTGGTCAGCATGGTGTAAATATAATGGAATTCTGTAAGGCATTCAATGATGCAACAAAAAATCAAGCAGGAATGATAATTCCAGTTGTTGTTACAATATATAAAGATAGGAGCTTTACATTTGTATTAAAAACACCACCTGTTTCTGTTTTACTTAAGAAAAAGGCAGGACTTGCAAAAGGTTCTGGTGAACCAAATAGAGTAAAAGTTGGAAAGGTTACAAAAAAGGATATAGAAGAAATTGCAAAACTTAAAATGCCTGATTTAAATACTGAATCCCTTGAATCAGCAATAAAAATAATTGAGGGAACTGCAAGAAGTATGGGAATAGAAGTGGAGGAATAAAATGGGAAAACATTCAAAGAGATATTTAAGTTTACTTGAAAAAGTTGATAAAAATAAATTATATAAATTGGAAGAAGCAATAAAACTTGTAAAAGAAACAGCAAATGCAAAATTTGATGAAACTATTGAAGTGAGTATAAAACTTGGTGTTGACCCAAGAAAGGCTGATCAGATGGTTAGGGGAACAGCAATTTTACCTTATGGAACAGGGAAAAAGGTAAGGGTCTTAGTATTTACAAGAGGGGATGAAGAGAAAGAAGCAAAGGAGGCAGGGGCTGATTATGTTGGATTTATGGATTTAATAGAGAAAATAAAATCAGGATGGACTGATTTTGATTATGTTGTTGCTACTCCTGAAACAATGCCGGAGGTCTCAAAACTTGGTAAAATTCTTGGACCAAGAGGACTTATGCCTTCACCAAAGACAGGAACTGTTACAAAGGAAGTTGGAAGAGTTGTAAATGAACTTAAAAAAGGGAGAATAGAATTCCGTGTTGATAAAACAGGTAATTTACATGTGGGAATAGGAAAAGCATCTTTTCCTGAAGAACATCTTACCGAGAACTTCTTAACATTAATTGAAGAAGTTCAGAATTCAAGACCTGCATCTTTTAAAGGAACTTATATTCAAAAAATAGTAGTTTCTTCAACAATGGGACCCGGAATAAAGATTGATATAAATAATGTTTTTGAAAAATTACGAGAAAGGAAAAAATAATGCCTTCTCTTTTAAAAACTAAAAAAGTTTCAGAAATTGAAGAAATTTTAAGGGGAGCTAAAGCATTATATTTAATGGATTTCTCAAGACTTAATGTTCCTGAAATTACAGAATTGAGGAGAAAAATTAAGAAAAAAAAGGGACTTTTAAAGGTGGTAAATAATAGAATTTTTAAAATTGCTTTAAAAAAAGCAGGATTAAGTTTTCCGGAAGAATTTTTAACAGGACAAAATGCAGTTATTTTAGCCTATGATGACCCTGTTGAACCCCTTAAAGAAGTTTATGAATATATAAGAGAAATTAAAAAAGGAGAATTAAAAGGAGGAATGATAATAGGAATTGGAATTTATAGAAAGGAAGAAATTATAAATATAGCAAAGTTGCCATCTTTGAAAGAGTTAAGAGCAAAGACACTCATTCTTTTAAACTCGCCAATTTTAAACACAGTGATGAGATTAAAAGGAATTTTATTAAAACTTTTAATTGTTTTAAAAAATATAGAGAAAAATAAAAATTTATAAAAGGAGGATTTTAAAATGGCAGAAAAAAGTAAAATAGATACAATTATAGAGGGAATTGAATCTCTCACCGTTATAGAACTTGCAGAACTTGTAAAAAAACTTGAAGAAAAATTTGGAGTATCAGCCCAGATTCCAGTGGTTAGTGCTCCTGTTGCAGGAGCAGGAGGAGCACCTGCAGAAGTTGAAGAAAAAACAGAATTTGATGTTATCTTAGTAGATGCAGGTGAAAAGAAAATACCTGTTTTAAAAGAAATTAGAACAATTACAGGACTTGGATTAAAAGAGGCAAAAGATTTAATTAGTTCAACTCCTCAAGTAGTAAAACATGGCGTCTCAAAAGAAGAGGCCCAAAAAATTAAACAAGCTCTTGAAGCTCTTGGTGCAAAGGTAGAAATTAAATAAAAGGTGTTGAAAAGTAAAAAATTTTAAATTCAAAATATATAGGAGGTAAGTTATGCCCATTAAAAGAATAGGTTATAAAAAAGAGTTAGTAGAAATGCCAAACCTTTTACAGGTGCAACTTCAGTCATTTAGAAATTTTTTACAACTGGATAGATTAAAGGAGGGGAAAGAATTAGAAAATGAAGGGCTTCATGCTCTTTTAAAAGAAACATTTCCTGTTGAAGATATACATAAAAGATTTGTTCTTGAATATATAAGTTATAGAGTTGGTGAACCAAAATATGACCCTGAAACCTGTCAAAGAAAAAATTTGACCTACTCAGTGCCTGTATTTGTTACACTAAGATTAATTGAGAAAAATCCTGATACAGGAGAGAAAGTTGGAACTCCTATAGAAGAAGAAGTATATCTTTGTGATCTTCCTTTTATGACAGAAAGGGGAACATTCATAGTAAATGGAGTTGAAAGAGTAATAGTGAATCAATTGCATCGCTCTCCGGGTATTTATTTTGATATTGAAGAAAAGGGTGATACAACAAGATATATTTCACTTTTGGTCCCTTATAGAGGTCCATGGGTTGAATTTTCAATAGATGCTCAAAAAATATTTGGAGTCACATTTTTAAAAAGAAGAAGGTTCCCAGTTTCAAGATTATTAAGGGTTTTAGGATACAGAACAAACAAAGATATACTCAAATTTTTCTTTGGTAAACCAATTAAAATCAAGGTCTCTGAAATTGAACCTGATATTTACTATACTGCTTCAGAAGCAATTATTCCGGAAACAGGAGAAGAAATAATTGATACAGGTGTTCTTTTAGATGAAGATGCAATAGAAAAACTTAAAGAGAATAAAATAAAAGAAATCGAAGTTTATGGAATTGATACACCAGGAATTGATGTAATTTTAACCACAATAAGACATGATAGGATGAAAACAGAATCAGATGCTTTAGCTTCAATATATAGAATAATAAGGTTTATTCCTCCAAAATCAGAAGAAGAAGCAAGATTTTATATTAATGAGGTCCTTTTTTCAAAAACAAAAATGGAAATGGGTGATGTTGGTAGATATAAGTTAAATGCAAGATTGGGTCTTGATATTCCAGAAGATAAAAAAGAATTGACTTTAAGGGACCTTGAGGAAATAATAAGGAGAACTTTAAAACTTTATCTTGGAGAAGAAACATTAGATGATATAGATCATCTTGGAAATAGAAGGGTTAGAAGGGTTGGAGAGCTTCTTGGAGCACAATTTAAATTGGCACTTACAAGACTTTCAAAAAATATAAAGGAGAAAATGCTTTTAGAAAGAGAAGAGAAACTTTTACCTCATCATCTTATTAATCCAAAAGTTATTTCTTCAACAATACTTTCCTTTTTCACAGTAAATAGATTATCACAATTTCTTGAACAAACAAACCCTCTTTCAGAGCTTACTCATAAAAGAAGATTATCTGCAATGGGTCCTGGTGGGCTTACAAAAGAAACAGCAGGTTTTGAAGTAAGAGATGTTCATCCTTCCCATTATGGAAGGTTATGTCCAATAGAAACACCTGAGGGACAAAATATAGGTCTTATAACAAGTTTAACTACTTATGCTCAAATAGATGATATGGGATTTATAATAACACCTTTTAGAAAGGTAATAAATGGTAAAGTCACAAATAAAATAGAATATTTGACACCTGTTGAGGAAGATGAGTTTAAAGTAGCACCTGCTGACACTCCATGTGATGAAGAAGGTAAGATAATTCCAAGTTTTGTTTCTGTAAGATATAAAGGAACATATCCTATTGTTAAAAGGGAAGAAGTAGAATACATTGATGTTTCACCAAGACAAATTGTCTCTCCTTCAACCTCATTAATACCGTTTCTTGAACATGATGATGCAAACAGGGCTCTTATGGGTTCAAATATGCAAAGACAAGCAGTTCCTCTTTTAGTTCCTGAACCACCCATTGTAGGAACAGGTATGGAAAAGAAAGTGGCAATAGACACAGGGACAGTTGTGATTGCAAAAAGAAGTGGAACCGTAATTGAAGTAGATGCTGAGAGAATTGTAATAAGACCTGATGAAGCTGAAAAAAAATTAATAGGTGAAGACCTTGATGAATATAAATTAATCAAATTTAAAAAGACAAACCAGGAAACAATTTTACATCAATTCCCAATTGTAAAGCCCAAAGATAGAGTTAAAGAAGGAGAAGTGATAGCAGACAATTCAGCAACATACGAGGGAGAAATCTCCTTAGGTAAGAATTTACTTGTTGCCTTTATCCCCTGGTATGGATATAACTTTGAGGATGCAATTGTAATAAGTGAAAGACTTGTAAAAGATGATGTTTTTACATCAATTCATATAAAAGAACTGGAAGTATCCGTAAGAGAAACAAAGTTGGGACCGGAAGAGATAACAAGAGATATTCCAAATGTGCCTGAGGACATGCTTAAACATCTTGATGAGGATGGAATTGTTAGAATTGGAGCAGAAGTACATCCTGACGATATTCTTGTTGGGAAAATTACTCCAAGGGGAGAAAGAGAATTAACTCCTGAAGAAAGGCTATTAAAAGCAATATTTGCTGAAAAGGCAAAGGATGTAAAGGATACATCGTTAAGGGTCCCTCCTGGTGTCAGTGGAATAGTTGTTGATGTTGAAATTCTTACTAAAAATGTTGAGACAATTCCATTAGCAAAAAAGATAATTAGAAAAAGAATAATGCAACTTGAAAATAGGATTGAATATGAATTGAGGGAAATTGAAAAGAGTATAAAATCCGTATTCAAAGAAAAACTTTTGGGGAAAAAAGCAGAAAAAAGTATTAAAAGTTATAAAGGGAAAATAATGATTAAAAAAGGGAGCAAATTTAGTGAAGAATTTTTTGAAAAGGATTTAATTTCTATGGAACTTCCAGAAGGATTTATAGAAGATAAAAAAACTGAGGAAATTTTGAGAAAATATCTTGCAGAAGCAAAGGAAAGAAGAGAAAAACTTTTGAATGAATTGAAAACAAAGAGAAAAGAAATAGAACTGGGGGACGAATTGCCTCACGGAGTTAATATGCTAATAAAAGTTTATATTGCTCAAAAGAGAAAAATAGAAGTTGGAGATAAACTTGCAGGAAGACATGGTAATAAAGGAGTAATAGCAAAAATTGCACCCTTAGAAGATATGCCCTTCCTTGATGATGGAACGCCTGTTGATATTGTATTAAATCCTCTTGGGGTTCCTTCAAGGATGAATATAGGGCAAATACTTGAAACACTTCTTGGATGGGCAGGTAAAAAGCTTGGAAGATATTATGCCTGCCCTGTATTTGAAGGATTTACCCTTGAAGAAATTCAAAGGGAATTAAAAGAGGCAGGACTTCCACCTAATGGAAGAGTAAGGTTAAGAGATGGAAGGACAGGAGAATACTTAGATAATGAAGCAACAGTTGGTTATATATATATGATGAAATTGGTTCATATGGTTGAAGACAAAATCCATGCAAGAGCCGTTGGTCCTTATTCACTTATTACACAACAACCACTTGGCGGAAAAGCAAGATTTGGAGGACAGAGATTTGGAGAAATGGAGGTATGGGCACTTGAAGGTTATGGAGCTGCCTATACATTGCAGGAAATTTTAACAGTAAAATCCGATGATGTTAGAGGAAGAAATAGGTTGTATCAGGCAATAATAAGAGGAGAAGAGCCACCGGAGCCCTCTTTACCCGTATCTTTTGATGTTCTTTTAAATGAATTAAGAGGGCTCTGCCTTGATATTGAAATTGAAACAATATAATTTTAAGGAGGTTTTATGGAAATAAGACCAACAGATTTAAAAGCAATAACAATAAAATTGGCTTCACCGGAAAAAATAAGGAGTTGGTCCTACGGTGAAGTCAAATCAGCAGAAACAATAAATTATAGAACACAAAAGCCAGAAAGAGACGGACTTTTTTGTGAAAGAATTTTTGGACCTGTAAAGGACTATGAATGTGCATGTGGTAAATATAAAGGAAGAAGATATAAAGGACAGATATGTGATAAATGTCAAGTTGAGATAACAACCTCTTCTGTAAGAAGAGAAAGAATGGGACACATAAATCTTGCCGTTCCTGTCGCTCATATATGGTATTATAAAATTACACCAAGTATAATAGGACTTCTTCTTGATATCCAAAGTACAGAATTAGAAAGAATTCTTTATTATGACATGTATATAATTACTGAAATAGATTCTAAATTAAAGGGAAAGGATTATGTGCTTAAATATAAAGATAAACAGGAAATTATAAAACTTGAACCTGGGGTTCCTCTTACAGAATCTCAGTATTTAAAACTTAAAGAGGAATTAAAGGATGGTTTTGTTGCAGAAATGGGGGCACCTGCTATTAAAAAATTGCTCCAGCGAATCGACCTTGAAGAATTATCAGCAGAAATAAGATCAAAAATCCATCTTGAAACTGCCCAAGAAAAAATGGGAAAACTTTTAAAAAGACATCAGATAGTTGAAGCATTTTTAACATCAGGTAATAAACCTGAATGGATGATACTTGAAGTTATTCCTGTAATACCCCCTGATTTAAGACCTCTTGTTCCACTTGAAGGCGGAAGATATGCAACAAGTGATTTGAATGACCTTTATAGAAGAGTAATAACAAGGAATAATAGATTAAAAAATATGATAGCACTTGGAGCACCTGAAATAATTCTAAAAAATGAAAAAAGAATGCTTCAGGAAGCAGTTGATGCTTTACTTGATAATGCGAGAAGGTCAAAACCAATAATGGGAAGAGGTGGACAGCCTTTAAAATCACTATCAGATATTTTAAGAGGTAAAAAGGGAAGATTCAGAAGAAACTTACTTGGAAAAAGAGTTGACTATTCAGGTAGATCAGTTATAGTAGTTGGTCCTGAATTAAAACTATATGAGGTTGGTTTACCAAAGGAAATGGCACTTGAATTGTTTAAACCATTTGCAGAAAGAAGGATGGAAAAAGCAGGACTTGCAGAATCAATAAAAAGTGCAAGAAAATTATTAAGAGAAAAACCAAAGGAAGTATGGGAACTTCTTGAAGATATAACAAAAGATTACCCTGTTCTTTTAAATAGGGCACCAACCCTTCATAGAATTTCCATAGAAGCCTTTTTACCTAAACTTATAGAAGGGAAAGCAATTCAAATTCATCCACTTGTATGTCCGCCTTTTAATGCTGACTTTGATGGTGACCAAATGGGAGTTTACATACCAATATCAATGGAAGCAAAACTTGAATCCCTTTTTCTTATGCTTCCAAGACACAATATATTATCTCCTGCACATGGCCAACCAATAATTGCTCCAACTCAGGATATGGTAATAGGAATAAATTATCTAACAAAAATTAAGGAAAAAGATAAAGGTGAAGGGAAATATTTTTCATCACCAGAAGAGGCAATTTTAGCCTTTGAAAATGGAATTGTTTCTCTTCATGCAAAAATAAAAATAAAGATAAAAGATAAAATAATTGAAACATCTGTTGGAAGAATTATATTTAATAATATTGTTCCTCTTCCATTAAGATTTATAAATGAAGAAATAAACAAGAAAAAGTTAAATGCTCTTATTTATGAATGTTATAAAAGATTTGGTTCTCTTGTAACTGAGAAATTCCTTGATGATATAAAGGACCTTGGATTTAAATGGGCAACAAAAGCAGGAATAACATTTGGAATTGATGAACTTTTAATTCCCCCTGAAAAAGAGAAGATATTAGAAAAAGCCGAAAAAGAAATAGAAAAGGTGGAAAATGAATTTCTTAAAGGAAAAATATCAAGAGGCGAAAGATACAATATGATACTTGATATATGGACAGAAGTAACAGATAAAATTACGGACCTTATGGTTGAAAAGATGAAAAAGGATAGGGATGGATTTAATTCAATCTTTATGATGATGGATTCAGGAGCAAGAGGAAGTGTTGACCAGATAAAACAGCTTGCAGCAATGAGGGGATTAATGTCAAGACCTAAAAGAACTATTGGACTTGCTGGTGAATTCATAGAAACACCTGTTAAATCAAATTTAAAAGAAGGAATGAGTGTTCTTGAATACTTCATCTCAACTCATGGAGCAAGAAAAGGATTAATTGATACAGCACTTAAAACAGCAGATGCAGGCTATTTAACAAGAAGACTTGTTGATGTATCACAGGGTGTTGTAATAACTGAAGAAGATTGTGGAACAATCCTTGGAAGAGAAATAACAGCATTAAAAGAAGGAGAAGCAATAATTGAACCCCTTTCTGAAAGAATTGTAGGAAGATTTGCTGCTGAAGATATAAGAAATCCCATAACTGGTGAAATAATAGTAAAGGCAGGAGAGGAAATAAAAGAAGAACTTGCACAGGAAATAGAAAATCTTGGAATAGAAAAGGTAAAAATAAGGTCTGTTTTAACATGCGAATCCAATCAAGGAATATGTGTGAAATGTTATGGAAGAAATTTGGCAACTGGTAAAATAGTTGAAATAGGAGAGCCGGTTGGAATTGTTGCAGCACAATCAATAGGAGAACCTGGAACACAACTCACATTAAGGACCTTTCATATAGGTGGAGCTGCTGCAAGAATAATGGAAGAATCAACTCATGAGGCACCTTTTGATGGAAAAGTAGAATATGTCTACCTTGGAGTTGCAGAAAATTCCGAAGGGCAAAAAGTGGCTATAACAAAGAAAGGGCTTATAAAAATTGTAAGCTTAGAAGAAAAGAAAATGGTTAGGAATTATTATATACCACAAGGAGCAAAGGTATTTGTAAAGGATGGAGATGAAGTAAGGAAAGGAGAAATTATATGCAAATGGGAACCCTATAACATTCCAATTCTTTCAACTAAAAGTGGAACTGTTAAATTTAAGGATATAGAGGAAGGAGTAACATTTTATGAATCAATTCAGGAAGGTGGTAGAATTGAAAAAATAATTATAGAAGATAAATCAAAGAAAAAACATCCATCAATTCTAATTTTAGATGATAAAGGGAAAGTAGTTGAAGAAATATCACTTCCAAAGGATGCACATCTTCTTGTAGAGGAGGGAATGAAAATAAAGGCAGGAGATGTTGTTGCTAAACTTCCAAGAGAAGCAGGAAAAACAAGAGATATTACAGGAGGACTCCCAAGAGTTACAGAATTATTTGAAGCGAGAGTTCCAAAAGATAAGGCACAAATAGCAGAAATAGATGGAATCGTTAAAATAGGTAAACCTGAAAAAGGATATAGGAAAGTTGAAATAATATCTGATGTTGGAACAAAAGTTGAATATACAATACCATACGGTAAATATCTTCTTGTTGATGATGGAGAAAGAGTAAAAGCAGGAGACCCACTTACCATAGGACAAATAGACCCTCATGATGTTCTTAGAGTAAAAGGGGTTCAGGCAGTTCAAGAATTCCTCATGGATCAGATACAGCAGATATATAGGCTTTCAGGAGTAAAAATTGCCGATAAACATATTGAGGTTATTGTTAGACAAATGATGAGAAAGGTAAAAATTGAAGATCCAGGAGATACAAAGTTTGTTAGAGGACAATTTGTTGATAGAATACTTGTCCTTGAGGAAAATGCAAGTATTCTTGAAAGAGGAGGGAAACCAGCTACATATTCTCCGATACTCTTAGGAATAACAAGGGCTGCACTTGCTACTGAAAGCTTTATTTCAGCAGCATCTTTCCAGGAAACAACAAAGGTTCTTGCAGAAGCTGCTATTTATGGCAAAAAGGACTTTTTAAAGGGACTTAAAGAGAATGTAATTGTTGGAAGTTTAATTCCTGCAGGAACAGGATTTAGAGAGTTCCAGAAATTAGAAGTTATAAGTGAAGAGGAGGAAGAACTTGCAATTGCAGAATAGGAGGCAAAATGAACCTTGGTTTTCAAGAAATTCTTTTAATATTCCTTATAATCCTTATTTTATTTGGGGCAAAAAAATTGCCAGAACTTGCAAGAAGCATGGGGCAGGCATTTAAAGAATTTAGAAAGGCAATGAAAGAAACTCCTGAAGAAAAAGAAGAAAAAAAGGAATAAGTTGTGGAAAATTATGTAATAATAGAATGCCCCTTCTGCAAAACAAAATATAAACTTCCAGAAGAAAAGGCAAAACCAAATTTAAAGGCAAGATGTAAAAAATGCGGAAATATTTTTGAAATTGTCTTAGAAAAAAAAGAAGAAGAAAGAAAATATGTTCCGCCTTTAACAGAAGAAGAAAAAAAACTTTATGAAAAGGCAAAAAGACTTGCAAGAATTCTTGCAAAGGATATAACAAATTATTATAGAGAAAAATGGGAAAAGGGATTAAGAGAAGGAAATTTAAAAGAAATACTCAAAGACGAAATAAAGAAATCATGGGAATATTATTGTGAAAAAGTTCCAGAGGAAATAAGAAAAAAAACAAATTTTTTTGAGGAAGCCTTCAATGAAATAGTTGGGAGAGGACAAAAAATATTTTAAATGGATCAAAAAAGAGAAGGTCTTTTAAAAGGTTCAATTTATATGATTTTTGCACTCGCCTTTAACGGAATTTCCCTTTTTTTATTTCAAATTCTATCAGCAAGGAGTATTGGAAAGGAGGAATTCGGGAAGCTCTCCTTATTTTATTCCCTTTTTTTCTTTCTCGCTGATTTTTTATCCTCCGGTTTTAGAGATTTTTCTGCATCTTATTTACCTGAAATTCAAAAAAAAGAAATTAAAGAAGAATTTTTAAAAAAATATTTCTTTTCCTTTTCCTTTTATTCAATTTTTTTTTATATTCTTTTATGGATATTTTCCCCATTTTTAATAAAAAAATTTTTTGAAGGAAAAACATTAAATTTTTTTTTATTTTCTCTTTGTTTTCTTTTTATGTTCTCAACAATTTTTTTAAGAGGAGTTCTTCTTGGATTTTTAAAAATAACTTATGTTGCCTTCTCAAACATATCTTTTGGAATTTCCTTAATCATTTCTGGAATAATATTTTATTTAAAAAAGGGAGAATTAATTCATTTTCAAATTTCCTATTTAATATCAACCTTTTTAACCTTCCCCATTACAATTTATCTTTTAAAAAGAATTTCAAATTTTTATTTTTCAACCAATTTTAAAAATTTAATTTTTCCAAAAATCCCTTTGATGATGTCAACTGTAAATTCAATTCTTGAAAGTTATTTTTACATTGGAATAATACTTATGAAAATAAAAAATATACCCTATTCAGAGATTGGACTTTTAAGTGCAATATTGACATTTTTCCTTGGCATCAAAACTATTTATACAGGCATATTTATACCTTTACTTCCAAATTTAAGCTATGTTTTATCAGAAAATAAAAAACAAAAGTTTTACAAATATTTAAAAATAGTTACAATCCTTATAATAGTTACACTTTTAATTTTACTGATTTCTTCAATTACCTTTTTACCATCTTTATGGCAATTTTTTTTCGGAAAAGAATTTAAATTTAAAAAAATAGATTTTTCTTTAATTTCAATAATAATTTCAATTTATCTTATAATAAGGCTTCTTTCAAGAGCATTTTTTGCAATAAAAGAAATAAAATACATATTCTTTTCCTTCATTCTTTATCTTTTTTTACTTTTAATTTTCTTTTTAGTCATACCATTATCAGGAATTAAAATTTTTGAAATATCCTTTTTAATCTCAAACATTATCCTTTTTATAATACTCTTTTTAAAAATTAAAAGATTTATAGAGAGTAAAATTTTTTCTGCCAATTAATTATTTCATTCCTTAAAATTTTTTCAGGAGATTTATTTTTTAATATCAAAATTAAGGATGAATAAAATAAATTTTTTGAAACAAAATCTTCATCAAATTTTTTTTCTTTTAATAAATTTTCAAATTCCTTTTGGACATCCTTTAAATTTATTTTTTTCAACCTTTTAATTTTTTTAATAACCTTTTCAAAAAATAAAAAAGAAGGCATTCTTAATTTAACCTCTTTTTCCTTTTTCTCCTTTTCCCAGAATTTCAAAAACTCTTCCTTATTTTTAAATTTTTTACCTTTAAAAACATGTGGATGTTTCCTTATTATCTTTTCCCTTAAACCTTTAATTAATTCTTCCTTTTTAAAATATTTTTCATCAGCAATCTTTATCATCAAAAACAAACTTAAAATAATGTCTCCTATTTCCTCTTTAATTTTATCCTTATTCCTCTTCTCTATTGCATCATACAATTCATAAATTTCTTCAAGTATTTCCTTTTTCATTGAAGAAAGCGTTTGTGATTTATCCCATGGACATTTTTTCCTCAATTTTTCAATCAATTTGTAAATATCTTCAAAATTAACTTTTTTCATCTTAAAATTGCAATCTTTTCAACAATCTTTTTAATTTTATTTTTCCATTTCCCTTCTATATATAAAATATAAACACCATTTGAAACTTTATTCCCCCATTTATCATTTAAAAACCATTCAATCCAATGATTTCCTTTCCTTTTTAAAGGTGGTCTTATGGGATCCATATAAGGATGAAATTCATATATCTCCCTTCCTGAAAGTGTTAAAATCTTCACCTTTATATTATCAAGTTCTTTTGTATTTTCAAAAGCAATAACAACTTTTTCTCCCCTTACAGGATTTGGATAAATTCCTTTCAAAATTATATCAAAGGGTTCAAAAATAAAGAAGGAAATTTCCTTTAAAGATAAATTTCCAAGAACATCATAAACTTTAATTTGAAATTTATGAAATCCTTCCTTCAAACCTTTTAACTTATAAGTTGAAGAAATCATTTTTGGATTTTGAATACCTTTATTTAAATTTAAACTATCAAAAATATTTATATCATCAATTAAAACTTGAGGTTTACTTTCTATAAGGTCAATTCCACTTGAGTCTGAAAAAATAAAATCAATAAACGCATCCTTTTTAATTTTTTCATTTTCTTCAATTTCCTTTCCATTATATAACAATTTAATAAATGGTCCTTTTTTATCTTTAATATAACCAAAGGAAAAAATCCCACTTTCTTTTACATTCCATATATAAAAAGAATCAGAAAAAGTTCCATTTAACCTATGCCATAAAGAATCATTTTCTGAAAAAGTGAAAAGATTAAGGGAATCAAAGTTTGAATATATTTTAAACAAAATTAAAGAATCTTTTTTTATATACCCTTTTAAACTACCTATAAAAATTCCTGAAAGTGTATCTATAAAATTTATTCCCTTTATTTTTTGAAAATCTTTAACCTTAAATTCAAATATATCTTTATCTTTTCTTTTAATTTTAAAAAATAAATTTTTAAAACTTAACCATCCAGTTGAATCATCTATAAATATATAAGGATTTTCAATTTCAACTGTTGAAGAATTGTTGTATTCATTTGTTTCAGGAATTTTATTATCAAAATCTATATTATAAAAGATTTTTAATTTCCCAAAATAAAAAGGGTTATTTAAATTTACAAAAATTGTTTCAGATGAAGAAGATAAAACTGTAATGCTATCAATTTTTGAAAATATTGTATCATCTTCTTTAATTATTTTTAAAGAATATTTAAAATTTTCTGCCTTCCTTTCACCCCCATTTACAATTGGAAAAATAAGTTTTAAATCGTTTTCCCTTAAATAAGGCAAAATACTTATTTTACCAGCAAAAAGATCAGAAAGTTTAGGAACAATATATCTAAAAGTATCAGTATAAAATATAAAATTTGATGTATCTTTTATATAAAAAGTTATTGAAAATTTATTTCCTGGATAAAGGGGACCTATTTCTGTATAAGTTAAAAATGTGTCCCCATTTCTTATAAGATTTACAAAATAGGGGTTTGAAATTGTATCACCATAATTCCATAAAAGAAAAATTGTATCTATTCCTCTTGCACATTTAATTATTGATTTTACATAATGATGTGTGGTATCAGTTAAAGGTGGAATAAATTCAATATTTTGAACAAATGCACCATTAAAGGAAAAATTTGAAAAACCTGCCCCTTCCTTTTTTAATTCTGAATTAAAGAAATAAGCTCTCATTTCCCCTTTTCCATTAAATCCTGAATAATTTATTAAAAAAGTATCATTAAAGGGGATTGAATTATAATTTTTTAATTTATAAATGACAAAACCGGAATCATCATTCATTATTTTTATTCTTTCAAATGCCTTTCCATAAGGAACATTATAGGGATAAGAAATAATAAAAAGGGTATCGTTTGGTAAAAGGGAATAGGGATTTAAATATAAAGTTTCATGAGAAGGTAAAGGAAGTTCAATTAATGGGTCTCCTATTAAATTAAAGGTATAATAAACATTTTTTGTTTCAGAAACTAAATTTGGATTATAAATTAAAGAATGTAATCTTGAAAAAAGATGCAATTCACCAATTTTTTTAATATTTTCCTTATAAAATCCCTTTATAACTCCTTCTGGCAAAAGATAAGTTATGTTTTTGTAATTTGAATATTCAGGAGAAGGTGAAGATGAAGTAACTGCCATATAACCTATTATTCCCCTTTGAGAAAGTAAAAGTGGCAATTCAAGAAAGGATTTCCCCTTTTCAGGAGAATAAACTTCAGAAAAACCAGCAAAATCCCCTACCCAACAACTCATCGCAATAAATAAAGGCAATTTTCTAAAATTATAAACATCATACCATCTTTCTGCCTTAAAAGTTTTATTTCTAAAAATTGTTCTAAATGTTGTTGATGCATGACCTATAAATGTTATTAAAGGACTTCCCTTTGAAATCTCTTCTAAAATTTCTGGAAATGTATAACCATTAAAATTTTGAATTGTTGAAAGTGCAACTATTCTTGAATCCAAATAATCTGGAACATTTTCCTCCTTTAATTTCTTACAGGCATTGTAAAAAATGAATCCATCTTGGGGATGGACCTCTGTTAAAAAATATGGTGATATTCTCCACCATCCATAATTTGGATTCTTTTCATAATCAAATATTTTATTTAAATATATATCACATTCATTTAAACTATTAACAGGGATTCTTCCAATTAATATATCAGGAAATGGGTCATCACCTATTAAAAGTGAATAATAGATGTCTGTTGAAGCAGGTCTTGAATAATATACAGGATAAAAAGGAGTTTTTGCAGGATAAAGATATGTGGGAATAAAATCAGTTAATTCATTTTCTATATTTTTTGGGTCATAGGAAGCATCACCAAATAAAATTACTGCAAAAGGTGAAGGATTATAATTTATTAAGGCATTTTTTAAAAACTCTCTTATTGCATCTGGACTTTTTATTCCATAAGAAAATTGATTGTATATATCATCAACTTTAACAATTTTAACAGAATAACCCTCATTTTCTCTATAATTTTTATAAATCAAGACCTTTTCATAAAATTCTTTTGGAGTTATAACAATTATATCAGCACCATAATTTGGATTTATGATTTCTTCCCTTTCATAAATTTCAATTTTTTCTGGAATAAAAAATGTATCACTTATGAAATAATATCCTGATGGAAAACTTTCAAGGGTTAATTTATATTCATAAACTCCATTTTTAAAATCCCCATTTATTTTCCCAAAATTTATTGAAGGATAAAAATAGAGGGAAATTGATTTTTTCTTCCCATTTTTCAAAATTATTGAAAATGTATCATTTAAGGGATAAATTTTATAAAAATTGCTAATTAAAAATGGTGAAAATTTCCCTTCAACTTCAAAATAGTTTAACAAACTATTTGTATTGCTATAAGAGGAATCCTCTTTTAAAGTTAAAAAATTATATCCACTTTTTAAAATATTTCCTAAAACAAAAAATGAATCAATATAAGGGAGATTATCTTCCCATATAAAAGAAGTATCAAAAAGACCATTTATTTTTATTAAAACTTTATGTTTTGGAAAACTTATTTCATAGGGCTCTAATGTTTCAAAATAAAATTTAAATTTAAAATTATCACCATTTTTTGGTTCTTCTAATTTAAAATAAATTGTCTCTTCTTTTTCAAAGGAGATAATTTTATAATACCATAGATCAAAGGAATCTGTATTTTCCATTCTCATTTTTGTAAAATTCATAAATATTGAATCCTTTTCAAAATGAAACTTTTTATAAAAATATTTTTCAATCTTTGTTGTATCAAAAGGAATTGTATTTTTATTTACAAATCTTAATCCCCTATTTAAGTTAAAATATAAAAAATAAGAATTAAAATCAGTATATGGATGATAATAAGTTTTTTCACCAGTTATCCTCTCTGCTATAAATTCAATATAATCACCATCATTAAAAATTCCATCATCTTCACCATAAAAATAAATAGGCAATTCCCTTCCTTTATAAAAAAGATGAGCATTTTTTGGATTTAAAGTATCTAAATCTATTCCAATTTTTCTTAACATATTACCATAAATTCTATAAACCCCTTCATTCTTAGTGTATATTTTTATAGAACTTATAAAAGGCAATTCTTCAACATTTGAAACATAATTGAAATTAAAACAGAATTTATCAATATCTTCTTTATTTAAAACTATTTTTTCAAGAATTTTTTTAAAGTTTTCATTAATATTTCCATTTCCCTTTTTACCTTCAATTTTTAAATTTTCAAATTTATCAATATCAAAAATTCCCACTTTTAAATTTCTTATATATCCTGAAAGAATAGGTCTTATTTCTTTATCATTATTAAAAACTTTAAAATCTTCTGGTATTGCTAAAAGGGAATATGAAAATAAAATTATTTTTAAAATCATATCCCTATAATTTTAAAAAATTTATCATTTTCTCTTATAAATATTATCCCTTTTTTAAAATCCTTTAAATAAATTTTTCTTCCGGTTATATCAAAAATTTCCCTATTTTTATAAATTTTCATTATTTTTTCTGATTTTAAAAAATTCGGTTTTAATGAAAAAATTTCTTCAGAAGTTTTATATCTATAATAAATTTTGGAATAAAAGGCATTGCCCAGCCCTTTTTCCCTTTCATCAACCCAAAAAACATAAATTTTGTTTTCCTTTTTTGAATAAAAGGAATTTGGAGAATAAGAAGAAAATGGGGAAAATGTAATTTGCTCTGGTGATGAAAAGTTAAGGTCTCCAAAAGAAGATGTATAAAATATATCCTTTTCTTCACCAAGTCCTTTTACAAAGAAAAGATGAATTTTACCTACCGAATCACAACATGCATTTATTTCAAAGATGTTTTTTTCCTTTAAAATTTCAGAAACATTTACTATCTTTCCTGAACTTATTTCGTATATCGCACCAAAAAGACCTTCATAATTTTTATAAAATAAAAATATTTTTGAAGAAAAATAAGGTAATACAAAGAAATTTTCAATATCATTTCCAAGTGAATATAAAACAATTTCCTTATAATTTCCTTTAAATTTATTTAAAGTGATAAAGGAATTTGAAGGAAGAATTTTTAAATAAAAAATATAAATTGTATCCTTAATTTCCATTATTTGGGGAAAAAGATTATCACCATAAGAACTTATTCTTTTAATTTCAAAATAATAGGGATTAATTCTTATTCCATGATATACATCAAAATTCCCAAAAGAATCACTTGAAAAAACAATATTTATTTTACCACTTTTATCAAAAAATCCATTCAAATAAATTTCACTTATTTTTTCAGAACCAAAGTATATTTTTTTGGGTTCTTGGAAATTTTCGTAATTTGCAGGATATGAGGAAACTTGATAATAAATTGAATAGGGATTATACCTTGTTAATTTTTGATAAAATATATAAAGGAAATTATCATTATCGCAAAAAATAACAGGGTATTCATCAAAAAAGTCACCCTGTGATGGGATTTTTTTTGTGCTCCAATTCCCATTAAAGGGTTTAAAATATATAAAGTTTCTTGATCTTGTAAAGTCAGGGTTTTCATATCCAGAAATAATTATGTGGAAATCATTTTCACAAACTATTTTTTGAAAGGATTTTGGAAGATACTGATTTGAATTTGGATTTTGGTCAAGAACAAATTCATCTGACCAAAATATTAAAAAAATAAAAAATATCATATTTTGTTTAAGGTTAATGAAATTGAATGGGAGGAGCCTGCAACATTTCTTTTAAAACCATAATCAATTTCAAAAAATCTAAATTTAATTCCGCTCCCAAAGGAAAAAATATCAAAATATAAAAAACCTGTTCTTAAAAATAAAATTTCATATAAGGAGATTTCAATTCCAATTGGTGTATGAATTTCATAATCATAAAAAATGTTTGAAAATATATTTATATTTAAAAAGGAAAAATTCTTTGAAAGCCCAAAACCAAAATAAATTCCCATACTCTCTTCCCCCCCTTCCTTTTCTTCCCATGAAACTTTTGTTCCACCTATGTCCTTTAAAACAAAGGCAGTATGAAAATTTAAAAATTTTGTAAATTTAGAATATTTAAATCCAAAATCAAATCCTATACCTTTCCCTTTTCCTTCAAGCATTTTCTGATTTATTATTTTGAAATTAATACCAAAAGGGAAATTTTTTAAAGAAAAACTTAGAAAAAAAGCCCTTTGTAAAAAATTAAAATATCCTTCAGGTGGATAAAAATTTGTGTCTCCCGGTTCAATTTCTTTTGAATAAAGGGGAATATCATAAACATTTGAAATTAAAAAACCAGAAGATAAATAAATTTTTTTTACCAATGGGAAAGAAATACCAAGATAGTTGTATTCCATAATATCGTTAAAGGCATATGACTTATTAAATGTTATTGAAAAATTATTAGAAATTATACATGCAGGATTATATAAAGGGGCAGAAGTTGGTGAGCAAAAAACAATATCTGAATTTGAAAGGGAAATTTCCCTTGCACCAATCCCAAATTTTAAAAATTCAAGAGCATATTCATTTTTTGAAATAAAAAATAAAATAAAAAGGATTTTCATTTTTTAATTATAAAGTTATAAAAAAATTTCTTTCAAGGGATTTAACTCTTTAATTTCC
>CAZUSI010000017.1:0-3298 GCA_964623395.1 uncultured bacterium | reverse complement strand
CCTATCAGAACCACCAAAAATTTTTTCTATTTTCATTGAAAAACTTTTTACTTTATAATTATAATAAAAAACAAAAAAGGAGGTAAAATGAAGATTTTAGTTTTTTTAATTTTAAGATTACCTTGTGAAAATGACTTTATAATCTTTAATGGAAATAGTGAAAAGATTGAATTTTACGCCCCTTCTTATTTAAAGGAATTCTATTTAAATGTTGAAGGTTTAAGGGATTTTGAATTATTTTTAAATGGTAATTTTTATGGAAAATATGAAGATGAAAATCTTTATCATACAATAAAATTAAAAAATATTTTAAAAGGTAATAAAAATCTAATCTTGATTAAAACTTCTGAAAAAAATAATTTCAAAATAACTTTATGGGGAAGTAGATTTTCATGGTTTTATGGGACATTCCATATCCATACAACCTATTCTGATGGAAATTATTCAGTTCATGAAATTTTAAGTATGATAAATGACGAAGGTGGTCATTTTGCAGCAATTACTGATCATAATACACTCCAACAATGTTATGATACGGGTTTTCATAGAATAGGAAATTGTGAGCCAATAAGGGCAACAGAATGGACTTCTGATTCAGGGCATGCAAATTGCTTGGGAGCACAAGGAGCAGAAACTTTTGAACTATTTTCAATTAGAAAAATGATTGATGATGCTACATATAGAGGGGCACTTGTTCAAATAAATCATCCATGCGATGATGAACTTGGTATGGGATGGACTCATTATCCAAATCTTGACCCTGGAATAGATGCAATTGAAATTTTCAACAATTTAATATGGTTTCCAAAAAATGGAATAAAAAGTGATGAAGAGGCAGTTTGGTGGTGGCATAATCTCCTTTGTCAGAAAAAAAGGATTTCTGCAACAGGGAATTCAGATTTTCATGGATACGAACCAGGTGGAGGACCATTAAAGGCACATTCAGCAGTTTATGCATCCTCTAATCATCCAGATACAATATTAAAAAGAATAAAACTTGGATATGTGATGGCATGTAGTGAAATGAATGATTCAAGATTATACATTTATGCAGATACAAATGGAAATGGTATAATGGATTTGATAATGGGAGAAAATATCATAATAAATCAAGGAAATAAAAATATAAAATTTAAAGTTGAAGTTGAAAATTCAGACCTTTTTGATGAATTAAACATATATTCTTCTCAGGGCCTTTTATATAGTAAAACACTTTTTGGTGGAAATTATGTTTATGAATTTGAAAAAAATTTTAGTTATCAAGATACAGATTTTATAAGGGCGGAAATAAAAAATTTTCTGGGTTATTATGAAGATGCAACAAATCCAATTTATATAAATTATCCTGATTATGAACTTGGACCATGCTCTCTTTCAATTACATGGCAAGTTCCGGATACAGTATCAAATGAAGGAACAATTTATCTTTATTTAAAAAATTTTGGACTTGTCTCCCCTTATAGATTTAGTATTTTTGCAATGGTTGATACAAACGAGTTTCACATAACAGAATATCAAAACAGTGGGCCTGGAATAGGTGAAGTTATATACAATCCTAATTTTTATGGATATGAAATTTTAGAATGGAGAGGAGGATTTGAATATAATGTAAGACTTTCACCGGATACAGAATTTTCTTATTTCTTTAAAATAATTCCAAGAACAAATGGAATAAAAAGTATTTATACAAGGGGAGTTGCTGATGATAGAATCTTTATAATTGATAAAGAACCAAAAGAAGGATTTTTGGGTCCTGACAATGAAAAATGGTATAAAATAGACTTATATTCGGTTAAATTAAAGGAATATTCAAAAAATAATTTAAAAAGAGAAAAAATTAAAATTTTTGATTTAACTGGAAGGGCAAGAGAATATAAGTCAAATTTAAATAATTTCAAAAAAGGAATATACTTTTTCATTCCAGAAAACAAAAAATTGAAGAAAAAGTTAATAATAATAAAATGAGATTCTTTTTAACAAAAAGATTTAATTTTTCTGCATGCCATAGATTTTACAACAAGAAATGGGATAAGAAAAAAAATGAAAAAGTTTTTGGAAAAAATATAAATTTTCATGGACACAATTATAAGGTTGATGTGGAAATTGAAGGAGAAATAAATGAAGAAACTGGAATGATAATAAACATTGATGAATTAAAAAACATAATGAATGACATAATTTTTGAATTTGACCATAAAAATTTAAATGAATTAAAATACTTTAAAGAAGTTCAGCCAACTGTTGAAAATATTGCAAAAATTTTTTACGAACTTACAAAGGAAAAATTGCCAAAAAATTTAAAACTTCATAAAATAACAGTATATGAATCTGATTCATTATGGGCTTCTTTTTATGGAAATGAAAATGAATTGTCAAAAAAAATAAATTTTTATTCTTCCCATAAACTTTTTAAAAAAAAATTTGATAAAGAGAAAAATTTAGAAATTTTTGGAAAATGCACAAATTTTCATGGTCATGAATATAGTTTAATTTTAAATTATAAGGGTGAAATTGATAAAGAAACTGGATTTTTAGTAAAAAGGGAAGAAATTGAAAAGGATTTTAAAAATGTAAAAAAATTATTAGATTATAAAGATTTGAATAAGATAAAATTTTTTAAAGAAAAAAATCCAACAGGTGAAAACATATTAATTTATTTAAAAAATAAATTGAAAAATAAAAAAATAAAAGGACTTAAAATATACGAAACAGATGAAAACATTTTTGAAATGGAGGTAAATTGAAAGATATTGAAAAAAATATTTATGAAATTCTCAAATACATAGGAGAAGACCCTGAAAGGGAAGGATTAAAAAAAACACCTGAAAGAATTATAAAAATGTATAAGGAACTTACAGAGGGATATAAAATTTCTCCTGAAAAAATAATAAAAGAAGGAATATTTGAAGCCCCTTATGATGAAATGGTTATTTTAAAGGATATAGAATTTTTTTCTTTATGTGAGCATCATTTACTTCCGTTTTTTGGAGTTGCCCATGTTGCATATCTTCCAAAGGGAAAAGTTCTTGGAGTATCAAAGATAGCAAGGATTGTAGATTTATTTTCAAAAAGATTACAGGTTCAAGAGAGGATGACAATGGAGATTGCAAAATTTTTAATGGAAAAATTAAAACCTTATGGAGTTGGAGTTGTAGTTGAAGCAATACATACATGTATGATGATAAGGGGTATAAAAAAAATAAAGCCAAAACTTATAACTTCTGCAATGCTTGGTCTTTTTAGAAAAGATCCAAGAACAAGAAACGAATTTCTAAATTTAATAGGAAAGACAAAGTTA
>CAZUSI010000016.1:11533-23665 GCA_964623395.1 uncultured bacterium | reverse complement strand
GAATTGTTAAGGAAAGAAGATATATAGAGGGGATCCCTATTTAAAAATTTTTCCTAAATAGGATAGATTTCTTTATTTTTAAATTTTATTTTTGGTATCATTATAGTTTATAATTATAATATAAAAAGGAGGTTTTATGGAAGAAGAAGTTGGAAGGGTTTTAGATTATTATGCTAAAATAAGTGTTGTTGCAATTGAAGTTACAGGTGATGAAATAAAGGTAGGGGATATACTTCATTTTAAGGGAGCAACAACTGATTTTAAACAAGTGGTTGAATCAATGCAGATAGAGCATAAACCCGTTCAAGTTGCTAAAAGAGGTGATAAGGTTGGAATAAAGGTTAATGAAAGGGTAAGACCCCACGATAAGGTTTATAAAGTTATAGAATAATTATATATTTACCCAAATTGTTTTATAAGAGGAAATTTTAACTTTTCCAATTTTTTCTTTTATAGGTTTTAAATTTTCCCTTTTTGTATAAATCACTTCAATTTTCCCTTTTTTCTTTGAAAATTCTGCTGCAATTTTTGCAGCAAAAAATAAATCTTCATCAGGTATAGTTTGATTTTTTTCCCTCTTAATTATTACATGTGGTCCTTTATAATCTTTAACATGTAAAAAATAATCCCATGGTCTTGCAAATTTAAAAGTCAATTCATTTGCCTCTTCCTTATTTCTTGCCACAAAAACCTTAAATCCATTAGGTGTTTTGAACTCCATAAATTTTCTTTTAATTTTTCTATCTTTTTTTTCTTTTAAATTTTTTAATTCTTCAATTTTTTTTAAAATCTTATCAATTTTTTCTTTTTTACTTTTATAAATTTTAAAATATTTTTCTGCTTCTTTTAACACATCCTTTTTAATTTCTATTTCATATTCTTTGCCTGTTTCAGGGTCTTTTAAAATAAATTTCCCTTCTTTCCCTTCAAGTTCATTTTTATATAAAATACATAATTCACCCATTTTTTTATATTTTTCATAGTCCATTTCCTTTTCCATCTTTTTTTCATAAAATTCAATTTTCTTAATAATTTCTTTATCCTCTTCTTCTTTTACCTCTAATTCTTTTTCATAAAAACTATAAAGTTTTTCAAGTGCAGAAGAGAAATTCTCAAAAATTTCAAATTTTTGGTTTATTTTCCAAGGAGAAATAAGAAGGGGTTTTTCATCTTTATATAAAAGATAAAATTTATCAATATTTTCTAAATTTAATTCTTTTAACATTTTTTTAAATTCTTCTCCAAAATTTTCAAAATATTCATTAAAATATTTTTTTACATAATTTCCCCATTCCTTATTTTCTGTATCAAATAAATTTATTTTAGGGGGCGGAAATGAATAGGTTTTATTCTTAAATTTTTCTTTCAAATCATAAATAACAACATCTTTTTCTTGTGTTATAATCAAATTTTTATATCTTCCTAAAAGTTCAATTATTAATTTTCTTTCTAATTTTTCATATAAAGGAGAAATTCCTAAAAGATGAAATATAAAAATTCTTTCCCCTTTTTTATTTTCTATTTCTTTTATTTTGAAATTTTCAATTAAATTTGAAAACACTGCTTTTTTACCATTTATTTCTTGATAAGGTAAAAGAGAAATCCTATAAAAATTTGAAGAAAGATTTATTTTTAAAATTTTTTCTTTGAAAACCAAATAAAAATTATCCTTTTCCTTTAGAACCTTTAAAATTTTTTTATCTTTTAATTCCTCTAAATCTTTCAATAAAAGAAATGCATATAATTCAGAAAAAGAAGGATAATTCACGCTTAAAGGACTCCTCTGAATCTGCTGCATGAACAGCATTATAAGTTATATTTTCCCCTAACATATACCTTATAGTGCCACATCTTGCCTTTTTTGGATCTGTATCTCCAACAAGTTCTCTTAATTTTTCTATTGCATTTTCCTTTTCCACAAGAATTCCAACAACTTCTCCTGATGTTATAAAATTTATCAATTTTTCAAAAAAATCTTTCCCTTTATGAACAATATAAAATTTTTCTGCTTCCTCCTTCGTAAATCTTTTCATCCTTATTCCTTTTATTTCAAATCCATTTTCCTCAAGTATTTCTATTATTTTACCAATTTTTTTCTTTCTTACAGCATCTGGTTTTATCACAAGCAAACTTCTCATATTTTGTATTTTTTAGCATAATATTTCACAAAATTATTAATACTTCTATCATATGTTTTTTCAATTTCAGGTGGAAATACACATCCAGGAAGTTCATTGTGAGATAAATGGTATTTTAGGCATTCACAACAAATTCCTTTTCGTGAGCATGGCTCATAAGTGCATGTGCATTTTTTTAAATTTTCTTCTTTTTTGCATTCCATCTTATCCCTCCTTTTTTGTTAAAAGAGAAACAATTATACCTATAAAAAGTGAAAAGAAAAAACCAGGAACAAGCTCATATATTAAATTTTTTAAAAAGGGAATATTATACCATAAAATTATTGTTATTGCACCTCCTATCATTCCCGCAAATACTCCCCATTTTGTTGTTCTTTTCCATAATATTGAAAGGATTAAAGGTGGACCAAAAGATGCTGCAAGTCCTCCCCATGCATATAATACCAACCAATAAACAAGAGTTTGTGCCTTTAATGCCAATATAAATGCGACAAGGGATATTAAAAATGTTAATATTCTTGAATAAATAACAAGTTTTTCCTGCTTTTCCTTTGGATTTATCATTTTTTTATAAATATCTTCAACAAAAGAAGATGTAACAACAAGAAGTTGTGAATCAGCAGTTGACATAATTGCAGATATTGCTCCTGAAATTATAATTCCTGCAACAAAAGGATGTAAAAGATTTTTTGCAAGCATTGATGTAATATGTTCAGGGTCTTCTAATTCCCCTTTTAAAATTGGGATCCCAACAATTCCTGTAAAAATTGCACCTGTTAATGCAAAAAATGTCCATGTCATTGAAATTATCGTTGCTTTTTTTATTTCCTTTTCCGATTTTATTGCCATATATCTTGCAAGAATATGAGGTTGCCCTGGATAACCAAGTCCTATAGCAAGTCCCCCTATTATAACCCCTAAAACCATTGCAAGTCCTTCTTCTCCTCCTGAAAGTGAAAAAACCGTTCCTTTTACATTCTTTGAAATTTCCATAAATTTACCAATTCCTCCAAGATTTATTATTCCCAAAATTGGTAAAATTAAAAGGGCTGAAAGCATTAAAAGTGCTTGAATAAAATCAGTAATTGCAACTGCAAAAAATCCACCAAGCATTGTATAAAAGGTTATCATGCCAATTCCAATAATCATTCCATAAATGGGAGATATACCAAAGGCAGAAGAAAGAACCTTGCCACTTCCAGAAATTTGAGCAGAAATATAAAAGGTAAAAAATATAATTATCAAGATAAATGAAGTTATCCTTAAAATTCTTGTCTTATCATTAAATCTTGATTCAAAATAATCAGGAAGAGTTAAAGCATTGTATTTTTCAGAAAGTTTTCTTAAAGGAGTTGCAATAATTGTCCAATTAAATAAAGAACCTATAAAACATCCAATTCCCGCCCATAATGCTCCTAATCCCATTTTAAATGCTTGACCTGGAAGACCTATTAAAAGCCATGCTGAGAAATCTGTTGCCTTTTCTGATAAAGCAATTATCCATGCACCAAGTTTTCTTCCACCAAGAACAAAATCTTCAAGGGTTTTTGTGAGCTTTGAAGTTAAAATTCCTATAACAAAAAGTAAAACAAGATATAAAATAAATGCATAAATCATTTTATTCAAAAATTTTTGTAAGTTCAGAAAGTTTTGTGCTTATTACATTTAACTCCTGTGCCTTTCCTGCTATTTCCTCTGAGCTTGCAGAAAGTTCCTCTGAAAGAGAGCCAATTTCTTCAAAGTTTTTAAAATTCTCTTCATAAAAGGTTAAGATTTCTCCCATTTTCATTATTATATTTTGGAGATCACCAATATCTTTTTTCATAATATCAGGGAATGCCTTTATTTTCTCTTTTAATTCAGTCATTTTTTTTCTCATTTCCTCCATATAGATACTTATTTCATCCATTCTTTTATTTGTTTCTTTTTCAAGTTCTTCGTATGCTAAAAATCCCTTTCTTATTCTTAAAATTGTTTCTTCACCCTTTGTAAATTCTTCTTGCATTCTTTTTGTTAAATCTTCTCCAACTTCTGCAAGTTTTCCAATTTCTTCTGCAATTATTCCAAAACCAGTTTTTTTCTCTTCAAATCTTGCTGCTTCAATTGCTGCATTTAAGGAAAGTAATCTTGTCTTTGTTGTATAATCAACCATAAATTCAATTAATTCTTGAATTTTTCTATAAAAATTTAAAAAATTTTCAAATTCTTCTTTTATACCTATATATTCTTTTGAGAAATTCTGCTGAAATTTCTTTAAATTTAAATATGATTCATATCCTTCTTGAATTCTTTTAAAAATTTCATTAGAAATAATTGATATCTTTTCAGATTCACTACCCAGATCCTCTATTGTTTTTCCAACATTTTCTAAAATTTCAAAATTTTTCTGAAGCAAATCTCTTGCATTTTCAAGATTTTTATTTGCCTTTAAAATTTTTTCACTTATTTCTCCTATACTTCCACTAAATTCTTCTGTAATTGTTGCAAGATGTTCTGCATCCTTATTTAAAGTATAAGATATTTCTTTTAAATTACTTATATTTATCAAAAGCTCTAAGGAACTTGATATTGGTTCTAAAATTCTTTCTAATCTTCTTATATCATCCTCATAAAATCCTTCTCTTTTTTTACTCTTACAAATTAAAATGCCGATTAATTTTTCGTTATAAATAAGAGGAAACAAAATTTCACTTCCATTTTCTTTTGAGTAGGGTAAATACTCATATTTTTTATTTTCAATTACTTTCCAAAAATTTCCATTCGGTTTTTTAACTCTTATAGGATTTTTTAAAAGGGAAGGAATATTTGTTGAATATATTATTTTCACTTCATCTTTATTTTCACAGAGAGCAATATCTAATTCTTTTATTTTTAATTCTTCCTTTAACAATTTTTCCACTTCCTTTAATCCAGTTTCAAAACTTAATTTTTCTTTTAATATTTTTAATATCTTTCTTTCAAAATTTAATTTGTCTGAATATATTGCTATTTTTATTAAGTTAAAAATAATTAAACCAAATAAAATTATGAAAATTAAATATAAAATATTTTCAAAATTCATTTTTGATGTTGATATTCTATAAAAAATATAAGAGATTCCATTCATCGTTAATGCAAAGATGTGTTCCCATATAGAAATATAAAATAATTCTTTAAATTTTAATTTTAATTCAAAAAATTTAGGAAGATAAAAGAAATAGGGAAAAATAAGAGAGAATAGAAAATAAAAGATAAAGATTTGGTAAAAGGATGGATTGCCCTTAGGAGGTAAAATAAAACTTAATGTAAGTATGGCACTTGCATAAGTAAAAGAATTCCTTATTGCATCAAATAAAGGAGTTTTCCTCCATATTCTTTCTCCCAAAAAAACTCCTAAAAGGTTTGAGATTCCTGCTGTAAATCCACCAGAATAAAGAGGAAAAAGAAAGGCAAAAATTGGTGTTACTGTTAATATTGAAAACCTTTTTAAGGATATTCTTATAAATCTTGCTAAGAAGAATACAATAGAAAAAATAAAGAATAAAATTGGATTGAAATAGATATATTTAAGAAAATAATAAAGAAGAATTAAAAATAAAAATATAATTATGTAGGGAAGAACTTCTATTAAAAATTTTTTTTCTTTCATTTTAGATTTAAATTATATTTTTAAAAGCTCTAAATTGTCAATCATTTTCGTAAGGTTCAGGATGTATTATTATATCAATATCCTTAATTTTTTCCTTAATCTTATTTTCAATTTCATCGCATATTTTATGAACTTCCAAAATTTTCTTATCTTTTGGAAAAACTATATGAAGGTCAATAAATTTTTTCTTTCCAGACTTTCTTGTTCTAAGTTCATGAAATTCTATAAAACTTGATGAGTAGGAATTCAAAATTTTTTTTATTTGAAAAATGTCTTCTTCATCAATTCTTCTATCAAGTATTTCATCAGCAGTTTCTATTATGGATTTTGTTCCAAGAAAAATTATATAGATGGATAAGAAAAGGCTTATTAAAGGATCTATTATTTTTTTATTTGTAATTATAACAATAATGAGAGCCAATATGACACTTGTGGTGGTTATTGTGTCTGAAAAAAGATGTTTTGCATCCGTTTTAATTGCTATTGATTTCAATTTCTTTCCTTTTTTATATAAATAAATGCCTGTTATAAAATTTATAATTCCAGCAATTCCAGAAATTATTATACCTGTTTCTAATTTTCTTAATTCAAAGGGTATTAAAAATCTTTTAATTGAAATATAAAATAAAAAAAGACCCATTGAGACAATTAAAGTTCCTTCAATAAAAGAAGAAATGCATTCCATTTTATAATGTCCATAGGGATGTTTTTCATCAGGTGGTTTTAAGGATTTTTTAATTGAAAAAAATAAAATAGAAGATGCAATTATATTATTTATACTTTCAACTGAATCTGTTAAAAGGGCAGTTGAATTTGTTAAAAAATATGAAATAAGTTTAAATATAAAGACAAAAATTGAAACACATAAGGAAATTATAGATAATTTTAATCTTTTATCTAAATCCTTTATTTTTTAATAAAAGGAGTTAAAAGGTCAATTGGAACAGGTAAAATTGTTGTTGTAGCCTTTTCAGCAGCAATTTCTGTAAGTGTCTGTAAAAATCTTAATTGAACTGCAACAGGCTGTTCAGATATTATCTTTGCTGCTTCATATAACTTTTTGGCTGCTTGGTATTCTCCTTCCGCAGAAATAATTTTTGCCCTTCTTTCCCTTTCTGCTTCTGCCTGTCTTGCCATTGCCCTTTTCATTTCTTCAGGAAGATCAACATGCTTTACTTCAACTGCTGATACCTTTACTCCCCATGGATCTGTATGTTCATCTATTATTGTTTGAAGTCTTTGATTAATTTTTTCTCTCTGAGCCAATAGTTCATCAAGTTCTGCTTCACCGAGTATGCTTCTTAAAGTTGTTTGTGCAATCTGTGAAGTTGCATAAAGATAATCTTCAACTTCTATTATTGCTCTTTGTGGATCAACAACTCTGAAATATACAACTGCATTCACTTTAACAGATACATTGTCTCTTGTTATAACATCCTGAGGCGGAACATCCATTACAATTGTTCTTAAAGAAACTTTTACAATTCTATCTACAATTGGAATTATAAGGAAAAGACCAGGACCTTTAACTCCATGGAATCTTCCGAGCCTAAATACAACAGCCCTTTCATATTCAGGAAGAACCTTAATTGCTGAAAAAAGGATAAGTAAAACAAGAAGAACAACAACTGCCCAAAATGTTATCATTTTATACCTCCTTTTTAATTTTTTCTACAATCAATTTGAGCCCATCAATTTTTTTCACAATTACTTCTTCTCCTTTCTTTATCTTTTCATTACTTATTGCTTTCCATATTTCTCCATGAACAAATACTATTCCACCATCTTTATCTATGTCACTCCTTGCAATCCCTTTTTCTCCTACAATTCCTTCTTTTCCACTTACAGGCTTCCTTCTATGAACTTGTATAACTTTTGTAATTACTATTAAAAAGAAAACAGAAGTTACAAGAATAACACCTGCAATTGCCCATAGAGAAATCTGTAGATATGGTATATCCCTTGAAAAAAGAAGTAAAGAACCAAGAAGAAGTGAAATAACACCACCAAGTCCAAGTGCTCCATGAGATTGTATTTTAGCTTCAAGTAAAAATAAAATCATTGAAAGAAGTATTAATAGAACACCAGCATAATTAACAGGAAGAGTTTGAAGAGCATAAAGAGCAAGTATTAAACATATAGCACCTGCAACACCTGGAAATATTGCTCCAGGATGAGTTATTTCAAAGAAAAGACCATAGAAACCAAGTATTAAAAGGATATAAGCAATTGTTGGATTTGAAATGACAGAAAGTATTTTATTTCTTAAATTCATCTTATATTCCACTAATTCTACATCTTTTGTTTCTATCTTTTTTTCAATTCCTGATACTTCAACAATTTTTCCATCTATTTTTGAAAGCAAATCCTTTAAATCATTTGCAACCAAATCTATTATTTTTTTATTCAATGCCTCTTCTGCTGAAATAGACAAGCTTTTTTCAACAAATTGTTTTGCTACTTGGAAATTTCTTTTTCTTTTTTTAGCAATTGATTCCATATAGGCAATTGCATCATTTAAAACTTTTTTCATCATTACAGTATCTTTTTGTCCCTCTCCTATTGTAACAGGATGAGCAGCACCTATATTTGTGCTCGGAGCCATTGCTGCGATATGTGCTGAAACTACTATAAAGGCACCTGCTGATGCAGCCCTTGCTCCTTGTGGATATACAAAAACACATATAGGAATATCTGAATTCATTATTTTTTTAATTATTTCTCTCATTGAAGGATCAAGTCCACCTGGTGTATCAAGCATAAGTATAACAATTTCTGCCCCTTTTTTCTCCCCCTCATTTATCAAAGATATTATATATTCTTGAGCAGGGGGATGAATTATTCCATCATATTTTCCATATATTACTATTTTAGAAATTAAAAATAAAATTAAAAATTTCATTTTTCCCAATCAGTATTTTCAATTATTTCTTTAATTAATTCTTCCTTATTGATTTCTTCTGCTTCTGCTGCAAAATTTAAAATTATTCTATGTCTTAAAACACTTGGTGCTATATATTTTACATCCTTTACTTCTATAAATTCTCTTCCCTCAAGAAATGCTTTTGCTTTTGCTCCTATTATTAAAAATTGAGATGCTCTTGGACTTGCTCCATAATCTACATATTTTTTTACCTTTTCAAATTTTGTGCTTTCCGGTCTTGTATTTCTCACAAGTTTTATTGCATATTCAAAAACATGTTCTGGAACAGGTAATTCCCTCACCTCTTTTTGAAGAAGAATTATTTCTTCCCTTTCAAGAACTTTTTCTGGTTCTAAAAATTCATATCCTGTTGTTCTTTTTACTATTTCAATCTCATCTTCATAATTTGGATAATATATATAAGTATTTAGCATAAATCTATCAAGTTGGGCTTCTGGCAATGGATATGTTCCTTCTTGTTCTATTGGATTTTGAGTTGCAAGAACAAAAAATGGTTCTTCAAGAAAATAATCAATTCCTCCAATCGTAACCTTTAATTCCTGCATTGCTTCTAAAAGTGCAGATTGAGTTTTAGGAGGAGTCCTATTTATTTCATCAGCAAGAAGAATATTTGTGAAAATCGGTCCTTTTACAAACTTAAATTTTTTTTCCTTTGTTAAAGGGTCTTCTTGCAAAACTTCTGTTCCAGTTATGTCAGATGGCATAAGGTCAGGGGTAAATTGAATTCTTGAAAATTTTAAACCAAGTGTTTTTGCAAGTGTATTTATTATCAATGTTTTTGCAAGACCTGGGACACCAATTAAAAGAACATGCCCTTTTGAAAAAAGCGCAATTAAAAGTTCTTCAATCACTCTTTCTTGATTTATTATTACTTTATGAATCTCATTAAGGATAATTTCTTTTATTTTTTTAATTTCTTTAATTTTCATACATCAAATATAACTTGTGTTTCAAAACCATTTTTAGTTTTCCTAAGATAAAAATTATGATATGTAACTGCCTTTATATTCAATTTTCTTTTATGTTTTAGTGGGGAGAACTTTTCGCCTTTGCCACTTACAAAAATTTTATTATCATCTTTAAATTCTATTTTCAATTTTTTAAAAATAAATCCCTTTGTTTCAAATATAAAAAGTAATTCCCTTAAGAGATTTAAAAATAGTTCTTCTTTATTTTCTCCCTCTACTTCAAATTCCATCTTCTCTTTCAAATTTACATTTTTTAAATCCACAAGTAAATTTTCAAAAATTTTTGCCCCTTTTTCAAATAATGTTTTAAAAGATGATGCCCATATCTTTATTCCAAAATCAGCAGTATGTTCAATTTCCCAAACTTTATATTTTTTCATAGAATTTAATTATATGGTTAACTTTCTTAAAAAGTAAAATAATTTGAAATTTCATTTTTTTTTATATTAAAATTATAAACTTAAAAATGGAGATAAAATATGCCAAGGTCACTTAAAAAAGGACCTTTTGTAGATGAAAAACTTTTGAAAAAAATAAGAGAGGCAAAAGAAAAGGATGACAAAAGGGTGATAAAAACCTATTCAAGAGATAGCACAATTATTCCGGAAATGGTTGGACTTACAATTGCTGTTCACAATGGTAAACAATTTATACCAGTTTATATAACTGAGGCAATGGTTGGACACAAATTGGGAGAGTTTGCTCCTACAAGGACATATAGGGGGCATAAAGATGTTAAAAAACAAATAAAAACAAAGGTGGAAGAATAATGGTAGAAGGAATTGCAAGAATAAAATATTTAAGAATTTCAGCAAAGAAAGCAAAACTGATTATGGATATGATAAGGGGAAAAAATGTAAGAGAGGCAGAAAGAATTTTACTTTTGACGCCTAAAAAAGCTGCAAGATTTGCCTATAAAGCCCTAAAATCAGCAATTGATTCCTATGAAAAAAAAGCAAAAGATAATGCATTACCTCGTGAAAAACTTTATGTAAAAGTTGCAAAAGCAGACAAAGGACCAAGTTGGTGGCTTTTAAGACCTGGTTTTAGAGGTGTTCCTGCAATTGCAAGAAGAAAAACAAGTCATTTTACGATAATTATTGGGGAGAAGGAATAATGGGGCAGAAAGTTCATCCATATGGTTTTAGATTGGGAATAATAAAGGATTGGAAAGCTCACTGGTTTGCTGATAAGAAAAAATATGCAGAGTATCTTGAACAGGATATAAAGATAAGAGAGTATTTGAAAGCGCGTTTTAAGGATGCTGCAGTTTCTGAGATTATAATAGATAGAGTTTCAGATAAAATAACTGTAACGATTAAAACTGCAAAACCAGGAGTAATAATTGGAAGAAAAGGTCAAGAAATAGAAATGGTTAGAAAGGAACTTGAAAAAATAACAGGAAATAAAAATATTCAAGTAAATGTTAGTGAAATAAGAATACCAGAACTTGAAGCGGCCCTTGTTGCAGAAAATATAGCCCAAAAAATAGAACAAAGGGTTTCTCATAGAAGGGCAATGAAGAGGGCAGTTTCTCTTGCTATAAGAATGGGAGCAAAAGGAATAAGGGTTCAGGCAAAAGGAAGGTTAGGTGGTGCTGAAATGGCAAGAAAGGAATGGTATCTTGTTGGAAGAGTTCCTCTTCAAACAATAAGAAGCGATATAGATTATGGGGAAGCAACTGCCTTTACAAAATACGGAACTGTTGGAGTAAAAGTATGGATATATAAAGGGGATGTGATAATGAAAGAAAAAGAGGAGGAATAATGCTTCAGCCTAAAAGACTTAAATACAGAAAACAACACAGAGGAACAAGAAAAGGGAAAGCGACAGCAGGATATTATCTTGCTTTTGGTGAATATGGATTGAAATCTCTTGAGCCTGCATGGATAAATGCAAGACAAATAGAGGCAGCTAGAGTTACAATAGTAAGACAGCTAAAAAAGGGTGGGAGGCTCTGGATTAGGATTTTCCCTGATAAACCTGTTACAAAAAAACCAGCAGAGACAAGAATGGGTAAAGGGAAAGGCAATGTGGAAGAATGGGTTGCAGTTGTAAAACCAGGTAGGATTTTATTTGAAATTGCTGGAGTAAAGGAAGAGGAAGCCAGAGAAATTTTAAGGCTTGCTTCTTTTAAATTGCCGATAAAAACAAGGTTTGTATCTTTAAGCGAAGGAGGAGTATGAAACCTCATGAAATTAGAGAAATGACAATTGAAGAAATTGAAAGATATCTTCGTGAGCTTAAAGATAAATATTTTGATTTAAGAACACAAAAGGTGATGGGTTCATTAACTAATCCAATGGAAATAAGAAAAACAAAAAGGGAAATAGCAAGGGTTTTGACGATTTTAAACGAAAAAAAGAAAAAATCAAAATAAAATTATATTGAAAATTTTCTAAAATGACGCAAATTGAATTTGCAAAAAAGGGTATTATAACAGATGTAATGAAA
>CAZUSI010000016.1:2104-11433 GCA_964623395.1 uncultured bacterium | reverse complement strand
TAAAATGACGCAAATTGAATTTGCAAAAAAGGGTATTATAACAGATGTAATGAAAAAAGTTGCTGAGGATGAAAATTTAACTCCTGAATTTATAAGGGAAAAAGTAGAAAAAGGAGAAATTGTAATTCCTTTTAATCCAAATCATAAAAGTTTAAAAAAAACATGTGGAATAGGAAATGGTTTAAGGACAAAAATAAATGCAAATATTGGCACATCCTTTGATTATGTAAATATTGAAGAAGAAATTGAAAAATTGAAAATTGCAATAAAATATGGTGCTGACACTGTTATGGATTTATCAACAGGTGGAGATTTAAAGAAAATAAGAGAGATAATTATTGAAAATTCAATAGTTCCTGTTGGAACAGTTCCAATTTATGAGGCAGAAGTAAAAGCAGCAAAAGAAAAAGGAAGTATTCTTGAAATGACACCTTCCCTTTTATTTAAAGTTATAGAAGAACATGCAAAATCAGGTGTTGATTTTATGACAGTTCATGTTGGAATTACGCTTGAAAGTTTAAAAAGATTAAAAAATGAGAGAAGAATAACAGGAATTGTTTCAAGAGGGGGTGGGCTTTTAGCAATCTGGATGTTACATAATAATAAGGAAAATCCCTTATATGAAAAATTTGATGAACTTCTTGATATAGCAAGAGAATATGATGTTACATTAAGTCTTGGTGATGCATTAAGACCTGGTAGTATTATTGATTCAACAGATAGACCTCAAATAGAGGAATTGATTTTGCTTGGAGAACTTGTTGAAAAAGCAAGAGAAAAAGGGGTTCAGGTAATGGTTGAAGGTCCTGGTCATATTCCTATAAATGAGATAAAAATGAATGTAGAAATGGAAAAAAAGTTCTGTAAAAATGCCCCCTTCTATGTTCTTGGTCCTCTTCCCTGTGATACAGGAGCAGGTTTTGACCATATAGTTGGAGCAATAGGGGGAGCAGTTGCTGCAAGTTTTGGTGTAGATTTCTTATGTTATGTAACACCATCTGAACATCTTGGTTTACCTAAACCTTCTGATGTAAAATATGGAGTTATTGCATCAAAAATTGCTGCTCATATAGGAGACCTTGCAAAAGGAATAAAATCTTCATGGGAAATGAATAAGAAATTATCAGAGGCAAGGTATAGACTGGATTGGGAAGAAATGTTTAAATATATGCTTTTTTCAGAGGAGGCAAGAAAAATTTATGAAGAAAGAAAATCTAAAACAATTGCATGTTCAATGTGTGGTCCTTATTGTCCAATGAATTTGTTTGAAAAATATTTTAAAGGAGAAAAAGATGGGAATAAGGATTCCTGAATATAAAATTTATGAAAAAATAAAAGTTTTAAAAGAAGAAAGTGCACTTATAATAGTTGATATGCAGAATGATTTTGCAAAAGAAGGAGGAAAACTTTTTGTTCCTGATACTCTTAAAACAATTCCCTTTATTAAAAATTTGCTTGAAAAAGCAAGAAAATATAAAATGAAAATATTTTTCACTCAGGACTGGCATACAAAATATGACCCTGAATTTAAAATATGGGGAGAACATGCAGTTGAGGGAACATATGGAGCAGAAATAATTGAAGAATTAAAACCATTAGAAGATGAATTTCTAATTAAAAAATTAAGGTATGATGCATTTTTTGGAACCCCCCTTGATATTTATTTAAGGAGTTTTGGAATTAGAAAAATTATAATAACTGGAACTGTTGCAAATATTTGTGTTTTACATACAGCAGGAACTGCATGTTTATTAGGATATGAAATAATTGTTCCTATTGATGCAATATCAGCATTAACAGAATTTGATTATCACTTTTCTTTAAGACAGATTGATTTTCTTTATAAGGGTAAATTGGTAAAAACAGAAAATATAGAAATAGAATGAAAATACCAAGGGTTTTAATAATTGCTGGTTCTGATTCAGGTGGGGGAGCAGGAATTCAGGCGGATATAAAAACTTTAAATTCAATTGGAGTATTTTGTGCTACAGCAATAACTTCATTAACTGCTCAAAATACAGAAGGTGTTTTTGAAATTTTTGACCTTCCTCCTTCTTTTATTAAAAAACAAATAGAAATTGTAATGGAAGATATAGGTGCTGATGCAGTAAAAACAGGAATGCTTTCAAATAAAGAAATAATAGAAGTGGTGGTAGAAGAAATTAAAAAATATAAAATTGAAAAATTTGTTTTAGATCCTGTTATGAAATCGCAGACAGGGCATGACCTTATAAAAGAGGATGCAAAAAAAATAATGATAGAAGAACTTTTGCCTCTTTCCCTTATTATAACACCAAATAAATTTGAAGCAGAAGAAATTTCAGGAATAAAAATTAAAAATTTTAAAGATATTAAGGAAGCAATTTTAAGAATAAAAGAAAAGGGGGTTAAATGGGTTTTAATAAAAGGCGGGCATTTTGATGGTAGATATGCTATTGATTATTTATCAGATGGTAAAGAAATTTACGAAATAAAATCAAAAAGAATTGATACTAAGAATACACATGGTTCAGGATGCACTTATGCATCTTGTATTGCAGGATATCTTGCAAAAGGTTTTGATATATTAACTTCTGTAAGAAAGGCAAAAAAATTTGTTTATGGTGCAATAAAAAATTCTCTTGAAATTGGGAAAGGAATAGGACCTATCAACCATTTTTGGAAAGTAAAAGGAGGTTAAAATGATATTTGCAAAAAAAGGAGAAAGTGAAGTTACAAGAGCAATTGTTGAAGGCTTTCTTTCAATGTTTAGAGAAATTATAAAATCTGATGTTATAATTGTTGGTGGAGGACCTGCTGGTCTTACATGTGCAAGAGAACTTTCAAAAAATAAATTAAATGTTCTTGTGATTGAAAGAAATAATTATATAGGTGGAGGATTTTGGATTGGTGGTTATTTTATGAATAAATTAACTTTTAGAAAACCTGCAAATGAATATCTTGATGAAATAGGAATAAAATATGAAGAAGTAGAGGAAGGTTTATATGTTTCTGATGGAGCACAAGCATGTTCAAAACTTATAGCATCTGCCTCTGATGCAGGCGCTAAATTTTTACAATTAACAGATTTTGAAGATGTTGTTATAAGAGAAGAAAATGGAAAAATAAAGGTTGCAGGAGTTGTTGTAAATTGGGCAGGTGTAAAAGGGCTCCCAAGACAAATTACATGTGTTGATCCAATTGCACTTGAATCAAATTTTGTTGTTGATGCATCAGGACATGAGGCACATGTTGTTAAATCTCTTGAAAAAAGAGGATATATAAAAACAAAAGGGATGGGGGCAATGTGGGTTGAAGCATCAGAAGATGCAATTGTTGAACATACTGGTGAAGTATTTCCCGGACTTATTGTTACTGGAATGGCAGTTTCAGAGACATTTGGACTCCCAAGAATGGGTCCAACTTTTGGAGCAATGCTTTTATCAGGTAAAAGGGCTGCTGAAATAATTTTGAAAAAAATGAGTAAGTGAAAATTGTTATTTCTGGTCCTCAATTTGAAGATGTTGATTATGAAGAAATTATAAATTTTATTAAGAAATTTAAATTTGATGCTCAAAAAGAAGAAGATTTTCTTTTAAAATTTCCTGAAAAAATAGATTTTCTTGCAAAGGAGATGGCAAAAATAAGGGTTTTAAATCCAGATAAAAATGAATTAAATGAAAATCCATTTGAAATTGAAATAGAATATGAAAAAGAAAATTTAAAAAGAAAAATAAGGAAAAAAGGAATTATTTACAGCGGTAATCATTTTTTAAAAATTATTAAGAATTTAGTTAAAGATAGATTGAATTTAAATAAAGAATGGATAATTTATTTTTCTGATCAAATTTTAGCAACATTTGAAGGAAGATGGCATATAAGAGTTATAATTTTTGGTATTCCTGTAGTAATTTCTATTCCTGGAATTGTATATGGACCTGCAAGAGAAAGAGAATATTATTTATCAAAAGAAATGGGTATCCCATTAAAAATTGATTATATAAAAGAAATAGATGAAAGGAAAACAGATATTTTAAAGGGATATATTTTGCAAATAATTTATTTTTATAAATCAATTTTTGAAGGGAAAGAATTTAAATTTTGTAAAAATGAAAATTGTTCAATTTATAATTCTCATTGGCAGAGAGAAGTTTTGAATGCACAATTAAAGCAAAATCTATGTGAAAAACATCTAAGAAAATTTTTTGAATGAAAAGATTAGGTCCTTTATATGGAATAGGAGGAACTGATTTAATAAAAGAAAATTTTTTATATAAAATTGAAAGGGCAATTCTTGGTGGTTTAAATGTATTCCAGTTAAGAGAGAAGAATAAAGAAAAGAAGGAGATTATTGAAATTGCAAAGAAAGTGAAAAAAATATGTGATGCTTATAACTGTGTTTTTATAATAAATGATGACCCTTATATTGCAAAAGAAGTAGATGCTGATGGGGTTCATTTAGGAAAAGAAGATATTGATATTAAAGAGGCAAGAAAAATTTTAGGAAATGATAAAATAATAGGTGTATCTTGTTATGATAATTTATTAATGGGAATAGAAGCGCAGAAAAAGGGAGCAAATTATGTTTCTTTTTCATCTCCTTTTCCTTCGCCTACAAAACCCTTTAAATCATTAACAAAATGGGAAATAATAGAAGAAGCAATTAAATTTTTAAAAATACCTGTTTATATTATAGGTGGAATAAATGATAAAACCGTAGAAGAAATTTTAAAAAGGAAAATTTTTAGAATTTGTTCAATTTCTTATATATTTACCTCTTCTGACCCTTTTTTTCCTGTTTTTTATCTTAGAGAGAAGATTTTAAAATCCCTTTTCTCCTATAAAAACTTCTCCTTTGAATTTCAAAGTTTTATTTAAATTATCGTAATCCCATTCTTCAATTTCACCCATTTTTCTTGTTCTTGAAGGTTTTCCAATTGAAAGATATACTTCTTCTTTTGTCATTCCCTTTTCAATTTGTCCTGTTACAATTTTTTCAATTTTCTTTTTATCCCAATTTGGAAATTCATTTAAAAGCATATTCATGCATTCTTTTTGACCAAGGATTGAAATCAAATTTTCAATTGCCCATCTTTTTTGCTCAATTGGATAATTACCTTTTATTATGAATAAAAATCCTTTTATCCCATTTGTTTTTATAGAATTTAAGGTTAAAATAACTTTTTCTTTAACTGCTTTTTCAGGGTCATTAAGAAGTTGATATAATATTGTTATGGATGTTTCAGGGGGTATTGGTTTTGAGGAAATTATTTCAGGAATTCCTGCCCTTACAATATAAGATGAATCCTTTATTGCCTTTCTCAAATTTTTATAAAAAATTTCAGTTTGAAATTCGCTCATTGCAATTAATGCCTCTTTCCTTACAATTGGTTCCTTATCCTTAATAAGTTCTTCAAGAATAGGTAAAAATTCAGTATCTTTAAAGTTTGAAATTGCTTTTGCAACACTTGCCCTTACAACTTCATTTTCATCATCCTTAAATTTAATGATATAAGATAATGCACTTTTATCGCCAATCTCACTCAATGAAACTATTGCCCTTGCCCTATTCACGAATGAAGGATCATTAAGAGAATAGAGGATAAGGGGTGTTACTGCATTTTTATCCTTTAATTTACCAAGTGAAGAGATTGCTGCCCCTCTTACTGCATCATGCTGGTCCTGTAAAAGTGGTATTAAATATGAAGAACTTTGAGAGTTTCCAATTTCTCCTATTGCTTCTGCACATGCTGCTCTTAATGTTGATGATGTGCTTTTTAAGTAGTTATAAAGATGGGGTAGCGCTTCTTCTTTTTTCATTTTACCAAAGGCATTTGCAATTTTTTGTTTTATGAAAATTGAAGATTTAGGACTGTTAAATTCTTTTAAAAGATATGGGAAATAAATATCTGGTTCTTTAACCCATTCCTGTATTATATTTTCTGCCTCATTTGGATAAGCTTCCATTAAAGAGATTTGATTTTTAAATTTTATTTCAATTGTGTCAATTTGAAAAATTAAAACCCCAATTAAAAAGTTTAACATAAAATCCCTCCTTTAATTTTTATTCAATTACTCTAAATTCAACCCTTCTATTTTTTGCCCTTCCTTCCGGTGTCTTATTTGATGCTATTGGTTGTGTTTCACCATATCCTTTTGCAATAAGTCTTTCAGGTTCTATTTTAAATTTCTCTATCAAATAATTTCTAACTGTTTCAGCTCTTGCCTGAGATAAAGCCATATTATCAGGAAATTCTTTTGTTTTAATTGGAACATTATCTGTATGTCCTGCAATTTCAACTTTTATATGTGGATTATCAACAAGTATTTTACCTACTTCATCAAGAATTGCATAGGATTCAGGTGTTAAAGTTGCTTTCGCTGTTTCAAAATTAACACCTTTAAGAATAATCACTTCACCTTTTCTTATAAGTTCAAAATCTTTTGTAGTTGTTTCACCAGGTTTAACTTCAACTTTTGCTTCTTGCGGAATATACCCAGAAATTGCCGGTTCAACTGAAAGTGTATATTCTCCTGCTTCCAATTTTAAAATTTTATATATTCCTGTTATTGTGTCTGAATATGTTTCACCTTCAAATATTCCCTTATAAATTATTTTTGCAGGCAAAGGTTTTTTTGTAACAACATCTATGACTTTACCCATTATTCCACCTGGTGGTATTCTTTGAAGTTTAACTATTTTTAGTTTAACAACATCAGGTTCAATAGTTGTAGAATCTGCCTTTGGATAATATTTTTCCCTTTCTACTTTAAATCCTATTTGACCAATCGGTAAATTCTTAAATTTAACACTTCCAGTTATTGTATCAGTTGTAACTTTTTTTCCAATTGGTTTTCCAAATTCAATTGATGCATCAAGTGGCTTTTTTGTCTCTTCATCAATTACTTTAACTATAAGACCGCCAACAGGAAGAAGTTCTCCCCATTCCTTTGATAACCATATTCTATGTGTTCCTCCAAGTATTCCATAACCTGCAAATGCATAATCAAGATGAAGTCCTGTGTATTTTATTCCAATTCCAAATGTCAAATCATTCAATTGATATGCGCTTTTATAACCAAATCTTAAAGCAACAACATCCTTAAACCATATTTCATCTCCTATTGAAAAAGTAAATCCTATTTTATTTACATAGGAGAGATCTGTAAATATTGTGTTATAGTAATAAGGACCAAACCTTCCACCAAACCTTATTTCAGTTGGAAGTTGAGATGATGTTTTTCCATATTTCATTGCAGGTCCAAAATTCCTTATTGATGAAGCAAAACCTATTTCTTTTTTATAATCATAATATCCACCAAAATCAAAAGCAAATCCTGTCCCTGTTTTATTAACAATTCTATCACTTAAATATTTTATTCCTCCTCCAACTGAAATTTGACGACGAATTTTCCTTGCATAAGCAAATTGAAGAATAAATGAACTTGCTTTATCATTTCCTTTTGCTGGGTAATTTTGTTCATCCCATAATTCTATTCCTTTAACTCCTGAATAAACAATTCCAACTCCAAATACACCTTTTCTTGTTGCAAATACACTTCCTAAATAATAATCCCTAAAATCCTGAAACCATATATGGTTTGTTATAAAACCTTCACAGTGCTTCATAAGCCCCATTGAGCCCGGGTTAAACCAAAGTGAAGCTCCGTCATCAGATGAAGCAGTAAATGCTTCCCCAAGACTAGATGCTCTTGCACTAAATGAGACCCTTAAAAGTGGAAGAGATGTTGTCCCAAAATCCTGTGAAAACAAAGCCCCTGTTAAAAATAAAATTATAATTATTTTTTTCATCTTCCCTCCTTTTTAATCTCCAGTTACTGCTGTTTTCTTTATCCTTATTCCTTCATCACCCCTTATCGTTTCACCTTCAAATTTAAATACATAAACATAAACTCCCGGAGAAACCTTATTCCCTTTTTCATTTTTTCCATCCCAATAATATGTGTATATTCCTGCCCTTGGATATTCCTTATCTTTTATAACATCCTTTATTTTTTCACCCAGTCTATTATAAACAGTTATTGTAACTTTTCCTTTTTCAGGCAAACTAAAAATGAATGTTGTTCCATCTTTTGACCTAAATGGTGAAGCGAAATTATGGACATCAAGACCAGGTGTTGCAATTGTAATTAATGTTGCAATATCATAAATTGAAGGTGATGTTTTTGAAACGCCTTTAACTACAAGATGAAAACTATCAATTATTTGCTGAATTGGACCTATTATTTCCATTTTTGGTGCGGTTACAATTACCTGGAATGGAATTGTGTCATTAGGTGTAGCATAAATTTTTTCTATTGGTAAAGATGCATTCCATCCAGATGGGAAAGGACCTTGTAAACTTAATTTTACTGTATCAGCAGTATTTGCTTTAAGAACAGCATAAAGATTATAAGTTTTTTTAGTTCCTGCCTCAATTTTTGATTTTTGATCTGGATCAACAATTAATTGAAGAATCTGAGGTGAAACACCTGTAATTAAAATTGCATCATCTTTAACGCCTATAATGTTGTTTGATTCACCAAGAATTTTTGTAGTATCTTTTTGACCTGCAATAGCATTTGAAGGTATATTTACCCATACTTCAACCCACTTTGTTTCATTTGGCAAAAGTGTTATATCCTGTTTCCCATTGTTATTCATGTCAGGTAAAAGATTTCCAAATGTGTCTCTTACAACAGGGTCAGCCCATCCTTTACTTGAAGTAATTGATAAATCAATAAGGTCCTGTGCATTCCCTAAATTTCTCACATATACTCTGTATTTTATAAGCTCACCGGGGAGTCCATTTTTCTCTTGATTTGGTTCAACAATTATATTTGCTTGCAATGGAATATATGATATAACAGTTGCTTTATCAGAAATAGAGGGAATTAATGTGCTTACACCTGTTACAATACTTGAATCTTTTTCACCTGCTTGAGCAGCACCTGGTGCAGTAACTCTTAAAATTATTCTTTTCATTCCACCAAATGGGTCAACAACAACATAATTTACAGGATTTCCAAGTGTATCCAAAAGTGCTGTTGTCCATCCAGAAGGATGGAAACTTTGAAGTGAAAGTAAGATGCTATCCCTTGCATTCCCATTATTTATAACCCTTAGATAATAATTTTTTGTTTGATTGGGAAGAATTTCAGAACTTGTATCAGGTTCAACTAAAATACTTACCTGTAAACTTACATATGATATAACAGTTGCATTGTCAGAAACAGAAGGATTTAATGTGCTTACACCTGTTACAATACTTGAATCTTTTTCACCTGTTTGAGGAGCACCTGGTGCAGTAACTCTTAAAATTATTCTTTTCATTCCACCAAATGGGTCA
>CAZUSI010000016.1:0-2004 GCA_964623395.1 uncultured bacterium | reverse complement strand
AGCACCTGGTGCAGTAACTCTTAAAATTATTCTTTTCATTCCACCAAATGGGTCAACAACAACATAATTTACAGGATTTCCAAGTGTATCCAAAAGTGCTGTTGTCCATCCAGAAGGATGGAAACTTTGAAGTGAAAGTAAGATGCTATCCCTTGCATTCCCATTATTTATAACCCTTAGATAATAATTTTTTGTTTGATTGGGAAGAATTTCAGAACTTGTATCAGGTTCAACTAAGATATTTGCAACTACTTCAATGCATGTTATTGCTCTTGCAGAATCTTTTACACTGCTTTGTGAATTTGAAGTTGCAATTAAGAATGTTGTATCACATGTTCCATATTGAACAGTTTCAGGAGGTGTTATTTTTAAAGTTACCCATTTTGTTGATTTACAATTAACCTCTATCTGGGATATGGGATTTATTCCTGCTGAATCATATATTTCAGCAATCCATCCAGGAAGTGTTCCAGAAGTTGATAAATTATAAATATCGTCAAAGTTGCCATTATTTGTTATACTCATCAAGTAGCTTATTGTTTGTCCTGGTAAAGTGCTTCCACTTTGGTCAGGTTCAACAGAAACAGAATAAATTTCTTGAATACCTGAAATCCATGGATCACCTTCTCCTTGAGCATTTTGAACTTTTCTCCAAATTAAAAATGGTAATTTTTTCCCATTTTCTTCTTTTATAGTTAAATCTGTTAAAACAAAATTGAGAGATTGACCATTTCCATGATATTCTTGGATAACATCGTAATCATAAGTTGTATCAGAGTTGCAGAAATATCTTCCCCAGTTTATATAATCATTTGAAACAAATAATGAAGGGTGTCCCCAATAGTCATTATTTTCATCTCTTATAATTCCCAAGAAAAGAGTTCCATCAGAAGAAATTGCTATACTTGGAGAAACAAAATTTTTTGTTGTATTATCAAAAATCCTTCTATCTGACCATCCAGTTCCAAGATTATATCTATAAAATATATCAGAATTGTTATTTGCAGTATGTTCTTCCCAAATAACAATCCTATTTGTTCCATTCCATGCAACCTTTACAGGCCATCTTACAATTGGAGCTCCTTGATCAATTTCGCTCCATCCTGACCATGATGTGCTTGTTACTTCTGCTACCCATGTATATGAATTAGAACCATCGTATCTCCAATATGCGAGGAAGGCACCAGATGAAGAATATTTTGGAGTTGCATCAACTGCTGATGTGATAAAATCATAAAAACTCTCCTTATGAACAAGTTGCCATGTTGTTCCTCTATCAGAACTTCTATAAACTTCAACACCTGCATCATCATCAAATATCCAGTCAATAACAATCAAATAAACATATTGGCTATTTGGCGAGCCATCAGAAGAAATTGCTCCTCTTAAATACCCTGAATAAGAATTTATTTGAGTTGTATAAATATCAGAAATGTTTCCATTACCTGTATGTTGAAATCTTAATGTCCAATGGGTTCCTGGATAAAAACTGTAATTTGCCTTTTCACCAAGAGTTGCATTAAGGTATATATAATTATCTCCTTTATTTGCACTTATTCTTGGACAAAAGACACCATATAAGGTATCAGTTGAATACCATTTTAATCTTAAATACCATGTATTTCCATTGTCAGGTGAATAGAATATGTAAACTGTATCTTTATTTGAACCAATTCCCTTTGAAGAAGAATATGCGGCCCATAAATATCCATATCCATCAACTGTTATGCATGGATTATGGTCATATCCATCATCTGCTCCTGGTGCTGAATCATCATAAATTTCCTTTGAGAACCATCCAAATCCAAAAACATTTTCTTTTTTAATGGGTTTAGGCTGGGAAATTTTTACTTCTAACTTTGAATTTATTTCATATGTCTTTTCAGTTTTTGATGGTTTTGCCTTATAAAATGCAAAAGGCTCTATATCCTTTGCAGAGAGAAAGCCTATCAAAAATAAAAACCCTATCCATTTATACTTCTCTTTTATCATGTTTTCCCCTTT
>CAZUSI010000015.1:0-24477 GCA_964623395.1 uncultured bacterium | reverse complement strand
GTTCCTGATACAGGTATTCCTTTAAGGGTTAAATCTGATAGAACAGGAATTGATAAGGAAGGTATCCCACATGTTATAAATCCCTATGATGAATATGCAGTTGAGGCAGGGCTTAGAATAAAGGAAAAATTTCAAAGTTGTGAATTAATTCCTTTATCTTGTGGAGATGAAAACTCAATTGAAATTATAAGGCATGCTCTTGCAATGGGTGCTGATAAAGGTGTTCTTTTAAAAGTAAATGAAGAAATTTATGATTCAATAAGGATAGGAGAAATAATAGGTGATTATCTTTTAAAGGAAAATCCTGATGTCATTTTACTTGGTAAAAAATCAGTTGATTATGACAGGGGGATTGTTCCTGCTATAATTTCTGAAAAACTTAATATGCCTTTTATTTCTTGTGTTGTTAATATTGATTTCAAAAATTCTGGATTTATCTTTGAAAGAGAAACAGAATATGGTGTTGAAATAATTGAAGCAAAGCCCCCTTTAATTATAAGTTTTGAAAAGGCAAAATTCGAACCAAGATTTCCATCTTTAAGAGGTGTTATGATGGCAAAGAAAAAAGTAATAGATATAAAAGAGATAAATGAATTACCTTATGTTTCAACTCAAATAATGAGTTATGAACCACCACCTGAAAGGAAAAAAGGAAAGATAATAAATCTTCCATTCCCTGAAAATGTTAAGGAACTTGTTAGACTTTTAAAAGAAGAAGCAAAAATAATTTAAGGAGGTTAAAATGAATATAGGTGTTTTTATTGAACATGATGGTAAGGAATTTAAAAAGATATCCTTTGAAGTTCTTGGTGGTGCTTCAAAAATTGTAAGTGAAAAAGGTGGAAAAGTTTTTGCCTTTTTATTTGGAAATATAAATAATCCTGAAATTCTATTTTCAAAGGGAGCTGATAAAATATTTTATTTTAAAGGTGAAAATTTATATAAGCCAGAAACATTTTCAAATTTAATTAAGGAAAAAATAGAATCAGAAAATATAAGTATTTTTATTTGTGGTAGCACAATAAATGGAAGGGACTTAGCAGGAAGAGTATGTGCGAAAATAAATTCTTCTTTTGGACAAGATGTTGTTGATTTTAAATTTGAGAATGGAAATTTAATTATTAAAAGACCTGTTTATGCAGGAAAGGCATATATATGGGAAAAACTTTTAAAAGAAAAAATTGTTCTTGTTATAAGACCAAACATTTTTAAACCAATTGAAAGGGAATTTAAGGGAGAAATTGAAGAAAATGAAATGCCCGATTTAGAAAAGTTTAAAATAGTTAAAATGGAGCCAAAAAAGGAAGAAGATATTGATGTTAGTGAAGCAGATATAATTGTTTCAGGGGGTAGGGGAGTTGGTTCCCCTTCAGGTTTTGAACCATTGAGAGAACTTGCAAAAACATTAAAAGCAGCTGTTGGTGCATCAAGGGCTGCTGTTGATGCAGGATGGATTGACCATTCCCATCAGGTTGGACAAACAGGAAAAACAGTTTCCCCTTCTTTATATATTGCTTGTGGAATATCAGGGGCAATGCAACACATTGCTGGCATGAGAACATCAAAGGTAATTGTTGCAATAAATAAGGATCCGAATGCTCCAATATTTGAAATTGCTGATTATGGAATAGTTGGTGATTTATTTGAAATTGTTCCTGCTTTGAATGAAGAAATAAAGAAAATGAAGGGATGAAAAAATTTTTAATTTTTATAATTTTTTCTTTTTTAAATGCAGATTATATTTTAGAAAAAATATGGAGGGATGGAGGAGGATTTTTTTATAAAGGAAATTCAAAGGGTTTTTTTAAAGGTAAAAATATTGACTATTTTAAAGAAGAGGGATTTTCCCTTTTAGAAAACAATTTCTTTATGTTTTATCCAAAAGGAATTTTTGGAAATTATGGTGAAATAAATAGAATTTATTCTTTAAGTTCTGACACTGTTTTTGTTTCAGTTATAGAAGTAGATACTACAAATATATTTTATACACTTTTTTATAAGGGCTTTTCGCAAAATCAGTATTTTAAAATTCCTGGTCCTTTAAAAGATATGATAAAATTCTTTAATAAATTATGGATTGGAACATATGATAAAATATATTATGCATCCCTTACGAATTTCCCACCACAAGTAATTTTACATTCTTCTTATATGAACGATTTTAAAAATTTTACAATTTTTCAAAATAACCTTTATTTAATTCTTGGTTCATTAAGACAAGTTAGAAAATATGAGAATAATTCCTTTAATAAAATTTACGAGTTTGATTATAATAAGGTAAATGAACTAACCCATATTTTTTCAGATTCAAATAGATTATATGTCCTTGGAAAAAAGGACACAATATGGAAATTTTATTATTCTATAAATGGTGGATATTCCTTTTTAAAGATTAAATCCCCTCCTGATTCTTTTGGAAATCCTTTAAAAGGTTTTTCTTTTAACAATAAAATTTTCATTTTAATAAAATCCCCTCCTTCCCTTTTTAAATTTGATTTTGTGGATTCAAGTTGGGAAAAAGTTTTATATGGTGATGAATATACAACATTTTTAGATATGGAAAAGGATGAAAGAAAAATTATATATGTTCTTGCAAGAAGAACAATTTTTCCAAAAAATATTTTGTTTTATTCTTATGATGGAAAAGATTTTTATATATGTGATACACTTGATTTTTCCTTAGAGGGAAACTATGCAAGATGTATCTCTTATATAGGTAAAGGACATTTTTTTGTCGGAACAGAAAATGAACCAAATATTTTATATTCAGTTTTTTCAAATAATGCATTTTTAATTTCTTCATCTATTCCCTTTAAAAAAGAAGGAGCATATCCTGTTTATGAAAAATTTAAAATATTTAAAAATGGAGGAGAAGTAAAATTTAAATTGAGGACATTTTCTGATTCAATTTTGCCTGATACTATTTGCTGGGATTCAATTCCCTATGCAGATTCCATAATTTCAAATTATAAAGGTATAAATGATGGTGAAAAATTTTTCCAATATAAACTTGAAATTTATCCCTTTTCTCAATTAATACCCTTTAATTTTGATTCCTTAAAAATTTTTTATCATTATGATTCAGTTGGTCCAAATCTTATTTCTGCAAATGCATCTGATGGTGAATATCAAAGGAATGGTAAAGATCCTGATGATAGAGTAATAATTGTATTTGATGAACCAACTTCTAAACCTGAAATAAATAAATATAATGTTGATTCAATTTTTCCACTTTCAAATGGTCATTCATGGCTTAATGAGTATGGATATTTTGGTGGAGCAGAATGGAATGAAAAGGGAGATACATTGATAATATTTCTTTCTTATACAGGAAATAGTTACCCAACTGTTTCACCAGGTGATACATTGTATGCGAAAATAAAAGATAGATTTGGGTTTTATAATGAGTCCTTTTGTATAATTGGAGGTAGTTTTGATGATATTTTAGGACCAAAAATAAAAAAAGCAATTGCTTCTGATGGAAATGTTAAGGGAGATGGAATTGATGAAGATGATTATTTAATATTAGTTTTTGATGAGCCAACAAATAAACCAAGTTTTGATACAATTGATATAAATTTTGTTTTAAAACTTTCAAATGGACACACATTTGGAACTTATGTCAATTTTGATTGGGTAACACCAGAATCTCTTATAATAAATTTAATTCCAGAAACAAATCCAACAATTACAAAAGGTGATACAATATTTCCTAATGGTGAATATTTAAAAGATACACTTTCAAATCCTGCATATGGTTTTAAAATAATTGAAGGAACTTTTGACGAAAAAATTCCAAAATGTGATTCAATAGTTTTATATGAGAACGATTTTAAAAATATAAATCTTGATTATGATGATTTTGTTGTTTTTTATTTTTCAGAAAAATTAAAAATGAATAAGGAAATTAAAGATTCAAATATAGACCATGCTTTTTATTTATCAAACAATCATACATGGCTTTCAGGGAATGGTAAAATAGGTGAAATAATTTTTAATAAAAATATTTTAATAATATTTTTTAATTTTGAAATATCTTCCCCTTCTATTTCTCCTTTTGATACTGTATACATAAACCCAATTTATTTTTCAGATTATGGCGGAAATCCCTTATGTGATACACAGATTATATTTTATAGGGGTGGAATGGAACCATTAATAGAAAGTGAAAATAAAAATGAGGAAGAATATTTGAATTTTACATTTGAAAAGAATATAATTTTTAAGAAAGATTTTAAAAATCTTGAAATTAAAATATATGATATTGTGGGTAGGGAAATAGAAGATTTAAAATTTAAATATATAAAAAGGGATGAAAAAATTGAATTTAAAAATCTTAAAAAGGGTGTTTATTTTATAGATATAAAAATGGAAAATAAAAGAAAAATTTTAAAAAAGGTTATAATTAAATGAGAGTTCTATTAACAGGCGGAGCAGGTTTTATAGGTTCATGGGTTGCAGAAAAATATTTGGAAAAAGGATTTGATGTAATAGTTGTTGATAATTTATCAACTGGTAAAAAGGAATTTGTTTCAAAAGATGTGAAATTTTATCAAATTGATATAAGAGAGAAAGAGAAAATGGAAAAAATTTTTAAGGAAAATAAAATTGAAATTATAAATCATCATGCAGCACAGGCATCTGTTAGCTTTTCAATTAAGGAACCTTATGAAGATTTTTTAAATAACATTTATGGTTCAATGATTTTGCTTGAACTTTCAAAAAAATATGGAATTTCAAAATTTATATTTGCTTCAACAGGTGGAGCAATATATGGAGAGCCATCAAAAAACCCAGTTTCAGAAGATTATGAGCCAAATCCAATTTCTCCTTATGCTTTTTCAAAAATGATTTTTGAAAAATATTTAGATTATTATCATAAATTTTTTAAAATAAATTTTGTTTCATTAAGATATGGAAATGTTTATGGTCCAAGACAAAACCCCTTAGGAGAAGCAGGTGTGATTGCAATATTTATTTATAGAATGTTAAGAAATGAAGATTGTTATATATATGGAGATGGAAACCAGGTAAGGGATTTTATTTATGTTGATGATGTTGTGAATGCGAACTTAAAGGCAACAGAACTTCTTTTGAAAAATGATAATGTTTCCATTAAAATTAATATTGGAATGGGAAAACCAATTTCCATAAACGAAGTTTTTAAAATTTTATCAGAGAAAATGAGTTATAAAAAGAAGCCAATATATGCCGCTAAGAGGGAAGGGGAAGTTTATAAAGTTTATCTTGATATTAAAAGAGCGAAAGAAATTTTAAAATGGGAGCCAAAGATAAATTTTGAAAATGGAATTGAAAAAGTGATAGAATATTTTAAAAATGAAGGAAATTAAAAAAACGGAAATAGAACCAAACGCAATTGATATTGAAATGGCTGTTCTTGGTTCAATGATGAGTTCACAGCAGGCTCTTTACAAAGGTCTTGAATTACTCACACCAGAAGTATTCTATCAGCCAAATCATAGAATAATATTTGAAGTTATAAGAGATATTGCAGAAGGTGTTGCAGGAGTTAAGAGGATACCTGACATTTTAACAGTTAAGGACGAACTCGAAAAAAGGGGTAAGCTTGAAGAAGCAGGAGGTGTTGCTTATCTTGCATCTTTACTTGATGAAGTAATAAATCCCGAATATATAGAAGAACATGCTAAAATAATAATTGAAAAATTCCTTTATAGAAAAACAATTGAAATATGTAATAAAATAAGTAAAGAATGTTATGAAGAGGAAAAAGAGGCAGAAAAAATTTTAGATGAGGCAGATGCAATGCTTTTCAGCATAAGATCTTATAAATTAAAAGGTGGATTTGTTCCTTTAAAGGACCTTTTAAAACCATTTTTTGAAGAATTAACACATTTAATGGAAGGAAGGGGAGTTGAACTTCCCGCAGGATTTCATGAACTTGATACTTTAACAACTGGATTTCATAAAGGCGATTTTATTGTTATAGCATCAAGACCTGCGATGGGTAAAACAAGTTTTGCATTAAATATAACGAGAAATTTAGCAATTGAATTTAAAAAGCCAGTTGGCTTTTTCAGTATAGAGATGCCAAAAGAGCAAATTGTCCAAAGACTCCTTTGCACGGAAGCAAATATTGAAATGCAAAAATTGAGGAAAGGTGAAATAACAGGAGAAGAGTTTTTAAGGCTTTCAGAGGCGGCAGAGAAATTAAAAAATGCACCAATTTATATTGATGATACACCTAAAATTTCCATTCAGGAATTAAGGGCAAAGGCAAGGAGGGCATGTAAAGAGCATGGACTTGAGGTTCTTTTTGTTGATTTTTTACAGGTTATAGATGCACCAAAGATGGAAACAAGACAACAACAAATAGCTTATATTTCTTCATCTTTAAAGTCCCTTGCAATGGAACTCAAAATCCCGGTAATAGCACTTGCTCAACTTTCAAGAGAAGTAGAAAGAAGAGCGGATAAAAGACCACAACTTGCAGATTTAAGAGAATCAGGAGCAATAGAACAGGATGCCGACATGGTTATATTTCTTTTTAGAGAAGATTTTTACGACCCTGAGGCCTCTGAGGAAGGTGTTGCTGAAATAATTGTTGGAAAAAATAGGAATGGACCAGTAGGGACTGTTAAACTTGGATTTTTAAAGAAATACATGAAATTTACAGATTACATTCCTGAAAGAGAAATAGGTGAATTTTTATGAAAATAATTTTATCTATTTTAAATGAAATTGGTGGATTTACTGATTCTTTTTTGAAAACAATTTTTTATTTAAAAGAAATAAATAAAACAAAAAAAGATATAATTGTACAAATAAATGAGATAGGGGTTAATTCTTTACCTCTTGTAATTTTCATTTCCTCTTTCTTAGGAATGGTTGCATCTGTTCAAACTGCATACCAGATAAAAGATTATGTTCCCCTTATATATCTTGGAGCAGGTGTTGCAAAAGCAGTTATGATTGAACTTGGTCCTGTAATAACAGGACTTGTTGTTGCTGGAAGGGTAAGTTCTGGAATAGCAGCAGAAATTGGAACAATGAAAGTTACTGAACAAATTGATGCACTTTCTGTTATGGGAATTTCTCCTTATAGATTTTTATTTGTTCCAAGAGTTGTAGCAGGAATGTTAGCACTTCCAATGCTTACAATAATATCTGACATAATAGCAATTTATTCAGGTATGTTTATTTCAAATTTTATGAAAATTGTTGATTATGAAACATTTATAAAGGGAGCAAAACTTTTCTTTTTACCAAAGGACCTTTTTGGGGGACTTTTAAAGGCAAGTGTTTTTGGAATAGTAATTTCATTTTGTGGTTCCTTTTACGGAATTGAAACAAAAGGGGGGGCACAAGGTGTAGGAATTTCTGCTACAAAAGCAGTTGTTGCTGCCTGCCTTTTAATCCTTGTAATTGATTATTTTATAGGAATTTTAATTTTTGGATGATAAAAGTAAAAGATATTGAAGTTGGATTTGAATTCCCTGTTTTAAAGGGTATCTCAATAGATATAGAAGATGAAGAATTTCTTGTTATACTTGGAAAAAGTGGATGTGGTAAAACAGTTTTTATAAAAACAGTTGTTGGTCTTATAAAGCCATGGAGAGGAGAAATTTATATAGATGGAATTAAGATAACAGATGGGAATTATAAAGATATTTTAAAAGCAAGGAAAAATATAGGTTTTGTTTTTCAAGGTTCAGCACTTTTTGACTCCTTAACTGTTTTTGAAAACATTGCTCTTCCATTAAGGGAGCATTTTTCCTTTACAAAAAAGGAAATTGAAAAAAGAGTGAAAAAGGCACTTGAACTTGTTGAACTTGAAGGAATTGAAAAATTTTTGCCTGCAGAACTTTCAGGAGGTATGAGAAAAAGAGTTGCAATTGCAAGGGCAATTGTTTGTGAGGCAAAATATATATTTCTTGATGAACCAACAACAGGTCTTGATCCTGAAACATCCTTAAAAATTACAAAACTTTTAAAAGATTTGTGGAAAAAAATAAAGGGAACATTTATAGCAGTTACCCATGACTTTGGTTTTACAGAAGAGGTAGCAACAAGAATAGCATGGCTTAAAGATGGGAAATTTGGCTTTGTCGGAAGTGTTGAAGATTTTAAAAAGATTGATATAAAAGAAATACAGGCATATTTTATGAAAACATTTTAAGAGGAGGGAATTATGGAAAAAATTTCTATAACATCTCGTAATGTTGAAATTACACCTGAGATGAAATCTTATATAGAGAAAAGGCTTAAAAAGATGGAAAGATTGTCAGATAAAATAAATAAGGCAGAGGTTATAATTGAGGAACAAAGAGGAAGATATAGGTGTGAATTTCTCCTTGATGTAAATAGGAAATTTTTAAAGGCTCAAAGTATCTCAAATGATTTCTTTTATGCCATTGATGAATTAAAGGATAAAATGGAAAGACAATTGAAAAAATTTGAGGAAAAAATTAAAAGAAGAAAAAGGTAATGGAATATAATGTAATTCAGCCGAAATTAGATATAAAGGAGATTTACGAAGAAAATAAGGATAAATGGAAACTTGAAATTTTATGTTCTGAAGGTTTTAAAAGGGAAGTTTCTACTCCAAATCTTAATAGACCTGGTCTTTTATTTGCAGGTTTTGAAAAAATATTTTTGTATGAAAGAATACAGATAATAGGGGAAACAGAATTTCTTTATCTCTCTTCTTTAAAAGAAGAAGAGAGAAATAAAGCAATTGATAGATTTGTTAAATATGAGTTGCCAGCAGTATTTATTACAAAAAATCTTTCTCCTTTTCCCTATCTTATTCAAAAATTATGTGAAAGGAAAATACCCTTGTTAAAAACACCTATGGATACAACCCCTTTTATGAATTCTTTATATTTTTATCTTTCTTTAAAACTTGCTCCTTATATCATAATTCATGGAACACTTGTTGATGTTTATGGTGTTGGAATACTTTTTACAGGAAGAAGCGGCATTGGAAAATCTGAATGTGCAATTGACCTTGTTGCAAGGGGACATAGGCTTGTTGCTGATGACGGAGTAAAAATAATAAGGCATCCTGACGGTTTTTTGCTTGGTAAGTGTGCATCCGAAGAAATATATTTTAATCCATATGTAGAAATAAGGGGAATTGGAATCATAGATATACTTTCAATTTATGGAATAAGGGCAATTAGGGATTCAAAAAGAATAGATTTAGAAATAAAATTGATTGATTGGAGTGAAAACCTTGATTATGAGAGAACAGGTTTAAAAGAAAATATAGAAGAAATAATGGATATTAAACTTCCTTATATTGTTCTTCCTTTAAATCCTGGCAAAAATATAGCAGTTTTGATTGAAATTGTTGCTCTTAATTATTTATTAAAAAAAGAAGGTTATCATTCTGCAAAATCCCTTTCTGAAATCTTAAAAAAGAAGATAATGGAAAAGAGAAAGGAGATAGATTTTTATAAGGAAATAGAGTGAGAAAATTTATCATAATTACAGGTATTTCAGGAGCAGGGAAATCATCTGCTTTAAGAACCTTTGAAGATATGGGTTATTATTGTATTGACAATCTTCCCTGCAATTTAATTCCTGATGTTATGGAGATGTTTGATAAGGAGAAAAGGGAAAGGAAAATAGCAATGACAATAGATATAAGGGAGGAGGAATTTTTTGATTATTTTGAAAAGAGCCTTGAAATTTTAAAAAATAAAAACAAAAAATATACATTATTATTTTTAGAAGCAAAAAAGGAAATAATAACGAGAAGATATGAAGAAACAAGGAGAGTTCATCCACTTCAAAAAATAGGTTTTACATTGAATGATGCACTTGATAAGGAGATTGAAATGCTTAGAAATATAAAGGAAAAAGCAAATCTTGTAATTGATACTTCAGAACTTACGATATGGGATTTAAGAAGAAAATTAAAGGATATTTTTGAGGAAAAAATAAAGATGAAAATAGAGATAATAACATTTGGTTTTAAATATGGAATACCAACTCAACTTGACCTTTTATTTGATGTAAGATTTTTACCAAATCCCCATTATGTTGAAGAATTAAAGAAATTAAATGGAAAAGATGAAAAAGTTAAAGAATTTGTTATGAATTCAGAAGATACAAAAAAATTTATGGAAAAATTAAAAGACCTGCTTGATTTTCTTATCCCTTCTTATGAAAAAGAAGGCAAGGTTTATCTTGTAATAGGTTTTGGTTGCACAGGAGGGACCCATAGGTCAATTGTTATTGGAGAAGAAATTAAAATTTTCTTAGAAGAAAAAGGATATGGTGTTGAAATTTATCATAGGGATATTAAAAGATGATTTTTAAGATTTTTATTTTTGCTTTTCTTTTTAGAGAGGATTTAATAAATTTTAAAAATGGAAATTATGAAAAAATAATAAAAGATTTTAAGGAGTCAATTCTTTATTACGATGCAATTATAAATTATGCAGAAAACCTTTTTAAAAATAAGGAATATAAAAGGGCATTGAGATTAATTGAAGGTTATGAGAAAAATTTTCCTTCTTATATTATTCCGAGGGCTTTAAAATTAAAAAAAGAAATTTATAAAAAAATAAGTGAAATTGATTATAAAAAAATTTTAAAAAATTTAATTAAAAATTATCCAATGCTTTTAGAAGAAAAAGAAATTGATTTTATTGAAGAACTTTATTTTTATAAAGGGAAATATTATTTTTTGAAAAATGAATGGGAAAAATGTATTCCCTATTTTGAAAAATCAAATGATAATTTAAAACATTATTATATTGGTTATTCATATTTTAAAATTGGGGATTATGAAAAGGCAATTTCTGAGTTTGAAAAAATTAATATAAGTGATGGATGGTATTATGAAAAGGCAAAAATTTTAAAGGGATTATGTTATAAATATCTTTTTGAACCTTTTCTTGCCCTAAAAGAATTCTTTAATGTATCCTTTGAATATGAAGATTTGAGAGAAATTGCAATGAAGGAAGCAAGAATAACAGCAATTGAAAATGGAATTTATCCATTAAATGATGAATTTAAAGTTAATTTAAGGGAGAAAATTTTTATAGATTATAGTTTAAATAACTTAATAGAGATTCCTGAAAATGAAGATTTAAAAGAGGAAGAAAACATTTTTTTATTATATATTGTTGGAAAATCAAAAAAAGATAAAAGATTTTTTGAAAAAATTTTTAAAATAGAACCCTTATCTTTCTTTTCAGTTAAAGAGATTGGAATATGTCTTGAAGAAAATTTTGAAAATGATAATTACAATGAAGATTTTTTAATACTCGCTTATTTAGATTTAAAAGATGCCTTTGAATATTATTTAAAAAGAATAAATGATTTAGAGGAAATAATAAATACCTCTGAAAAACTTGCAGAAATTGGAAAATTTTATTATTCTTTAAAAATGGCAAGAAGGGGATATGAAATTTTAAGAAAACAAAATGTTTTATGTTTTCCAAAAAAAATTTTATTTTTACTATTCCCTCTTCCCTATAAAGATTTTATATTTGAAAAAGCAAGAGAAAAAAATATTAATCCCTATTTAATTTATGCAATAATGAGAAGGGAAAGCGAATTTTATGAAAAGGCAATAAGCCCAAAAGGTGCAATTGGCTTGATGCAGATTTTACCAGAAACCTTTAAAAAAATAGATAAATATAAAAATTATTCCATTGATTCCCTTTTTAATCCTTATATAAACATTGAGGCAGGAATAGAAATTTTTTCTTCAATGCTTGATTTTATTCAGGATACAGTTCTTGCAATTGCCTCTTATAATGCAGGTATTTATAAGGTAAAAGAATGGAAGGAAAAATGTATTTTTAAGAATGAAATTCAATTCTTTATTGATTGTCCATATGAAGAAACAAGAAAATATATGTTTAGAGTTTTGAGCGATTATGAAGTTTATAAAAAAATTTATCAATAAAAAAATATTTTTAATTCTAATTTTAATCTTTTCATGTAAAAAACCCGATAAGGAGCCACCCTATGTAGAAATAATATTCCCTCCTAATGAATATGTATTTTCACCAAGAATTTTAAAGGTAAAAGTTAAGGCATTTGACAATAAAGATGTTGAATTAGTTGAAATTTATTTAAATGATACAATAAGGGTTGATAAAAAATATAAACCTGATTCTTCAAATATTTACTTTTTCAATTTAGATTTTACAAATTCTCCTGATTCAACTTATTATTTTTTAAAGGCAAGGGCAGTTGATAATTCAGGAAATTTCAGTTTTTCAAAAAAAATAAAAGTTTTAATAACCTATGAAAATCATCCCCCTTTACCCCCTTCACTTATTTTCCCATTAAATAACTATATTTTTAAAGAAAAGATATGCACACTTATATTTAAATCTTCTGATCCTGATAATGATAGCATATTTTACGATATATACCTTTCAATTGATTCTCCCCCATCTTTATATATCCAAAATTATATAGATACTATTTTTATTGATACACTTGAATATTCTAAAAAATATTATTGGAAAATAAAAGCAAGTGATAAAAAAGGAGAAAATTTTTCAGAAATAAGAAAATTTAAAACACCAAATGAAAACAATCCACCTTATCCACCTTCAAATCCCTTCCCTTTACCTTTTGATACCCTTGTATCTTTTCTACCAACTTTTTCTTGGGAATGTTCTGACCCTGATGGTGATTCCCTTTATTACGATTTTTATCTTGATACAAATCTTTCCTTTGAAAATCCAATAATTTTTGTAAAAGACCTTAAAAATCCAAATTTTACACCATCTTTCCCTTTACTTCCGGGTGTTTATTATTACTGGAAGGTTGTTGCAAAAGATGAAAGGGGAGGAGAAAATTTTTCCATATGGAATTTTAGAACAAAAAAATTAATTTTAAATGAAGTTTATTCAAGTGGTATATTTTCAAGGGATTTAAAAATTATTGATGATCACCTATATGAGATAGGTGGTGAAACAAAATATTTTTCATTAAAAATTTACAATTTAATGAACCCTTCAAATCCATTTCTTATTAAAGAAATTAATCTTGATGAGATTCCATGGAGAATAGAGGGGAATGGAAATTTTATAATATTAGTTTCAGGTTCTAATGGAAACAAATTAAAAATATTTAAAAGGATTTTTCCCGATTCTTTAATTTTTTTAAATTCCTTTAATTTAAGGGGATGGATAAATGAAATAAAGATAAATAATAATTCACTTTTTGCTCTTGATTCAAAAGGCATTGTAAGAATAGAACTTACTCAAAATCCCTATATTTATGATTCAATAAGAACTTTTTATCAGCCAATTGATTTTGATTTAAATAAAAATGGATATTTATATGTTTTAACTTCCCCATCATTTATTGAAACTTATAATTTTTCATTAAATTTAATAGATTCAAAAAATTTCAACATTAAAGATGCGAAAAACATTTCCTTTATTGATTCAGGAATTGTAATAACTACATTAAACTTTTCCTCTGATTCAATTTTTTTAATTTCAATTTTGAATATGTTACCAGATGAAATTCTTTATAAGCAAAAAATTCTCCAAGGCTCTAATACCTTAGAATATTTTAAACCCTTAATTTTTCTTTCAATGATTTCAAAATTTCAGATTTTTACATCCATAAAGAAAAAAATTTATATTTCCTCTTATCCTTTTGATGTTTCAAACATTTATGGAACTCAATATAAAGAAGACTATATTTTTATTTCCTCTTTTTCAAATAAGGGTTTATGCATCTTAAAAATGGAATAAAAATAGGAATTGAAACATCTGGTAAAATAACAAAGATGGGATATAAAGATGATGAATATTTATATGAAATTTCTTTTGGCTCTTATCATTCCCATTCAGAATATATAATTTTTTTATGGAAAAGAATTGAAGAAAAGATAAAAAATAAAGATATTGAATTTGTTGCAATTACAGAAGGTCCTGGATATTTCACTTCTTTAAGGGCAGGTTTTTCATTTGCAAAGGCATTATGGTTTTATAAGAAAGTTCCTTTTGTTGGAATAAATACAATTGATGCCCTTGCTCATCCCTTTTTAAAAGAATATGATAATTTAATTGTTTTTTTAAAGATAAAAAAGGATAAGGTTTTCTGGAAAAAATTTTTAAAGGGGAAAGAAATTGAATTTAAAATGGGGAAATTAGATGATATTGAAATTGATGACAAATTTATCTATGTGGGTAATGATATAAATATAAGTGAAAGGGTTAAAAAATGTTATCCATTAGAGATTCCTGATATTAAATCGTTGATTGAAATAGGAGAGGAAAAATTTAAGGAAAATAAATTTTTAGATATGGAAAGGGCAGAACCCTTTTATTTTTATTTCCCTGAATATGTCAAAGCCTTTGATAAAAAAGGCTAAAATAACTCATATTCCTCAGGTTCATAAAATTGAAGTTGAATCCTTTAAAAGACCATGGTCATTTGCTTCTTTTATTTTTGAAATAAAAAATCCCTTTTCTTTTTTTTATGTTATTGAAAAGGATAAAAAAATTATTGGTTATTTTATATTATGGGATATGGGGGAAGAGTTTCATCTTGCAAATATTGCAGTTAAAAAGGAAGAAAGGGGTAAAGGATATGGAAGAATGATGCTTGATAAAATTCTTGAAATGGCAAAAAAAGAAAATAAAAAAAGGATAAGGCTTGAAGTTAGGGTTTCAAATGAAAGGGCAATAAAAATTTATGAAAAATTTGGATTTAAAAAAACAAGGATTATAAAAAATTATTATGGAGATGAAGATGGTTATGAATTTGTTTATGAATTAAATAGTGATTTATAATAAAAATTCTTAAAAAGGAGAGAATATGAAAATATTTATTGATACTGCAAATGTTGATGAGATAAGGGAACTTTCGGAAATTGGAATAATTGATGGGGCAACAACAAATCCAACATTACTTTCAAAAGAAGTTCAGAGGCAATTTCCTGATTTTAAATCTTTTAAAAAAGAAGATATTTTAAGAAAATCAGAGGAAATTTTAAGGGAAATATGTGAAATTGTGAAAGGACCTGTTTCTGCAGAAGTTATAGCAACTGATTTTTCTGGTATGGTAAAAGAAGCAAAAGAACTTTCAAAAATTCATGAAAATATAGTTGTAAAAATTCCATTTACAAAAGAAGGTGTTAAGGCAACAAAAGTTTTAAATAGCGAAGGAATAAAAGTAAATATGACACTTGTTTTTTCTCCTTCACAGGCAATTATTGCTGCAAAAGTTGGTGCATATTTTGTTTCTCCTTTTATAGGAAGACTTGATGATATTTCCCATAATGGAATGGATCTTGTTAGAATAATTGTTCAAATTTATAAAAATTATGGGTTTAATACAAAAATTCTTGTTGCAAGTTGTAGGCATCCTTTGCATGTTGTTGAATCTGCTCTTTGTGGTGCAGATATTATAACTGTTCCACCTGATGTTATTAGGAAATTATTTATGCATCCATTGACCGATATTGGTCTTGAAAGATTTATCTCTGATTGGAAAAAAGTGCTTGGAGGATGAAAAAAATATTTTTAATTTTGTTTTCCTCAATATTATTTTTAGGTCTTTTATTTTCTCTTTTATTTTATCAATTTGTAATTAAAAAACTTCCTCCTCTTGAAATGATAGAAGGTTATAGAGCGCCTCTTGCAACAAAAGTTCTTGATGATAAAGACAGTGTTATATCTGAATTTTATTTGGAAAAAAGAATATATGTAAATTTAGAAAATGTTTCCCCTTATGTTATAAAAACTTTTATAACACTTGAAGATAAAAAATTTTTTAAACATTTTGGAATTGACCCTTTAAGAATTTTAAAAGCCACTTATAATAATATAAAATCAAGGAAATTTTCAGAAGGAGCATCAACTATAACACAGCAACTTGCAAGAAATATGTTTTTAACAATGGAAAAATCAATTAGCAGGAAAATAAAAGAGGCAATTCTTGCAATAATAATAGAAAGAAAATTTTCAAAAAAGGAAATACTTGAGAAATATTTAAATCAAATAAACTTTGGAAATGGTGTTTATGGAATTGAAACTGCTTCAGAGTATTACTTTGGTAAAAAATCAAAGGATTTAACACTTGCAGAAACAGCATTCTTAGCAGCAATTCCGCGCTCACCAACATATTATAATCCCTATACAAATTTTGATAATACAATTAAAAGGCAAAGAAAAATTCTCGATTTACTTTTAAAAAATAAGGTGATAAAAAAGGAAGAATATGAAAAAGCATTTAAAGAAAAAATTGTTTTAAAACCTAAAATAAGTTCAAAAAGGTTTGCTGCTTATTTTCTTGAAGAAATAAGAAAATATATAATTTCTGCATATGGAGAAGAATTTTTATATAAAGAAGGTGGGAAAATATACACAACTTTAAACAGTGAAATACAAAGTGCTTGTGAAAAAGTTATTGATAGTCTTCTTCCTATTATTGAAAAAAATGTTAGAAGAAAAGGTAAAGATGATACTTTACCACTTCAAATAGCAATTGTTGCGATAGAGAATAAAACTGGTGAGATAAAGGCACTTATAGGCGGAAGGGATTTTTTTAAAAGTCAATTTAATAGAGCAATTCAAGCAAAAAGGCAGGTTGGCTCCGCCTTTAAACCCTTTTATTATCTTGCAGCAATTAAAAATGGATATTTACCAACTGACTCTTTATATGATTTACCAGTTACAATTGAAGATGATGGTTCCGGAAAACCATGGTATCCTGAAAATTTTGATAATAAATTTATGGGGAAAGTTAGCTTAAGAGATGCACTTGCTCATTCAAGAAATCTTGCATCTGTTAGACTTTTACAAGATATAGGTATTCCTGTTGCAATAGAGTATGCCCATAAACTTGGAATTGAATCAAAAATTCCGCAAGTTCTCTCAATATCTCTTGGTAGCGCTTCTTTAAGCCCAATTGAGGTAACACATGCTTATTCAACAATTGCAAATTATGGTAAGAAAATGGATTTATATATGATAAGGAAAATTGAAGATTATTATGGTAACATTATTTTTGAAAAAAAACCTTCTGGGAAGGAGGTAATTGATTCCCAAAGTGTATATATATTGATTCATATGATGAAATCTGTGATGAATAAAGGAACAGGGGTTGAAGCAAGAACAAAATACAATTTTTATCTTCCATGTGCTGGAAAAACAGGAACAACTGAGGGGTTTACTGATGCATGGTTTATAGGGTTTACACCAGAAGTTACAATTGGTGTATGGGTTGGTTTTGATTCATTAAAGACAATTGCTCATAATGCATCAGGAGCAATTTTTGCACTTCCTTTTTGGGCAAATATAATGAAAAAATTAGATTTAAAGGGTAATGATTTTCCAATTCCTTCCGGTATAGTTATTGACACGATATGTGTTGAATCAGGTCTTAAAAAGACACCTTATTGTCCAAGGGTAAGAGAAGAAGTTTTTATAAAAGGGACAGAACCAAATTCTTTCTGTAATATACATAAGGAAGAAAGGGAAAGATATTTAAAAAATAAAAAAATAGAATTTTGAATGGAATTTATAATTGTTATTTTAAAAAGTATCTTTTTAATATTTGTGATAATACTTATAGTTGCTTATATGGTTTATTTAGAAAGGAAATTTCTCGGATGGTTTCAAAATAGATTTGGTCCGAATAGAGCAGGTCCTTTCGGTATTTTTCAAAGTATTGCTGATGCTGTAAAATTAATTTTTAAAGAAGAAGTATTTCCTGAAAGAAGAGATAAAATTCTCTATTTTCTTTCTCCCTTAATTGTTGTTATATTTTCTTTTATTCCTTTTTCAATTATACCAATTGGTAAAAAACCATTGATTGCAGATATTAAAATTTCTTTGCTTTTGATAATAGTTATCTCTTCTTTAAGTGTTTATGGTGTTATTCTTGCAGGTATTTCTTCAGGAAGTAAATATCCTCTTATTGGTTCTTTAAGAGCATGTGCGCAGGTTTTAAGTTATGAAATTCCACTTATAATTTCAATAATTGCAATTTCTTTACAGGCAGAAACCTTTTCATTAAGAGAAATAATAGAGAAACAAAAAATTCCTTATATTTTTCCTCAATTCTTAGGATTTTTATCCTTTTTCTTGGCAGCACTTGCAGATTCAAGAAGAATTCCCTTTGACCTTCCAGAAGCAGAATCAGAGATTGTTGGTGGATATAACACTGAATATTCTGGAATAAAATTTGCATGGTTTTTCTTAGGAGAATATGCCCATTTAATCTTAATTTCTTCTTTAATCGTAATTCTTTATCTTGGAGGAGGCAATCTTTTTGTTTTTTTAATAAAACTTTTAATTCTTATATTTATTTTTTACTGGATAAGGGCATCTTTACCAAGAGTAAGATTTGATCAATTGCTTAATTTTTCATGGAAATACTTAATTCCCTTATCTTTTATAAATTTAATAATTGTTTCTATATTTAAAGTTATCAAATGATAAAACCAATTTTCCTTATGCAACCAATTCCCTATTTTGGGGAAAAATTAGATGAAAATTGGATTGTAGAACCAAAAATAGATGGATGGAGAATGCAGATAATAAGATATGAGGATGGAAAAGTTGAATTTTGGGGAAGAAGATTAGAAAGAAATCCCAATTGGACAGAAAAATTGAAAAGATTTATAAAAATTGTTGAAACATTCTTACCTCCTTCATCAATTCTTGACTCTGAAATAACAGATGAAAGAGGAAGAAGATATATACCAAGTATATTTGCAAATAAAAGGGATTCAAAACCAAAAATTTATGTATTTGATATAATATTTTTTGAGGGTAAAGAAATTTATAAATTACCCTTTTACAAAAGAAGAAAAATTCTTGAAAATATAAATTTTTTGCCACCTTTTTTTCTTATAGAACAATTTGAAATTAAAGAAAATATTGATAAATTACTTGAAAAAGCAAAAGAAAATAATTGGGAAGGAATAATTTTGAAAAACAAAAATTCAATCTATGAAATAGGGAAAGAAGGTCCTATAGCAACTGAATTTTGGAGAAAGATAAAATGAAGGAAAAGATAATTGAAATAATAAATAAAGAAGATTTAAATGATGAAGAATTTAATGAAATTGCCCTTCTTATCTTTGAATATGAATATTATAAAAACAAATTTTATAAAAATTTTTGTGATAAAAAAGGTAAAAAACCTGGGAAAATAAAAAGTTTTAAAGAAATCCCTCCATGCCCCCAGAGGGCTTTTAAATATTATGATATTTATACAGAAAATAAAAAACCAAAATATGTTTTTTTATCAAGTGGAACAACTGAGGGAATAAAAAGTAAAAGATTTATTTTTTATCCTGAAATATATGATGAAGTAATTTATAAAACCTTTAAAAAATATTTCCTACCAGATTTAGAAAAGATAAAAATTTTTGTTTTTTTTCCTGATTTTCAAGAACTTAAAAATTCCTCCCTTGCATATATGTATAAAAAAATATTTGAAAAATTTGGTAAAAAGGGTAGTGAATATTTCTTTAAAAATAATAAATATTTATTTGAAGAATTTATTAAAAAAGTTAAAGAAAATGATGAACCTGTTGCTCTTTTAGGGACTTCAATTTCCTTTTATTATTTAATAAATTATCTTAAAAAAAATAAATTAAAAATAAAATTGCCTGAAAAATCAAGAATACTTGATACGGGTGGATTTAAAACTTTAAAAGTTTCTGTAAATCAAAAATATTTATATAAAAGCTATACTGAATTATTAGGTATTGATGAAAAATTTATTGTAAATGAATATGGAATGTGTGAATTGATTTCCCATTATTATGATGAAAATTTAAAGAATTTTTTTGAAAATAAAAAAAATTTAAGGATAAAATCAGGTCCTTTTTGGATAAAATGGAGGATAATTGACCCTGATAATTTTGAGGATAAAAAAGAGGGGGTTTTAATTCATTATGACCTTGCAAATTTTGATGCCTGTATAAGCATTTTAACAGAAGATATAGGAATAAAATTCAAAGATGGTTTCTTGTTAAAAAGTAGAGCAAAAGGAGAAGATTTAAGGGGATGTTCTCTTTTAAGTGAAATTTAAATGGAAGAGATTAAAAAAATATCAATTTATGAAATAATTGAATTTATATCATCGGTTTCAAAAAAATTTTTGATTTCAGAAAATTTCAAAAAAATTTTAAAAAATTTATCTAAAAATACAGATTATTCAGAAAAAATGATTGAAATTGGAATTAGAAATTCATTTTTACCCTTTCAAAATAAGAAAAATTTAATAAAAATTTTAAGAATTGAAATAGGAAATGAAAAATTTCTTGATGATTGGATAAAAATAGATAAAAATATTTATTTAAAAGCAATTTCACCTCCTTTTATAAATGCAATATTTTCAGGAAATATACCTGGAATAGAAATTCAAACAATTTTTCCTTCTCTTTTATCAAAAACATTCATTTATGCAAAACCATCTTATAAAATGCATTTTTTCTTAAAAGAATTTAAAGAATTTGTAAAACAAAATTTTAAAAATTTTCCAAATTTTATTGAGATTGAAATATTTAAAAGAGATGAGAAAGAAAAACTAAAAAAATTTTTAGAAAATGCAAATATTGTTGTAATTCAAGGTGATATAAGAAATATTGAGGAGATTAAAAAATTTATTAAAAAAGAGGTTAAAGTAATTGAATATCCTACAATGTTTGGGGCAGGTTTTTTAAAATTGAAGGACTATTCAAAAGATATTTTGAAAAAAATAAGTTTTGATATATTTTTATACAATCATCGTGGTTGTATGAGTCCCTTTATTATTTTTCTTGAAAAAGGAATTGATTTTGAAGAATTTTGTGAAATTATAGATGAAAATGTTAAAAAATTTAAAGGAAAATTTAATTCAAAAGAAATCAATTTTGATGAAAGGATAATAAGAAGGCAGATTGTTGATTCTTTATTTTTTAAAAAGGATTTATTTATAAAGGATTATGAATTTAAATTTATAAAAACAAAAAAAATTTTAGATATCTTTTTCCCAGGCATAATTCAAGTAATTTATTATGATGAAAAAAATGAAATTTTAAGAAATCTTTTAAAATTTAAAAATTTCCTTCAAAGTTTTGCAATATCTTCCTACGATGAAGAAATTATTAATTCAATAGTAGAAAACACATCATGTATAAGAATAACAAAATGGGGAAAAATTCAATTCCCGACTTTATTTTTTCCAAATAAAGGAAGTTTTGGAATAAAAAATTTTTTAAAATTTTGCGTTTTGGAGAAATAATTTCATTTAAATATTTTGCCTCTTTCTTTATACCATAAAACAAAATCAAGATGTGAAATTGGTATATTTATCTTTTTTGAAAATTTTTTCATTTTTCTTTCAATCTCAAGATAATTTTTTTTATTTAAATTCTTAGGAATTTTATCAATTACACCATATAATTTTAAATTTTTAAGTATATGTCTATCAAGAATTGCCAAATTCTCACCAATTCCAATATTTCTTAAAAAATGGCTTGCTTCCTTATAACCAATTCCTTTAATATTTTTAACAAGCCATTCTCTTGCCTCAAACATATTATTAAATTTCTTTAATTTTTCTTTTATTTTTAAACTTCCATCAATTAAAAATTTTTTTCTTGCTTCCAAAATATATTTTGCTTTTTTAAATCTAAACCTAACATTTTTCAATTCATTTATTATTTCATCTATTTTCCCATTAAATAATAAATTTTTATTTTGAAGATTTATAACAACTTCCCAGCATTTTTCTGCTTTTGATTGGGGAGTAAGGAGACAAAAAATAAGTTCTTTAAATACATCTTCTTCACTTCCTTTTTTCCATAAATTTTTAAATTCTTTTAATCTTAATATTATAGCTTTTTTAATAGATTTATAAATTTTGTTTAATTCATCATATTTTCTCATATAAATAAATTTACACTTTGATAGAAAATTACTGCAATTATCCATCCCAACAAAATTGTATAAATTATAGTTATTAAAAGATATTTAACTCCAATTTCATTTTTTATTGCTGCCATTGTTGCAATACAAGGAATATAAATTAATGACATTAGCATAAAAGAATAAGCAGAAATAGGAGTAAATATATTCTTTAATGAATCTATTAAATTTTCGCTTCCAAATATTACTCCAAGCGTTGCAACAACTGTTTCCTTTGCAACTATTCCAGCTAAAAGGGAAACTGCTATTTCCCATCTTCCAAATCCTGCCAATGAAAAGATTGGTGCAATAAAACTACCAATTTTTCCAAGAATTGTATTTTCACTTCCATAAGTAGATGAAGGAGGTAATGATGCAAGTAACCATATTATTAAACTTGCTGAAAATATTACCCTTCCTGCCTTTATAATAAAAACTTTTGTTCTTAAAATTCCCATTTTTAAACACCATCTTATTGCAGGTTTTCTATAAGGTGGAAGTTCCATAATAAGAGGAATTTCCTCTTTTTTTCTAAAAATTGTTTTACTTAAAATCTTTGCAAAAGTTATTGAGAGGATAATTCCAATTAAATATAGGGAAAATACAACAATTCCTTGATAATTTTTGAAAAATGCACTACAAAAAAGAATATAAATTGGTAATCTTGCAGAACATGAAATTAAAGGAATTATCATAACTGTTATAATTCTATCTCTTTTTGATTCAATTGTTCTTGTTGCTAAAATTGCAGGAACATTACATCCAAAGGCAAGAATAAGTGGAATAAAGGATTTTCCATGTAATCCAATATAATGCATAAACCTATCCATTGTAAATGCAATTCTTGCCATATACCCTGAATCTTCTAAAATACTAATTAAAAAAAACAATAAAAATATATTTGGTATAAAAACAATTACGCTTCCAATCCCACCTAATATCCCATCTGTTAAAAAAGATAAAAGGAAAGGCGGAAATAAATTTTTTAATAAAAAATTTAAACTTGAACTTAAAAAACTTATGAATTTATCTATCAATTCCTGCAATGGATTTCCTATTCCAAATATTATTTCAAAAATTGTAAGCATTATTATTAAAAAAATTGGTAATCCTATCCATGGATTTGTTATAACTTTATCAACCTTATCACTTATTTCTAACCTTTTCCACAATTTTTTCCTTTCATAAACACATTCCTTTAAAATCCCCCTTATAAATCCATATTTTTTTTCAATTATAAAATTTTCAGCATCAGAAAAACCATGAAAATTTGAAATCTTATCTATTTTTTCAATTATCTCTTTTTTAATTTTTAATAAATTTATTATTTCTTCATCCTTTGAAAATATTTTAACAAGTGTCCATCTTTCTGGAAGATATTCTGGAATTTCTATTTCTTTTTTAAGATTTTCAAAAAAATCTTCAATTTCCTTTCCATAATCTATCCTTAAAAAATCTTCCCTTTTATTTTTTGAAGTTTCATATATAATTTCTTTAAGTTTATCTGTTCCAATATTTTTATTCCCTACTGTCTTTACAACTCCTATTTTTAAAATTTTGGAAAGTATATTTTCATCAATAAATGTCCCTTTTTCCTCTGCAAGATCAGTCATATTTAAACATAAAACAACATTCTTTCCCATTTCAAGAAGTTCTGTTAAAAGATAAAAATGCCTTTCAATATTTGTGGAATCAACAACAAGGACTATAACATCAGGATTTTCTTTTATCAAATATTCCCTTGCAATCCTTTCATCAATACTAAAACTACTTAATCCATAAGTTCCAGGTAAATCAACTACATAAAATTCCTCATCCTTATAGCTAAATTTCCCTTCAAACTTTTCAACGGTAACACCAGGCCAATTCCCTACCCTTTGATTTTCTCCTGTTAAATTATTAAATATAGTAGATTTTCCAGAATTTGGATTACCTGCTATTGCTATTTTTTTCATCTTTTACTTCTTCAACAACTATCTTACTTGCCATTCCAAAACCTATTGCAATTCTTAAAGAACCCTTTCCAATTATTACAGGACCATGCCCTGTATTTGCAATTACTTCAACAACATCACCAATTAAAATTCCAAGAGCACTCATCTTTCTTAAAAAATGCCTTCCTCCTGAAAACCCAACAATTTTTACTTTTCCATTTTTAATCTGAGATAGAACCATCTTTAATTATTTTTTCTATATAATTTAAAAGTTTTTTTAAGGATTCTTTGCTTATATGATGTTCTATTTTGCAGGCGTCTATTTCCGCCTTCTTTTCATTAACTCCAAGAACATCTTTAAAAAATCTTTTTAAAATTAAATGCCTTGAATAAATTTTCTTTGCTTCCCTTTTCCCTTTTTCCGTTAAAATAATATATCCATAATTTTCATGGATTATAAATCCCTTTTTTGCAAGAATTTTCAAAGCAGAATTAACAGAAGGCATCTTTACATTTAAAAAATTTGCTATTTTTGAAACTCTTGTAAATCCCTTTCCTTTTTTTAAAATATAAATTGCTTCAAGGTAATCCTCTAAGGAAGAACTTAAAGTTTTCATAATCTAACTTTGTTAAATTAATCTAATTTTTAATTATAAGGT
>CAZUSI010000014.1:0-25205 GCA_964623395.1 uncultured bacterium | reverse complement strand
GAATTAAATTTAATTAGGTCAAACAAATTTTAAAGTGCTTATTTTATGAAATTTTTGCCTTTAAAATAAAAAATTTGAAAATTTTTAAAAATTCTTTTTGTTTTTCTATTAAATATTCAATATGAAATTGGATCCCTAAAAAAAATGGGTGTTCTTTTGCTTCAATTGCTTCAATTATCCCATCCTTTGCTTTTGCAGAAATATATAAGTTTTTACCCAATTTTTTAATTGCTTGATGATGAAAACTATTAACAAAAATTTTTTCCTTTTTAAGTATTTTATAAAGAATACTATCTTTTTCTATAATTACTGTATGGGTTGCTTCTTTTGCAGGTGCATTTTGATAATGCTGTATATTTGTATTTATTTCTTGGATTAAATTTCCTCCCATTGCTACATTCATAACTTGGCATCCCCTACATATTCCTAAAATTGGTATTTTATTTTTGTAGCATTCCTTCACAATTTTTATTTCAAATAAATCCCTTTCAGGGAAAAGAAGTTTTGTGGAATAGGGTTCTTCTTTAAAAAATTTTGGTAATACATCTCCTCCACCTGAGAGTAAAATTCCGTCAAATTTTGAAATTATTTCTTTTACATCGTTTTTTAAATAGGGAATAATAATTGGAATTCCACCTGCTTCTTCTATTCCCTTTACATATTCTAAATTTAAAAAAAATCTTTCAGAAATACTTGAAAAGGAAGGAGTTATACCTATTAATGGTTTTCTCATTTTAAAATTATAAATTAATTCAACAAATAAATACAATTGATATTTATTTAATTTGGAGTGTATAATTTTTATCTTATGGAAAAATATTTGACACCAAAAGAAATTGTGAGGGAACTTGATAAATACATAGTTGGGCAAGAAAAGGCAAAAAGGGTTGTTGCAATTGCTTTAAGAAATAGATGGAGAAGGCAAAGAGTGGAAGGCAAAATTAAAGAGGAAATTTTACCCTTTAATATTCTGATGATAGGACCAACAGGTGTTGGAAAGACAGAAATTTCAAGAAGGCTTGCTCAACTTACAGGTGCTCCATTTTTAAAAGTTGAAGCAACAAAATTTACAGAAGTAGGATATGTGGGAAGGGATGTGGAGAGTATGATAAGGGACCTTGTTGAGATATCAGTTAATATGGTGAGAGAAGAAAGGACAAAAGAGGTTGAAGAAAAAGCAAAGGAAATGGCAGATGAGAGAATTCTTGATGTTCTTGTTCCTTCTTCTGGTATTCCCTTAAATCATTTTTCAGAAACAAGAGAGAAGATGAGAAGAATGTTAAAAGATGGTGTTTTGGAAGAAAGGGAAATTGAAATAGAGGTTGAAAAGAAATTTTTACCATTTGTTGAGGTTATTTCCCAACAAGGTGTTGAGGCAATGAACCTTGATATTCCTCCTGAACTTGAAGATATTTTTCCAAAAAAGAAGCAAAAGAAAAGGATGAAGATAAAGGATGCAAGAAAATATTTTTTCCAAGAAGAGGCAAAAAAATTGATAAATATGGATGAGGTTATTCAGGAGGCATTAAGAAGAGCACAAGAAAATGGAATAATATTTATAGATGAAATAGATAAGATAGTAGGTAAAGGTGAAACTTTTGGTCCAGATGTTTCAAGGGAAGGGGTTCAAAGGGATTTATTACCTGTTGTTGAAGGAACAACAGTTGTTACAAAATATGGAGTTGTTAAAACTGATCACATTTTATTTATTTCAGCAGGTGCCTTTTCAAGGTCAAAACCATCTGATTTAATTCCTGAACTCCAAGGAAGATTTCCAATAAGGGTTGAACTTGATCCTTTAACCCCTCATGATTTTAAAAGAATACTTGTTGAACCAGAAAATTCTCTTACAAAGCAATTTCAAGCACTTTTTAAATCAGAAGGTTTTGAATTAAAATTTGAAGAAGATGCACTTGAATTAATTGCCCATTATGCTTATATTGCAAATCAAAAAACAGAGGATATTGGAGCAAGGAGATTGCATACAATAATGAATTTACTTTTAGAAGAGCCACTTTTTGAACTTCCTGACCTTGAGGAAAACCCCTTTATAGTTACAAGGAAATTTGTTGAGGAAAAACTTTCAAAAATTGTTGAGGATGTTGAACTTTCAAGGTATATATTGTGAAAGTTAGAAAACCTGTTGTAGCAGGAAGTTTTTATCCTGGAAAAGAAGAAATTTTAAGGAAGGAAGTTATTGATTTTTTAAATAAGGCAAAAAAATATGAAAGAAATTTTTTCGCCTTTATTTCACCACATGCAGGTTATCCCTATTCAGGTCAGGTAGCAGGATATGTATATAAGGCAATTGAAAATTTAGATTTTGAAAAAATTCTTTTAATAGGTGTTTCCCATAATGCTATTTTTGATTATGCTGCAATTGATGAAAACGATGAATGGGAAACCCCCTTAGGAAAGATTGAAGTTGAAAAGGATATAATTTATAAACTCTTAGAAGATAAAAATTTTAAAATTGATTCTTCCCCCCATGATATAGAACATTCTCTTGAAGTTCAAATCCCCTTTATTCAAGTTGTTAAACCAAAGGCAAAAATTATTCCAATTTTAATTGGGAGTTCAAGATTTAATTTTCTTGAAGATGTTGCAAAAAAAATTTTTGATATTTATAATGAAGAAAAATTTTTGATTATAATAAGTTCTGATATGTATCATGGTTATTCTTATGAGGAATGTTTAAAATTTGATTCAAGAACAAAAAATTTAATTCTTGAGATTAATTCACAAAAATTTTATAAAGCAATTGATAAGGAAATAATGGCTTGTGGTGCCTATGCAATAACAGTTCTTTTAAAATTCTGTGAACTTTTAGGGAATGTTAAAGCAGAGATTTTAAAGGAAACAAATTCTGCTTGTGTAACAGGAAATTATTATGGATATGTTGTTGGTTATCTTTCTGTTGGATTTTATAAATGAAAGAACTTAAAGAATTTAGCTTTTATATAGAAGATTTTTTAAAAAATATTCAAAAAATTTCTCAGGGTATATTTTCAATATCTGAGGATGTTGAAAAGGGAAATAAAGAGTTTAAGGAAAGTTTATTAGACCTTGAAGAAAAGGTGAAAGAAATTGAAAATTTTGGTGAAGAATTTGCTTTTTATATAAATAGGATTTATGAAAATTTTAATTTCCTTTCAGAAAATCTTTTAGAATTTAGTTTATTTGTGAAGGGGAAATATCATGAATTTATGATAATTATAAATTCATTAAGGAAAATAGAAACACTTGGTAATGAGCTCATGGAAATATTTGAAGATATATTTTTTTCTTCAAGAGATGTTGAGATAAAGGCATATCATCTTGGAGAAGAGGGAAAAGGGCTTGAGGTTGTTGCACAAGAATTATCAAAACTTACAAAAAAAGTAAAACAAAAAACTGAAGAATTTTCTGTTTGTCTTAATAAACTCAGGGAACATTATATAAATTCTGAGGAGATTTCTTCAAAGTTTATTGAAGAAATAGAATATATTACTCCAAAACAAAAAATTTTTGAGGAACTTTTTGAAAAAATTAAAGAAAATAAAAAAATATTTGAAGAATATTATAAAAATATTCTCAATTTTATTCAAAGTGCAAGAATTAATTTTAAAAATTTATCAGAATTTTTTTCTAAATTTACAGAATTGAATGAAGAAACAATAAATCTTGGAGAAAATACCTTTAATCTTTTTTCACTTGTTGGAGGAATATATGAAACAATTGAATTTAATGAAAATATCTTAAAAAATCTTAAAGATTCTGAAAAAAGAAAATTTCCAAGAGAAAAAATAAATTTGCTTTTAAAAGATCTTGAAGAGATAATAAAGGGGGTTAAAAATTATGTGGGTGAAATTGAAAAGAATCTTGAAAAATGGAGAGATTTAGGAGAGGATTTTGAGAAATATTTCTTTTTAAAAGAAGAGAGTTTTAAAGAGGAGGCAAGAAGGTTAAGTGAAATCTTTGAAGAAAAGTTTAAGGAGAGTATGAATATTATGGCAAAAGAATGTTATTCAATCTTAAATTCAATAAAAGAAATGTTTAAATATATTGAATATGTTGAAAATGTTGAAAGTAAAACAAAAGAAGAAATTCAATTGCTTCAAAAATTTGCTCTTTCTTTTAAGACTTTAATTAAAGATGGTGACATTCTTTCCATTTATTCAATTGTAGAGACAAGGAGATCAGGTCTTGAAGAAGAATCAATTGCAAGAAGTTTGAGGGAATTTGTTTTAAAAGCAGAAAAATGCGTGAAAGATATTATGGAAATGAGTTATTCAATTAGAAAGGAGAAAGATTTAAAAGGGGTTCAAATTAATCTCCCCCTAATTTTAGAAAGTGCAGAAAATTTAAATAAAGATATAAAATTGCTTGATGAAAAATTTGAGAGAGTTTTTGAAATTATAAATTATTTAATAGCCTTTGAAAAAATATTTTACGAATGGAGGGAAAAAATTGAAAAATTTATTTATGAGTTTTATAAATCTTTAAGAAATATGAGAGAAGAAATAGAGGTTGCAAAAGAAAAAATGAATGAATTTTTTAAAGCTATTGAAAAAGAAAGAGTTTTTGAAAAGCCCCAAATTCCAAAAAGTAAAAAAGATATATTAAAATTAATTTTAACTTCAGATCCAATTACCTTAAATCCTTATCTTTCAGAAGATGCAATATCAAATACAGTAATATCAAAAATTCATAATCCTCTTTTTGCCTTATCTCCAGTTTCAACTAAAATTTTGCCTTTAATGGTTGAAAATTTTTATGTATCAAATGATAGTTTAAAATATAGGTTAAAAATTAAAGAAAACATATATTTTCATAATGAAAAAAAATTGACATCCTATGAAATATATGAATCCTTTAAAAAGGCATTGAAAGGAGTTTACAAGAATTTTTTCTCAATGATTCAGGGAGCCCAAGATTATATTAAGGGGTTAAGAGGTGATATTGAAGGGATAAAAATAATTAGCGAAAATGAGATTGAAATAAATCTTGAATATCCCTTTTCTCCTTTTCTTTCAAATTTAACTCTTAGTGCTTTAAGTATAACATTTGATGAAGCAGGAAAAATTTATGGATGCGGTCCATACATCCTTAAAGAATGGGTAAAAGGAGAAAAAATTGTTCTTGAAAGATTTAATAAATATTTTTATGGAGTTCCTTATTTTGATATTGTTGAATATAAAATAATTTCTTCTCCTGTAAGCATTAAAGATGTAATAGAAGGTAAAATTCATTATCTTGAACTTTCTCCATTTCAAATAGAAGAACTTAATGTAAAATTTCCTGAATATAAAAAATATTTGGAAAAAATTCCTTCCCTTTCAATTCATAGGATTGATTTTAACAATGAAATGGAACCCTTTAACATAAAAAAAGTTAGAAGGGCTATATGTCACTCAATTTCATCTTTTGAATTTGTTAAAGAGGTTTTGAAGGGGAATGGGGTTCCTGCAAAAGGGATATTTCCACCTGGATATGAATTTTATAATCCAGAGATTAAAGGGTTTGATAAGGATGTTGAAAAAGCAAAAAAACTTTTAAAGGAAGCAGGTTTTGAAAATGGATTTGAATTTGAATTATGTTACAGTGATAGAGAAGTTTATAAAAAGGCAGTTGAATTTGTTGAGAGGGAACTTAAAGAGTTAAATATAAAAGTGACAAAAAAAGAATTTAGTTGGAAAGATCTTTTGGAAAAATCAAAGGGGGAAGGTGTTCAAAGTATAATAATAGGATGGGGTGCAGATACACCTGACCCTGATTCCTTTATCTTTCCCCTCTTCCATTCCTCCCAAAGAACCCATACTCGTTTTAAAAATAAAGAGATAGACGAATTGATTGAGAAGGCAAGGAAAGAAAGAAATATTTTTAAAAGGAAAGAGATTTATAATATTATAGAACAAAAAATAATTGAAGAAGCACCTTGTGTTTTTCTTTATCATCCTTTAATAAATGCATTGAGAAATGAAAAAATACTTGGTATTTTTCCACATCCTATAGGAAGTGCTGATATTTTATATGCAATAGAAAATGATTAAAAAAGAAATTGACTTGCCATTACATTTTGGAAAAGCTCCTTCCTGGCTTTTTGAAAGGATGAAAAAACTTGGTTCCCTCATAATTGAAGCAATCTATTATGAATTTGGAGAAGATGAAGTTTTAAAAAGACTAAGTGACCCTTTATGGTTTCAAAGTTTTGGATGTTTTCTTGGGTTTGACTGGCATTCATCAGGATTAACAACGGTTTTACTGGGTGCTTTAAAAGAAGGTTTGAAGGATAAGGATATTCCGATATATTTTGCAGGGGGAAAAGGGAAGGCATCTTTAAAAACACCTGAAGAAATTGAATATATATGTGATAAAAAAGGTATTGAACCAAATTATTTCATAAAAATTTCAAAATTAACTGCAAAGATTGACAATGTTCTTTTACAGGATGGATATAATTTATATCATCATACATTTATTTTTACAAAAAGTAAAAAATGGTGTGTTGTTCAGCAGGGAATGAATGAAAAAAAAGGGTGGGCAAGAAGATACCACTGGATAAATAAAGATGAAATTTTTATAGAACCTCATAGTGGAATAATTACAAGTAAAAAGGGATTCACATTAAATTTAACCGATAAAATTTGTAAAGAAACACAGAATTTAATAGTAGAGATATCAAAGGAAAATCCTGATAAAATTATAAAAGAAATAAAGATATTGAAGACAAAAAAACTTCCAAAAAGACATGAAATTCTTCTTCATGATATTAATCCCTATAATTTAAGAAAAATTTTAATTGAAACATATGAAAAGAAGCCAAAAAATATTGAAGAATTTTTGCTTATAAAAGGAACAGGTCCAAAAACATTAAGGGCTCTTTCACTTTTAGCAAATTTACTTTACTTTTCTCCTATTTCCTTCAATGACCCTGCAATTTATTCATTTGCTCATGGTGGTAAAGATGGTTATCCTTATAGAATTAATATAAAAGATTATGATAAAACAATAGAAATTTTTGAAAAAATTTTAAAGGAAGCAAAACTTGGGAAAAAAGAAAATTATGAAATTTTAAAAAAGATGGAGGAAATTTTTATATGATTGTTGTAATTCAAAGAGTTTTAAGGGGGGGTGTTAAAATTGGTGATAAAAAGATAAGTGAAATTGGAAAAGGTTATGTAATCTTAATTGGATTCTGTAAAGAGGATAAAGAAGAATATCTTGAAAAGATGGCAAACAAAATAAAGAATTTAAGAGTTTTTGAAGATGAAGAAGGAAAAATGAATAAGAGCATACATGAAGTAAATGGAGAAATTCTTTTGATTCCAAATTTTACTCTTTGTTCTTCTTTAAGAAAGGGAAGGAGACCTTCTTTTGATAAAGCAATGGAAGTTGAGAAGGCAAAAGAATTTTTTGAATTATTTACAGGTTATTTAAGAAATATTGGAATAAATGTTAAAACTGGAATTTTTGGGGCAAAAATGGAAGTTGAAATAATAAATGATGGTCCAGTTACATTTATTTTAAATCATGAAGATTTAGGTTTTTAGTTTTCTTGGTTGTGAGGCAGGGAAAAGAATATTATTTAAAATTAATCTATAACCTGGTGAATTTGGAAATTTTGATAAATCAGTTGGTGGGTCACCTATAAAATGTTGATAATCTTCAGGGTCATGCCCTCCTAAATATGTGAAAAATCCCTTTCCAAAATTTCCATATATATATTTTACCTCATCTGTTCCTTTAACTTCTCCTAAAATAATAACTCTTGGTTTTAAAAGATTTTTTCTAAATCCAGTATCCCTTCCAAGAAATTCCTTAACAGCATTTACATGATTCTGAACAAGCATTGAAGGGACAGGGTCATATTTTGCAGAAAATTCAAAAAGGGTAAAATAAGATTCAGGTCCTCTTAAAAGTGCCTCATCAGAAACATCTATATCTGAATGCTCACCATTTAGATAAGAAGTATAAACTTTAAAATTTTCAAAGGCAATACACTCATTATAATTTAATTTTTTATTTGCATCAGGATCAGGTGGAGTTCCATCATAAGGGATATCTAATATGTCAACATCTTTTGCAGAAAGAGCAATATCCATTGTTGTTGGTGCAAGACACATTGAAAATAAAAAACCACCATTTCTTACAAATTCCCTTATTCTTAAAGCAACTTCCCTTTTAAGTTCCTTAATGTTTTGAAATCCAAGTTTTTTTGCTATTTTTTTATCAGTTTCAACCATTTCTATGTACCAATCTTCATTTTTATAAACATTATAAAATTTACTATATTGTCCTGTAAAATCCTCATGATGCATATGTAACCAGTCAAAATTTCTTAATTCCCCTTTTATTATTTCTTCATCATAAATTCTTGTATAAGGAACTTTTGCATATTCGAGGGCAAGTGTAACAGCATCATCCCATGGTTCTGTATAAGGTGGAATATAAATTGCAAGACGGGGTGCTGTTTCAAGCAGAATTCTATTCATATTATTTTTTTCAATCTCCTCGTATAAGAGAATAACATCAAGGTCAGAAATTATTTCAAAACTTACTCCAAAATCAACACAAATTTTTTTAACTTCTTCCTCTGCTTCAATTAAAAATGAACCACCCCTATAATATAAAAGCCATTCAACATTTATTCCCTTTAAAAGAAGATTATAAACAACACCATATGCCCTTAAATGATTTTTTTGAGAAAAATCCATTGGTATTAAAATTTTTTGAGAAAAAAGTGATGTTATAAGAAAAAAGTTTATAAAAAAATTTTTCATATAATTATTATAAAGTATTTGAAATTTAATTTGAAAATTTTACCATTATTTCCTTATAATGTTTTATTAAATGGAAAGAGCAGTTATAATTTTAAATCCAGAAGCAACAAATTTAAGGAGATTTAATAATAAGAAAAAAGAAATTTTAAAAACTTTAAGTGAATATTATGATGTTTATTTATGGGAAACAATTAGACAAGGTGATGGAATAAGACTTACTGAAAGGGCAATTGATTTTGGGGCAAAACTTATAATAAGTGCAGGAGGAGATGGAACCTTAAATGAAGTAGTAAATGTCTGTGCTGGAAAAGATGTTAAAGTTGGAATTTTACCAATTGGAATAACAAATGTTTTTGCACTTTCACAAGGAATATCTATGAACATAATGAAAGCATTAGATGTTATAATTAAAGGGAAAGTTTGTGAATTTGACCTTGGCTTTGTAAGAAAAGATGATAAAATTAGATATTTTCATATGGTTTTTGGTGCTGGTTTAGATGGTTTTGTAGTTCATGAAATTCCCCTTGAATTTAAAAAGGCATTTGGTGCTACTGCTCATGTTGTGATGGGATTAATTAAATATCCTGTTTATGAACCTAAGGAAATGAATGTTGAAATAGATGGAACTCCTTATGGGAGATGTTATCAAATTATGGTTTCAAATATACCAAATTATGGTGGCCATATGAAAATAGCACCTGAAGCAAATCCCTTTGATGGTATTTTAGATATAGTAATTTTTAGAGAAAGTGGTTTTTTAAGTGATATAAGTTATTTTTTTGGTGTAATTCTTGGTATTCATTCTAATTACGATAGTGTTGAAATATATAAGGGTAAAAAAATAAAAATAGAAGGGGATGCCTTTTATCATTTGGATTCTGAACCTTGTGGGAAAACACCTGTTTATATTGAATGTAAATCAAAATTTGTAAAAATAATGGTTCCATAATTTTTATTTAAAAGGAGGTAAAATGTTAAAATTGATTATTTTTATTTATGCTCAAAGTATAGAGGTTGTTACCCCAAATGGGGGAGAAAATTGGGTTGTAGGTAATAAATATCCGATTCATTGGAACTGGACAGGAAATATTTCGTCTGTAAGAATTGATTATTCACCAGATGGAGGAAATAATTGGATATTAGTTACTTCTTCAACACCAAATGATGGTGATTATTTGTGGACAATTCCAAACACAGTTTCCTCAAATTGTTTTGTAAAAATATCAAGCACCTCAAATCCCTCTATTTATGACATAAGTGACGGAAGTTTTTCAATTATAAGACCCAGTATTGATGTTAAAAAACCTAATGGTGGTGAAATTCTTAGAATTGGTGAATATTACCCTATACATTGGAATTGGACAGGACAATTTAGTAATGTTAAAATTGAATATTCTACCGATGGTGGTTCTTCATGGAATACAATTGTTTCTTCAACATCAAATGATGGTGAACATATTTGGCAGGTTCCGAATAATCCTTCAAATAATTGTCTTATAAAAATTACAAATACAGGTGATCCTGAATGCTTTGATATTAGCAATAATCCTTTTACTATTGCACAAAATACAATTACTGTTTTAGAGCCAAATGGTGGAGAAGCCTATATAATAGGTCAAATTTATCCCATATATTGGGATTGGAGTGGAAGTTTTTCAAATGTTAAAATTGAATATTCAATAGATGGTGGAAATACATGGAATATAGTTGTAGCTTCAACACCAAATGATGGAAGTTATAGCTGGACAATCCCAAATACACCATCAAATACCTGTAAAATAAAAATTACAAATACTTCTGATCCCAATTGTTATGATATAAGTGATCAAAATTTTACAATTTTAACAACAGGAATAGAAGTTGTAACTCCAAATGGTGGTGAAATTTATACAGTTGGTGATGCATGTCCAATTCATTGGAATTGGATTGGAACAATAAGCAATGTAAAAATAGAGTATTCTATTGATGGTGGTGCTACCTGGAATCTTATTACAGGCTCAGTTCAAAATGAAGGATGTTATCTTTGGACAATTCCAAATATTCCAACAAATGAATGCAGAATAAAAATTACAAATGTAAGTGATCCAAATTCTTTTGATATCAGTGATGCAAATTTTATAGTTAAACGCCCATCTTTTTATATCTTTGATCCGGATAGTGGAAAGGAATTGTTTGCTGGTGAAACTTATCCAATTCACTGGAACTGGAAAGGAAGCGTAAGTAGTGTTAAATTGGAACTATGGTATAAAACCCAATCCGGCATTGAATGGTGGACAATAACTTCAAATACTCCAAATGATGGAAGTTATTATTTTAATGTTCCTTATTATATCTCTGATTCCTGTGGTATAAAAATTACGAGCAATGATGATCCAAATGCTTATGCTGTGAGTAAAACATTTAAAATTGTGAGACCAAAAATAACTGTTATTTATCCAAATGGTGGAGAAGTACTTATGGAAGGCGAAGATTTTGAAATCATATGGAATTCAAATGGTAATTTTTCAAATGTGATGCTTCAATATTCAATAGATAATGGTTTAAACTGGCAGACAATAACTACAAGCACACCAAATGATGGCAGTTACAAGTGGAATGTTCCAAGCGGTGTTTGGCCAACATGTCTTATAAAAGTTATAAATACAAATGATATTGACTGTTACGATATAAGTGATTCTGCCTTCCATATTATTCAGGATACCATAAGGGTTATAAGACCTGCGTTTTCTGATACTTTCTTTATAAAACATAACCATCCAATTTATTGGAAAAGTGTAAATGGTTTTCCTACTGCATGGATCACATATAACTTTGGAACAATAACATCCTCAACACCAAATACAGGTTATTATGTCTGGAAGTGTGACACTTTTAAAACAGATAGTGCATATATTGTAGTTGGAAGCAATTTGAATACGGGTACATACGATATAAGTGACCCTTTTATTATTGCAGATACAACTTCTCTTACCCAAAACCTTCGCATATTAGCTCCTCTTTCTGGAGATACTTTTGCAATTGGTGGCAAATGTTATATTACTTGGCATTATCGCATTTCACCTCCTGGAAATGTTTCCCTTTATTATTCAATAGATAATGGACCATGGATTATAATTGCATCAATTTCTGGAACTCAGGAAAAATATGAATGGACTATTCCAAATTTTGTAACAAATAATTGTAGGGTAAAAGTGGAAGCAAGTCCTTCCATTTATTCAATCTCCCAGCCTTTTTCAATTGTTTTACAGAAAATAAAAATAATTTCACCAAATTCTCAAAAAGAATGGGTTGTTGGTAAAAAATATTATATCTTATGGAACTGGACAGGTAGTTTTAATAATGCAGTAATTGATTACTCCTATGATGGGGGAGCTACCTGGGTTAATATTGCATCACCAACTCAAAATGATGGTGAATATGAATGGACAATTCCAAATACCCCATCTAATAATTGTTTAATTAGAATAAGAAATTATGAAAATCCAAATGTTGTGGCAATTAGTGATACCTTTAAAATAAAACCTCAGGAAATCTTTGTTACCTCTCCTCGTGAAAGTGACAGTTTTATCGTTGGTAGAAAATATTATATTACATGGGATTATACAGGCTCTTTTTCTTCAGTAAATATTGAATATTCAACTGATGGTGGTTTAACATGGATTCCAGTAGCAACTAATGTTCAAAATAGCCAAAATTATGAATGGACAATTCCAAATACACCAACAGATTTTGCAATTGTTAAAGTTATAAATTCAGCAAATACAAATGTTTATGGATTATCAGATACTTTTAAAATTATTCCTCAAAATATTGAGATAACTTCACCTGTTTTAAACAGTGAATGGATAATCGGAAGAAAATATTATATTACATGGCAATATAAGGGCTTGTTTCCGAATGTTAAAATTGAATATTCTTATGATAGCGGAATAACCTGGAATGTAATTGTTGAAAATGCCCAAAATTTAGGTAATTATAAGTGGACAATTCCAAATACCCCTTCTAATAACTGCTTTGTTAAAGTTTCAAATTCCAATAATTTAAATGTTTATGATATAAGTGAAGAATTTAGAATTCCTTTACAGATTATAGAAATTACTTCCCCAAAATATGGTGACGAACTTATATCTGGTAGAAAATACTATATCACATGGCGATGGTCAGGAAGTTTACAATCTGTTGATATTCAATATTCTATTGACAATGGCTCAACCTGGAGCTATATTGCAACAAATGTTACAAATAATGGAAATTATGAATGGACTGTTCCAACTGCTAATTCAAATACCTGTTTAGTTAAAATTGTAAGTTCTCAAAACCCTAATGTTTATGATATAAGCGATATCTTCTCAATATTACCCCAACAAATTACAATTACTTCTCCTTCTTATGGAGATACTTTCATTTCTGGAAGGAAATATTATTTAACATGGAGAACAAAAGGCTCTTTCACCAATGCAGACCTCTGGTATTCATTAGATGGTGGACAAAACTGGAGTGTTATTGCTACAAATATACAAAATAATGGTTATTATGAATGGTCATTGCCAGAGGTGATTTCAAATGATGCCAGAATTAAGGTTGCAAATAGTGCTCAAAATTCAGTATTTTCTATAAGCGATCCATTTATTATTTCCCCACCAATTTTAGAAATTACTTCACCAACTCTTGGAATTATATGGTATCAGAATCACAAATATTATATAACATGGAATCAACTTGGCACTATAAGTCAGATAAATTTATTTTATTCTTTGGATGGCGGTTCCTCCTGGAACCAGATTGCTGCAAACCAACAAAATCAAGGAAATTATGAATGGACAATCCCTTCTGGAATTTCTTCAGAAAATGCAAGGATTAAATTGGTAAGTAGCGCAAATTCTTCAATTTCATATGTTAGTGATTCATTTGTAATAAGAAGCGTTTCTGCACAGGAAAATCCTCCTCTTGAATTACCAAAGAAATTCTCCTTAGAAAGTTTTAAGCCAAATCCTTTTTTAAAAAATGCTGAGATTAAAATAGCAATTCCAGTCAGAGCAAAAATAAAATTGGAAGTTTATGATGCAATGGGTAGAACTTGTGGCAAGATTTATGAAGGATACATGGAGCCAGGATACTACTCTTTTATTTATAAATGTAATCTTTCAAAGGGCATTTATTTCTTGAATTTTAAAGCAAAAACCGAAAAAGGAGAAAAATATAATTTCTTTATGAAAATTTTGAAGATGTAAGAATTTTAATTATCTCTTCTTTTATTTTTTCATTTTCATTAATTTCAATCCAGTAAACTTTATAATTTAAATAATTTTTAAAAAAAGTCATTTGCCTCTTTGAATATTCCTTTGTCCTTTTTATTGTTAACCTTATTGCTTCATCAAGAGAAATTTTTCCTTCCAAATGGAGTATTAAATCCTTATATCCATGACTATCAAGTGCCCTATTTTTTAAAGAATATCCCATATCTAAAAGTTTTTTTACTTCTTCTAAAAAACCTTCTTCCATCATTTCATAAACCCTTTCCTCAATTCTTTTATAAACAATTTCTCTATCCTTTTTTATTCCTATATAAAAGGGTATAAATTCTTTTTGTTTATTCTCCTTAACAATTTCAGAAAATGTTTTTCCCGTTTGATAGAAAATTTCAAAAAATCTTGCTATCCTAATTTTATCATTTGGTGATATTTTATAAGCTCTTTTTATGTCAATTTCCTTAATTTTTTCCCACATCTTATAAAGACCGTATTTTTCAATCTCTTCCTGCACCCTTTTTCTTATTTCCTCACAAACTTTAATACCTTCAACAAATTCTTCAAAAAGTGCTTTTAAATAAAGTGTTCCTCCTCCAAGAACAAAAAATTTTTCATTTTTATTTAAAAGTTCCTTTATAATTTTGCTTGCATCCCTTGAGTAATCTCCTGCACTATAATATTCATCTGGATTTTTAATATCAATCATATAATAGTTAACTAATTTTTGCCATTCCCTTTTTGGTTTATTTGTTCCAATATCCATATACCTATAAATCTTTTTTGAATCACATAAAATTATTGAAAATCCCAATTCTTTTGCAATTTCAAAACCAATTTTCTCCTTTTGAGAACCTGTTGGACCAATTATTGCTGGAATTATTTTTTTATCTTCCAAATTTTCTATCAATTTCCTCTATACTCATTTCATAAATTATAATTCTTCCATGAGGACAAAAAAGAGGGTCACTAAGGGAAAAAAGTTCGGAAATTAAATTTAGCATTTCATTCTCTTCTAACTTATTTCCTGATTTTACAGCCATTTTACATGCTATGACCTTTAAAAGGTTATCAATATCAATTTTTGGTTTTTCTCCTTCAATTTCCTTCAGTATTTCAATAAAATTTTCCTTTTCTATTTTTTTGAAAATTCCAGGAATTCTATCTATTGAAATTGTATTTCTTCCCAGAATACTTATTCCAAATCCCATAATTTCAAGATTTTCCTGAAACCTTAAAAGTGTCCTCATAAGTTCAGAAGTTAAGTTAAAAATGAGTGGAAAAAGAAGATTTTCCGATTTATAATTCCTCTTCTTTAATTTTTCATAAAGGATTTTTTCATGGGCAGTATGCTGATCAATTATAACTATACCGCTATCTAAAATTAAAACTATATATTTTTTTTGAAGTTGATATATATTTTTAAAATCAATCTTTATTTTTTCTTCCTCTTTTGGAATTTCCCCAAATTCCAGTTGCTTTATTTCCTCCTTAACAAATTTTTTTACTTCAAATTTTAAATCTTTTATTTTAAATTCTGATATTGGTAAAAATGCCCTTTCCTTTATTTTATTTTCAATATCCTCTTTTATTCTTTGATATATTTTGAGGGAATTTGAAAATCTTACTTCTATTTTTTGTGGATGAACATTTACATCCATTTCAGAAGGTGGAACAAATAGAAAGAGTATGTAATTGGGATACTTTTCAGGAGTTTTGTATATATTATTTAAGATTTGTGTCATCTTTTTATCAATTATTGGTCTTTGATTTACAAATATAAATTTAATAAAGGGATTATTTATTAAATTTTCCTTTTTTGATATAAATATATAATAGGAAAAATTTTTAAAATCTTGATTAAATTCATAGAATTCCTTCAAAATTTCTTCACCATAAATTTCTACAATTCTATCTTTAATATTTTCCATTTTTTCTAAATTATATATTATTTCATCTTCATTTTCAAGGATAAAAGATATTTTTGGATTTGCAATTGAATAAAGTAAAAATGTTTCTATTATTTTTCTTGTTTCTGCCTCTTTATTTAAAAGAAATTTTCTTCTTGCAGGAAATTTATAAAAAACCTCTTCAACTATACATGTTGTTCCTTTATTATGGGGGCATGGTTTTTTCTCCTTTAAAATTCCATCTTCAAAATAAAATTCATATCCAATTCCTGAGTTATCTATGCTTGTTCTTATTGTAAGTTTTGAAACTGTTGCAATTGAATGAAGTGCTTCTCCTCTAAAACCAAAAGTTTTAAGGTTTAAAAGGTCATCAAGGGTTTTTATTTTTGAAGTTGTATATCTTCCTACTGCTAATTCAACCTCATCATAGGGAATTCCAGTTCCGTTATCTGTTACAACAATTTTCCTTTTTCCTCCTTCTTTTATTTTTATATATATTTTGTCAGCACCAGCATCAATTGAATTTTCAATTAGTTCTTTAACAGCATCACAAGGATGATTTATTACTTCACCTGCTGCTATATATTTATAAACACTTTCAGGTAATTTAATTATCATTTTTTATTCTAATTGAATTTAAATAATCCTGCAATAAAACTGCTGCTGAATTTTTATGGGACTCCTTATTCATATTTTTTGAAATTTTTGTTGTAAATCTTTCATCCCATAAAATCACTTTTATTTTTAAATTTTTTTCTATTTCTTCCTTTATCTTTTTAATCTCTTTGCAAATCTCCAATTCTTTACCACACATTGTAAGGGGAAAACCTATCACTATTTCCTCAATTTCATATTCCTTTAAAATTTTTTCAATTTCCTTTAAAATTTCAATTTTTTTTAAATCAATTTCTTTTAAGGGATTTGAAACTACTTTTAATGGATCGGATATTGCAATACCAACCCATCTTTTACCATAATCTATTCCAAGAACCCTTCCCATTATATTTCCTTTTTATTATAAGATCTTAACCCTGTTAAAAAAAATAAGATAATTAAAATTGTTGAAATCGATAGTATTATCAAAAAGAAAAAGAAAATATTTTCTCTTATATATCCTTTTTTTGCATACATATAAATTGGATTTGCAATTATTGAATCAATTAAAAAAACATAAAGTATTGTAATAACTGCTGTAAAAAAGGCACCAGTGCTCGATGCAATTTTTGAGGGATTTGTTTCATTTAAAGAAGGATAAATAATTCCCATTGTGATTGAGATTATACTAACTGTGATTGATTCAATCAAAAGGATAAGATTAAAATATTTTTTAAAAATATGGGGAATTTTTAAATTTAAGGAGTTTATTGTGAAATTATAAGTAAAAAATGTTAAAAGAGTGAATATTATTAGCCATATTAAAAGTTTTGAAAGGATATAATAACTTCCCTTTAAAGGAGAAGCTTTTAAAAAGGAAATTCCTTTATTTTCAAGAGAATAAGTTGGAAAAAGAAATCTTATAGATAAGGTTGCAAAAAGATAACCAAGGAAAATGAAATTTCCTGTTGCTATAAATATATGCCATAAAGGAAGTGTAAAATAAATAGGCGTTCTTCTAATAGAAATTACATAAAACAAAATAAGTACAAGAAGAAAAATCGCTTGAGAGAACTGTGAAAAATCCCTTAAAATGCTTTTTATTTCTTTTATCCATATTTGAAGCATCTTTGAGTAAAAAAGGGGAACTTTTATTTCAAATTTCCTTTTAGAAATATTTTTACTTTCTTGTGCAGCTTGTAAATTTTCTAAAAGATTGAAACTTGGTAAAAGAAAAATAAGGGATAAGGGGAAAAGGAGAAAATTAAAAAACAAATAAATTCCCTTATAATTTAAGAAGTTCATAATCCAGTTGGAAGGTAAAAAAAATGGTGATATGGTTCCCAATTTTTGCAAATAAATTGCAAGTAGTTTAAAATTTTCAATTTCTTCAAATATTTTAAAAATTTCAGGTTTAAGCATTTTTATATAAAAAAGTAAATAAATAATGAAAAAAAATGTAAGGAAAATCATTACTCCTTCTCTTGTTATTTTTGGAAATATTTTTAATATAATCACAAGAATTAATATTCCTAAAAAAGAAGGAATTATTAAATAAAAGGGCAAAGATAAAAGTATTAAAAATATTTTTAAAATGGGAACTTTAAATACATGAAAATATGAATAAAGTAAAGGAATTATTAAAAGGATCGAAGCCCATGAACTATAAATGGTTGTTTCTATGAATTTGAGAAAATATATTCTTGATTTTTTTAAAGGTAATTTTAATAAAAATTCAATTTCCTTATCCTTTAAAAATGTTCCAAATAAAGTTATAATGTTTGAAAGGATTAAAAAGAAAAAAAGAGCAAAGAAAATAAGGTCAATAACTCTTATTGAAATTATTTCTCCAAGTAATGGTATATTTTTTAAAATTGAAAATAATTTAATAAGTCCCTTTAAAAATCCATAGAAAAAAATTATTGAAATTAAAAAAGGTATTATAAATTTCTTATATTCTCCTTCTTTTAGAAAAAATCTAAAATATTTTAACTTCAAAAGAAATATATTCATCCATTATATGTATCCAAGTTCTTCAAGCCTTTTTTTAACAATTTCTTCCTCTTCTTTTGTATAACCTTTTCTTTCTATATATCCTTTTTCCTCTAAAAAATTTAATATTTTTTCAATGCATTCTTCAATACTTTCCTTATCAGTTTCACACACAATTTCAGGATTTAAAGGTTCTTCATAAGGGTCATCTATTCCAGTAAATCCTTTTATTTTCCCTTTCATTGCCATTTCATACATTCCTTTTTTATCCCTTTTTATACAAACTTCAAGAGGTGCTTTTACATATATTTCAACAAATTTTCCTATTTTTTCCCTTGCTTTTTTTCTTGCTTCTCTAAAAGGAGATACAAGCGCAACAATTGGAACAATTCCACATTCTGTAAGAATTTTTGCAACAACAGAAACCCTTCTTATATTTTCCTTCCTATCTTCTTCTGAAAAACCAAGGTCAACATTTAATTCTTTCCTTATTATATCTCCATCAAGTATATAAGTTTTTTTACCAAGTTCTTCAAGTTTTTCCTTTATTTTTTCTGCAAGTGTTGTTTTACCTGAACAAGGAAGTCCTGTAAACCAAAGACAAAACTCTTTCATAGATTAAATTATAAAGTATTTGAGATTTTAATTTCTATATCTTTATAATTAACTACCATGGAAAGGTTAATTTTTTTAATAATTTTTTCTTTTAAATGGGTCCATTATACAAATACAGGGATTATTAATGATTTTTGCGGAATAGATTCTATCCTTTTTGCAGGGACAAATGGTGGTTTTCTCATAATAAATATGGAAAGGGATTCAACTCTTCAAAAATATACCGGATCCGAAGGTCTTTTACAAAATGAAATAAATGTCCTTGAAAAATCACCATGGAAAGGAATATGGATAGGATACTTTGGTAAAGGGATTTCCTATTTTAAAGATGATAATTTAGAAAATTATGATTTTTCTCAAATTCGTTCCACTTATATTTTTGACCTCCTTTTTTACAACAATTACCTTATAATATGTGATACAAATTCTTTAAAGGTTTTATCAACAAAAGGAACTGAAAATATACATGATGATGAAATTTTAGTTGATAGAGTTCCTGAATGGAGTTATAACAATTTAATTAAATATGTTTCTATTTTGAAAGATACAATATTTTTAGCAAGTAAGAATTCAGTTTATTATGAAAGTTTTGAAGAATTTATAAATGGTATTTCTCCAAATATTTTAATTCAAAATATCCAAAATATTAATTCTTTAAAAAAAATTGGCGATTCCCTATTTATACTTACTCAAAATGGTTTTTATATATATCCTTCCCTCTCTTTAAAAATGAGTTGGGCAAAAATTTTTGATATTGAAAAAAAGGATTCAATTTATATTGTTGGAACACATACAGGTGTTTTTGAATGGAATCCTTTAACTGGACAGGTAAATGAGATTTTTAATTCAAATGAATGGAAAAGGGTTTATGTTTACAAAGATAAAATTTTTGCAGGAAATCGTGGAAGATGGGATTTAAATATAGGTAAAGGAATTTTTGTTTATAAAGATTCCTTATATTCTTTAAAGGGGAAAATAAGAGAAATAGCAGGGAATATGATTTCTTCTCTTTCTTCTTATAGAAAAGGATTTGTAGGTAGTTTTAGGGTAAGTGGTGAATACAAGGGACTTTCAATTGTTTACTATGATGGTAAAATAGTTGACGCTCTTAATAACTGGGTTAGGGGAATTTGTGTTTTTGGTGATAAGATAATTGCTGCAAGATTTGGTGGAGGGGGTATGTTTTTAATTGATACCCTTGGCAATATAATTGATACTATTTTTGGAACTGATTATGTTTTTCATACTGTTAAATATGTTCCTTCTGAAAGTTTAATAATTGCATCTTCACCAAATGTTGGTATTGTATTTTATAGTTTTAAGGGTATTAATATTCCTCCAAAATCTTTTCAAGAATGGATAAATGATGTTGAATGGGATAAAGGAATAGTATGGGCAGGAACAAGTCAAGTGATAAAAATCGATTTAGGAGAAAATTGGGAAGACCCAGTTGATGATAAAGTTGAATTTTTTGATACAGGAGAAAATTTTGGAATAATTGATATGGAAGTTGATGAAAATTATATTTATATAGCATCAACAAATGGATTTTATATTTATAAAAAAGAACCTTTTGGAAAATATCTTAATTTAACTAAATTTTTACCAGCCCCACTTTGTTTAGGTGTTGAAATTGATAAAAGAAAAGATTTATGGATATTAACTTTAAAAGGACTTGTTAAAATTAAATATGGTTATAAAGATTATGAATGGTTTTTACCAGGTCCTTATTCAATAATGGAAATTTGTGATCCAGGAGAAAATCCTCAACTTACAATAGGTTCAGAAGTTATTGATGTTGATGAGGAAGAGGGTAAAATAATATGTGGAACATTAAAGGGAATTGGTGTTTTAGAATTAAAAGAGGATTATTATAAGGAAACTTCTATTGATTCTGTCTTAGTTTATCCAAATCCCTGTAATAGAAATAAAAATAAATATATTTATATTTATACACTTTCTGAAATTGAAGATATAAAAGTATTTAGATTGGATGGTAAAAAAATGAATTTGAAGATTGAAAGAATAAGTAGAGGGTATAAAGGGGATATAAGGGATTTTGAGCCTGGAATTTATATTTTAAAAATAAAAAAAAGAGGTAAAACAAAATTCTTAAAATTTTCAGTGATTTGAGATTTCCAAAAATTTATTTTATTTTAATTCTTTCTTTCATAATAAGATTTATTTTTCTCTTACTCAATCCAAATTATTATAACACTCATTACGAAGGAAATTTACCACCTGAACATATTTATTTTAAAGATTATCAAGTTCATGATTCTCAAGAATATAAGGCACTTGCTATAAATATTATTAAAAAACATAAATTTTCATGGGATGATGAGCCGGTAACTTTTAGAACCCCTTTTTACCCCCTTTTTATTTCATTAATCTTTTTAATATTTGGTATTAAAGATTTTCCTGTTATGTTTTTTCAAGTGATTTTTTCAACAATTACTGTTTATATTTTATACTTAATTGCTAAAAAAGTTTACAATGAAAAAGTTGCCTTAATCTCTTCAATCTTATTTGCCCTTGATCCCTTATCAATATTTTATTCATCCCTTTATATGTCCGAAACAATTTTTATATTTTTATTTCTTTTGTCTATTTATTTTTTTGTTATAAAAAATTACGAAATTTCAGCAATTTTTCTATCTCTTTCTTCCCTTACAAAACCAATTTCCCTTTATTCTTTTTTATTTTTTTTACCTTTTATTAAAAAATTTAAAAATATGATTTTCTTTCTTTTAATTTTTTCAATTTTACCTTTTTTATGGACTTTAAGAAATTATAAAAATTATAAAGTTTTTAAATTCACTTCAATTGATGGATTTAATCTTTTATATTACAATGCTTCTATTTTTGAATCTTTAAAGAAAAATATTCTTCTTCAAGATGTTCGTGATTCATTTTCTAAAAATTTAAAGGATGAGGATAATCCCCTTAAACTTTCAATATATGCTTCAAAAATTGCTTTTAATAGAATTTTAAAGGAACCTTTTCATTATTTACTTTTTCATTTAAAAACATCTATTAGAATAATTTTTTCAACAAAATCTGAAGACATTTTGTTAAAGATAAAAGGTGAAAGGAAAGAGACCTTTGAATTTTATAAAGATGTAATTAAGGGAAATGTTTTTGGCATTTATAAATATATTATAATTCTTTTTTGTTTTCTTGAAGTTTCACTTGCTTTTTTAATAATATTTTTAGGAGTTTTTTTTACTTTTATTAAAAGAGGAAAATTTGAATTTTTATCTTTATTTTTAATTCTTTATTTTTTTATCCTTAGTGGAATGTTACAAGAAGCAAGATTTAGGTTTCCAATCATTTCCATATCCTATATTTTATTTTCTGCCTTTTTATTTAAAATTTTTAATAAAAATGAGGTTTAAAGAAAAACCAGAAGATTTTTATGTTGAAGAAATTTTAAAAGAAAATATAATAAAAGAAAAAGGTAAATATTCAATATATAAAATTTTAAAAATAAATATGACTACACATGAAGCATTACAAAAAATTTCTGATTATTTTAAAATAAATCCTAATTTAATTAATTTTTGTGGACTTAAAGATAAAAGGAGTATTTCTATTCAATATTTCTCTTTACCAAGTTATATAAATAAAGATTTTGAAATGGGAAATTTAAAGGGAAATTTTATAGGTTATAGTAATTTTTTCTGTAATCCTTCTTTAATAAAATTTAATTTTTTTAAAGTTTTATTAAAGGATATAAAATTTAAAGAGGAAATTTTAAAAAGGATAGAGGAGATAAAAATTTATGGTCTTCCAAACTATTTTGACCATCAGAGATTTGAGCATGCAATAAGGTATGGAAAATTTATATTTGAAGAAATTTTAAAGGGCAACTATGAAGAAGCATTAAAAATTTATTTTTTGACTCTCCCTGAAACAGGAAGAAAAAGGTTAAGGAAATTTAAGAAGATTGTTAATAAATATTTTGGAGATTGGAATAGAATTTTAAAATATGCTGAAAAGGAGGAGGAAAAAAGAATTTTGAAATTTTTGATTAAAAATAAAGATACTTATGGCGCAATTTTTGAAATAGGGGAAGAAAAATTGAAATTTTATTGCGAAAGTTATCAATCCTTTTTATGGAATAAAACTTTATATTATTTTTTAAAATCTCTTGGACTTAAAGGGTATAGATTAAGACATTTTTTAAATCCCTTTTTCTTTTATTTAAATATTGATGAAAATTTAAAAGAAAGATTAATTAAAAAAAATTTTCCATTACCTCATCCTGATGAAAAAGAAGGTGATGAAGAATTTTTAAGGATAATGAAAAACATTGAAAAGGTTAAATATTTAATAAATGCAAAAAATTTTAAAAATTATATGATAAAGAGTAAAAGAAGGGGAATATTTATTCCTGAAAATTTAAAATATGAATTTAAAAATGATTCTATTTTAATTTCTTTTTACTTACCACCTGGATCTTATGCAACAATATTTTTAAAATCTTTAATTGCATATGAAAATATTTTTAAGTTATAATTATAAATCTCAAAAATCGGGGCGTAGCGCAGCCCGGTTAGCGCACCACCTTGGGGTGGTGGGGGTCGGTGGTTCAAATCCACTCGCCCCGATTCTTTATTTAAATGAATCTGCAATTTTTCCTTACTTCTGATGATGGTTATTTTTCAGAAGGTTTTAAAAATTTATTGGATTTTTTTAAAAAAAACAATTTAAAATATTTTTCAATTATACCTTGTAAAAATTTATCAGGAATAAGTCATGCAATTTCACTGGATAAATTTATAAAAATGAAAAAAATGGAAGAAAATGTTTATGCTATAAATGGAACACCTGTTGATGCTGTTCTTTTAGCATTATTTGGTAATTTGAATTATAAAAAACCGGATATTATAATTTCAGGTATAAATAGAGGATTTAATTTGGGACTTGATGTTCTTTATTCAGGCACGGTAGCAAGTGTGAGGGAAGGATTTATATATGGAATTTCAGGAATTGCAGTTTCAATAGGGGATGGTGAAAAAATTTACTGGGATACTGCCATTTTTTATCTTGAAAAAATTTTAAATTATATTTTAAAAAATTTTGAAAAAATGGATAAATTTTTCTTTAATATTAATATTCCAAATTTAGAGAAAGAAAAAATTGAAGGAATTGAATGGACACATCTTGGTAAAATCCATTATTTAAATCCTGTTGAAGTTATTGAAAAAAATAAAAAATTTAAAATTGCTGGAAAAATAAAATTTATAGAAGAAAAAGGAACAGATGTTTATGCAGTTCTTTCAAATAAGATAAGTGTAACACCATTAGATATTTTTGGTGAAAAAGAGGGAGAGTTTGAAAATAAAGGATTTATCAAATTTTAAAGAATATAGAGAGAAAAGAGAAAAAATGGTAAAGGAGCAGATTATAGCAAGAGGTGTTGAGGATAAAAAAGTTATAAAGGCAATGCTTGATATTCCAAGACATTTATTTGTTCCAAAAGAGCTTGAAAAAGAGGCATATGAAGATTATCCACTTCCAATAGGTTTTAATCAAACAATTTCTCAACCATATATGGTTGCGGTTATGACAGAATATCTTGAACTAAAAGAAGAAGATGTTGTTCTTGAAATAGGAACTGGTTCAGGTTATCAATCTGCAATACTTGCCTACCTTGCAAAAAAAGTTTATACAATAGAAAGAGAGGAAAAACTTTTAGAAAGAGCAAAAAAAATTCTTGAAAAACTTGGGTTTGATAATATAAAATATAAATGTGGGGATGGAAGTAAAGGATGGATGGATTATGCTCCTTATGATAAAATAATTGTTACTGCTGCTGCACCAAAAATACCGGAGCCGCTTATAGAGCAACTTAAAAATAATGGGATAATTGTAATACCTGTTGGTTCAAGATGGATTCAGGAACTGGTTGTTGCAAAAAAGGATGAGAAAGGTAATTTAAAAATAGAGGAAAAATTTGAATGTGCTTTTGTTCCACTTATTGGAGAATATGGGTTTAAAAACGGGGAGTAGCGCAGATTGGTTAGCGCGCTTGGTTCGGGACCAAGAGGTCGAGGGTTCAAATCCCTCCTCCCCGAATT
>CAZUSI010000013.1:12534-26271 GCA_964623395.1 uncultured bacterium | reverse complement strand
TTTTCTACTTGACAAGGATATGTAAAAATACTTTAAAATTTTACTCTGTGGTAAAATGTGGGAAAATGTGGTATGAATGTAAATAAAAATAGAAATAATAGATTGAATAGTATGGATACAAAAGGGAGAGTTCCATTTCCTGCTTTTTTAAGGAAAAATCTTGGAAAAAAAGTTATTTTAACAAAGGGTTATGACCCTTGTATTTATGTTTATAGCGAAAAGGAATGGAAGGAATTTATAGAAAGGATAAAGAGGGATTGGAGTTTATATGATGTTGAGAAAAGAAAAATAGTGAGGGAAATAATGGGAATATCCCAACAAGTTGAATTTGATAATTACGGAAGGATTTTACTCCCAGGAAAACTTGTAGAATATGCAAGTATTAAAGAAAAATGTCTTTTTATATCAATGCCAAGATGGATAGAAATATGGGATCCAGAAAAATATGAAGAATACCAGAAGGATGTTATTGAAAAAGTGCAAAAAGGTAGTATAAACATGGAGGGATTCCCCCTCTGAAATACCATATACCTTGCATGGTAAATGAAGTTGTTGAATTTATAAATCCAAAAAAAGGGGATATAATAGTTGATGCTACATTTGGATTTGGAGGACATTCTTTAAAAATTTTGGAAAAGGAAAAAAATGTTTTAATTATAGGTATTGAAAAGGATAAAGAAATTTTTGAAATTTCAAAAAAGAATTTTGAAAAATATGAAAATGTTAAAATTTTTAATGAAGATTATGAAAATATTGATAAAATTCTAAAAGATATTAACATAAAAGAGATTGATAAAATAATATTTGATTTTGGATTATCTTCTTATCATCTTGAATATTCAAAAAGAGGATTTTCTTTTAAAAGGGATGAAATACTTGATATGAGGTATAATACAGAGGAGAATTTGCCTTTATGGAAAAAAATTAAAAAATTGAAAAGAGAGGAAATTGAAAAAATATTGAAGGAATATGGAGAAGAAAAATTTTATAAAAAAATAGCAAAAGAAATATATAAGGAAAGGGAAAAAATAAAAAAAACATCTGATTTAAACAAAATAATTGAAAGAAATGTTCCAAAATTGAAATGGGATAAAACAAAACAAAGGGTGTACCAAGCTTTTAGAATTTATATAAATAAAGAGATTGAAAAAATAAGAAAGACGCTTTCAAAAGTTTATGAATTTTTAAAACCAAATGGGAGAATTGTTTGCCTTTCCTACCATTCTCTTGAAGATAGAATTGTTAAAAATTTTTTTAAGGAAGAAAAAATGAAAATACTAACAAAAAAACCATTAACACCTTCCCCTTTTGAAATAAAAGAGAATCCAAGGGCAAGGTCCGTTCGCTTGCGATGTGCTGAAAAATTATGAAAATGATTTTTAGAATAAGTTTTGTTATAATCATTTTCTTTTTAATGCTTTTTATAAGAGGGAAAATAGTTAAAATAGCAGGGGAAATAACACATTTAGAAAAAGAAATTTTAAAAAAAGAAGAGGAAATAGGAAAACTTAGAAAAGAAATTGCAGAAATGGAGAAATATGAAAATATTGAAAAAATTGCAAAGAAAAAGGGTATTTTAAAATGATAGTTAGAAAAATTTTGATTTATTCTTTAATAATATTTTCCTTTTTCTATTATCTTTTTAATTTAATAAAATTGCAATTTTCAAATGAAGGCAAAATTTATAAGGAAATGGCTAAAAAGCAATTTTTAATTAAAAGGACCATTTTACCAAAAAGGGGAACAATATACGACAGGAAATTAAGAGCAATAGCATTTTCAATCTTTGAAGAAAATAAATTTAAAAGAGAATATCCTTATAAAGAAATATGCGCACCCCTTATAGGATTTGTAGGAGAGGATGGAAGGGGGTTAGAAGGAATTGAATATTATTATGATAAGATATTGAGTGGAGAAAAGGGATACGAAATTCTTTATAGAACAAGGAATGGAAAACTTATAAATTTGCCTGAATTAAAGGTCAAAAGAGCAAAAGCTGGAAAGGATATAGTCCTTACCATAGATATGGATTTTCAAGAGATTTCATATAGAAATTTGAAGGAATTTATAAAATTTTATAATGCAGAAAGGGGATTTGTAATTATAATGAATCCAAAAAATGCAGAAATTTTAGCACTTGCCTCTTACCCCTCTTATGACCCTTATAAAAAACCAAACACCTTTTTAAGTGATTATAGATGCTTACCAATTACATACTTATATGAACCTGGTTCAGTATTTAAAATAGTGGCATATGCTACATTTGTAAAAGAAAAAAAATATAAAGATATTTATAAAGTTGATGTAACACCTGGCTCATTAATAATTAAAGGTGTTGAAATACATGACCCTGAAGACTTTTTAAGAAAAAATTATATCATCTCACCTGAAGAAGTAATAATACATTCATCAAATATAGGAATAAGTAAAATAGCACTTTTACTTCCTTCAAAAAAAATATATGAAACTGCTCTTTTAATGGGATTTGGAATAAAAACTGGAATAGATTTTCCAGGAGAAGAAGTAGGTAAATTAAAAAATTATAAGGAGTGGGATGAAATATATAAATGTACATTTTCGTTTGGACAAGGAATATTTGTAAATGGAATTCAAATTGCAATTGCTTATGCTCAATTTGCAAATGGTGGTTATCTTTTACAGCCCTATATTTTAAAAGAAATAATAGATGGGAAAAAGGTTAAATTTAAATCTTCTCCAAAAATAATAAGAAAAGTTTTTGATGAAGAAGAATTAAAGATTATTAAAAATACCTTAAAAAGAGTTGTTGAAGGAGGAAGTGGAATGAGAGCAAAGTTTGGAAATATTTCTATATGTGGAAAAACAGGAACAGCAGAAAAATATGACCAAAATATTAGAGATTATAATCCTTATAAAGCAACGATGAGTTTTATAGGATTTTTCCCTGAGGAAGACCCAAAATATCTGATTTATGTATTAATTGATGAACCAAAAAAGGGAAGGTTTGCATCAGAAATAGCAGTTCCTTTATGGAAAAAAATTGCAGAAGAAATATACGAAATTGAGAAGTCAAAAGAAATTGATAAAAACTTAATAGCAAGAAATGAAATTGAGTGAAATTTTAGAAATAATAAAAGGAGAAAGTTTTAATTTTAAAGATGTTGGAATAAAGGAAATATATGATAATTCAAAAGAAGTTAAAGAAGGAGGATTATTTATATGTATAAGGGGAATCAAAAACGATGGTCATGATTTTGTTTATGAAGCAGAAAAAAATGGTGCATGTGCCTTCATTTGCGAAAGAAAAATAGAAACAAAAAAACCATTTATAGTTGTTCCAGATTCTCTTATTTCATTACATAAAATTGCAAAAAAATTTTATGGTCCCTTTGACTTTAAAATAATTGGAATCACAGGAACAAATGGAAAAACTACATCTGCTTTTTTAATAAAAGAAATATTTGATATTTTAAAAGAGAAAAATGGTATCATAACAACAATTTATTCATCCTTTGAAAATGAAAAAATTGAAACAGGATACACATGCCCTCCTCCTTTAATTCTTTATAAAATTTTTAAAAAATTTAAAGAGAAAAATATTAAGTGGTGCATAATGGAAATAACATCCCATGCCCTTAAATTAAAAAGATTTTATGATTTTGAAATTGAAGGTGGAATATTTACAAATTTATCACAGGATCATCTTGATTTTCATATTACAATGGAAGATTATTATTTGTCAAAAAAGAAAATGTTTGAATACATAAAGGATGGAATTGCATCAATAAATATAGAGGATGAATATGGAAAAAGATTATATGAAGAATTAAAAATAAGAAAAACTTCTTTTGGAATTCAAAAGGGTGATTATAGAGGGAAAATAATAAGTATTTCTCCTTCAAAGATGGAAATTGAAATAGAATTTGATAATAAAAAAGAAAAGATTTTTACAAAAATAATAGGAAAACAGAATTTATTTAATATTCTTGGTGTATTTTCTTTATTAAAGGAAATGGGATTTGAAGAAAAGGCAATTTTAAAAGGAATAGAAAGATTTAAAGGGGTTCCTGGGAGACTTGAAAAAATTGAAAATAAAAAGGGATATAAAATATATGTGGATTATGCACATACACCTGATGCTTTAAAAAATACACTTCTTACTTTAAAAAGTTTAAAACCAAAAAAACTTATTGCTATTTTTGGAGCAGGTGGAAATAGAGATAAAAACAAAAGACCTTTAATGGGAAAAGTTGCCTCTCAAATTGCAGATTTTGTAATAATAACATCTGATAATCCAAGATTTGAAGACCCTTTAAAAATAATAGAAGACATAAAAAGGGGAATAGAAGATGAAAAAAAATTTTTAATAAATCCTGATAGGAAAGAGGCAATAAAGATGGGAATAGAAATGATGAAAAAAGGAGATATACTTCTTGTTGCAGGAAAAGGTCATGAGGAATATCAAGAAATTAATGGTGTAAAATATCCCTTTAATGATAAAAAAGTAATAAAGGAGATAATAGATGGAAATTGAAGAAATTTTAAAAAGGGCAAAGGGGATAAAAATTGATTCAAGAGAAGTAGAAGAAGGAGATATTTTTATTGGAATTAAAGGAGAAAAAACAGATGGTTCATTATTTGCTTATGAGGCAATCAAAAAGGGGGCAATTGCTACCTTTATTCAAAAAGGATTTAAAGAAAAATTACCATATTCTCCAAAAATTTTTGAAGTTGAAGATACACTTCAAATTTTATGGAAAATTGCAGAAATAAAAAGGGGAATAAATGAAAATATAAAAGTTATAGGAATAACGGGTTCAACAGGAAAAACAACATTAAAGGATTTAATATATCATTTTTTCAAAAAGTTAAATAAAAATGTTTTGAAAAGCAAAAAAAGTTATAACAATTTTATTGGTGTTCCACTCACTCTTTGCGAAATAAAAAAAGAACATGAATATCTTATATGTGAAATAGGAACAAATAAAAAGGGAGAGATTGAAAAATTGACAAAACTTGTTAAACCAAATTCAGGAATAATTTCAAAAATAGGACCTGCACATCTTGAATTTTTCGGAAATTTAGAAGAAGTATTTAAGGAAAAGATAGAACTTTTTAAAAATATTGAAAATCCCAGATATCTTATTTTTAATGAAAATTCTTATGGAAGTGAAAGGATAAATAAAATTTTTGAAAATGTAATTTTTTACAATCTTGAAAAAGAAAATTATAAAATAGAAAATGATGAAGTTATTTTAAATTATAAGGGAATTGAATTTAAATATAAAGGGGGAGGATATCCTTTTTTAGAGAATCTTTTATGCGCATTGAAGTGTATTGAATGTGAGGGATTTGATATTAAAGAATTAAGAAATTCTCTTTATGATTTTGAAATGCCACCTTTGAGAATGGAAAAAATTGAAAAAAACAATATAACATATGTATATGACTGTTATAACTCAAATCCAATATCAATTGAAGCACTTTTAAAAACTTATAAAAATTCCAATAAGAGAAAAATTCTTGTAATAGGAGATATGCTTGAACTTGGAGAATACACAGAAAAATATCATAGGGAAATAGCAAATCTTGCAAAGGAAAATGGAATAAGTTTTATATTTGGAATAGGAGAAAATACAAGATATACTATAGATGAAGCAAAAAAATTAAAAATGAAATCTGAACATTTTGAAAGTTTTAAAGAAATGGCTAAAAGGATTAAGGAAATTTTAATGGAAAAGGATATTGTTTTAATAAAAGGTTCAAGAAAAATGGAAATGGAAAAATTAAAGGAGTATTTATAATGCTTTACCATCTTTTGTATCCTTTAAAAAAGTATTCAATAATATTTAATCTTTTTGGATATGTGACAGTAAGGGCAGTAGGAGCAGGTCTAATCTCTTTTTTATTTGTTTTAATATTTGGAAAAAAATTTATTTCTTATATTAAAAATAAAAAAATAGAAGAAAGAATAAGTGAAGATGTTCCTCAAAGGCATAAGGAAAAGGAAGGAACACCTACCATGGGTGGTCTTCTAATAATTTTTGGGACAATAATAGGTATAATATTTTTTGGTGATTTTAAAAATCCCTTTTTATATACCATATTGTTTGTATTTCTTTCCTTTGGAATTTTGGGTTTAATTGATGATATTTATAAGGCGAAGGGGGAAAAGAAAAAGGGGATTTCAAAAAAAGCAAAAATAATATATCAGTCAATAATTACAATTATTTTTTTCCTTTTAATTTCTCTTATATTTGAAAAAAGAATTTTTACAAAAACGCAAGTTCTATTTTTTAAAAATTTTCTCATAAATTTTAGTTTATTATATCCTGTTTTTATTTATTTTGTTCTTGTTGGAACTGCAAATGCAGTTAATTTAACTGATGGACTTGATGGACTTTCAGCAGGAGTTTCTGCAACATGTGTTTTGGTTTATATAATACTTGCATATGTTGGTGGACATAAAATAATAAGCGATTATTTAAAGATACTGTTTATACCAAAAAGCTGGGAAATATCAATTTTTGGCTCTTCTTTACTTGGAGCAATCTTAGGATTTTTATGGTATAACTCTTATCCTGCTGAAATATTTATGGGAGATATTGGCTCCCAAGCAATAGGGGGAGGGATAGCAGGAATGGCAATATTAACAAAACAAGAATTACTTTTACCAGTTGCTGGTGGAGTATTTTTAATAGAAGCATTATCAGTAATAATTCAGGTAATATCTTTTAGGTGGAAAAGGAAAAGGGTGTTCCTCTGTGCACCTATACATCATCATTTTGAACTTAAAGGAATTTCTGAACCAAAAATAGTTATGAGATTTTGGCTTTTAAGCATTGTTTTTTCACTTATTGCAATAAGCACACTTAAAATAAGATGAAAAGGGCTTGTGTAATTGGAATAAAAAGAGCAGGAATCTCTGCTACCTATCTTTTAAATAGATTGGGTTATAAGGTTTTTGTTTCAGATATTAAAAAGATTGGGACTAATACTAAAAAAATTTTATCAAGAGAAACAGCTTTCGAAGAAGAGATAAATTCAGAAAAAATTTTGATGAATGATCTTATAGTTGCAAGTCCTGGTGTTTCTGAAAGAGAAAGAATAATAAAAAGAATAAGGGAAAAAAATATTCCTTTAATTGATGAATTAGAACTTGGATATAGATTTATTAATGGGAAAATAGTGGCAATAACAGGAACAAATGGAAAATCAACAGTAGCAAAATGGCTATATGAATGCTTAAGGGGAGAAGATACATATCTTGCTGGAAATATAGGAATTCCTTTAACAGATTTTGCTTTTAGAAATGGAACATTTGTTATAGAGGTTTCTTCTTTCCAATTAAAAAGAATAAAATTTTTTAAACCCCATATTGCAATCCTATTAAACATTGATAAGGACCACTTTGATTGGCATTTAGATTTAGAAGATTATGTAAATTCAAAATTGAATATATTTAAAAATCAAAAAGAAGAAGATTTTTTAATAATAGAAGATGGTTTAGAATTAAGAAATTTACCAAAATCAAAAATTTTAAGGGTATCAATGGAGAAAGAAGTTGAAGGTATATTTTTAAGAAATAAAAAAATTGTATTTAATTTTGGAAAGAATTTTGAAGAAATTGAGATAAAATTTCCATTAAAGGGAAATTTCAACATTAAAAATGGACTTTTTGTATTACTCACATTAAAAATTATGGGTAAAAATTTAAAAGAAATTAAAGATAGATTTGAAAATTTTAAGGGACTTCCCCATAGGTTAGAATATATTGGAGAAAAAAATGGAGTTAAGGTTTTCAACGATTCAAAATCAACAAATCCTCACTCTGTTAAAAATGCAATTGAAGCTTTTGATGAAAAAATTGTTCTTATAATGGGAGGACTAAATAAAGGTTTATCTTTTAAAGAAATTAAAAATTTAATAAAAGAAAAATGTAAGGGAGTTGTTTTATTTGGAAAATCAAAATTTGAGATATTAAGAGATATTGAAGATAAAGATATAAGAATTGAAATTTCTGAAAATGTTTATGATGCCTTAAAGATTGCTTTTAGAATTGCAGAAAAAAAAGATGTGATAATTTTTTCTCCTGGATGTGCAAGTTTTGATATATATAAAAATTATGAAGAAAGGGGGGAGGATTTTAAAAATGCCTTTAAAAGAATATAAAAGTTTTTATATTTCAATATTAATGTGCTTATTTTTAACATTAATGGGCTTTTTAATGAACTTTAGTTCAAGTTTTTATCAAATAGCATTTTTAAATAAATTTGAATTAAGTGTTCTTGAAGATTCTTTAATAAGGATATTTTTTGCCTTAATTGGATTCTTTTTATTTTTATCAATACCTAAAAAATTCTGGTGTAAATATAGTTTCTTAAATTTATTAATCTGTTTTCTCCTTCTTATAGGAGTTCTTATATTTGGATATAAAGTTGGAGGAGCAAAAAGATGGATTGATTTAAAAATTATAAATATACAACCTTTTGAAATATTTAAGCCCTTTTATCTTGCCTTTTTGAGTGCATATTTTTATAAACACAGAAAAGATATATACTTCACAAAAAAGATTTATTTTATAATTTTAATTTCTTTTTTATTCTTTATTTTAGTAGCATTGGAGCCAAATTTTGCTTCCGCCTTTTCAATTTTATTTGTAACATTTATGGTATTATTTATAAGGGGAATAAAATTTTTAAAAATTGCCAAATTATCATTATTAGCATCCTTATTAATTATTCTTATAATAATTCTTGGTAAAAATAAGTTTTCTTCTCATGTAATTAAAAGAACTTTAAATGAATTTAAAGAAAATAGAGAATATGAGCAGGTAATACAGGCAAAAATTGCAATTACTTCAGGAGGAATTTTTGGCAAAGGAATAGGAAAAGGTGAAGCAAAATATCTTTATTTACCTGAAATAAAAAAGGATTTCATATTCTCCTTAATATGTGAAGAAACAGGAATTTTAGGAGGAACTTTTTTAATGTTCATTTATTCTTTTATAATAATTTCCCTTTTAAAAGTTTCCTTTAAAACTTTTGACCCTTTCCTTTCCACATTTACTGCTGGTTTTGGAATGTTTTTATTTTATAACACTTTTATCCATATAGGCGTAAATATAGGAATTCTTCCAGTTACAGGGATACCACTACCTTTTATAAGTTTTGGGGGATCTTCCCTTCTTTCAAATTTTATTTCAATTGGTATAATTTTAAGAGCAATAAATGAAAAAGAAGAAATTTATGAAGAAGAAAGAATTTATGGAAAGGAGATAATTTTATGAATTTTATTATTTCAACAGGGGGAACAGGTGGGCATATTTTTCCAGCAATAAGAATAAAAGAGGAAATGGAAAAAGAAAATTTTAAAGTTATAATTGTTGTAGGAGGAGATTTAAGAATACCTATTAAAGAAAATCTTGTTTTTATAAAGGCAGCACCAATTATGGGTAAAAAAACTTTTGCTTTTTTTAAAAATCTTTTTATAAATTTTTGTGGAATAATGGAATCCATAAATTTTTTGATTAAAAATCCGTTTCCAGTTATAGCAACCGGAAGTTATGCTTCCTTCCCTTTACTTTTTTCTGCCTTCCTTTTAAATATCCCTTATTTTATATTAGAACAAAATAGCATTCCTGGAAAGGTAAATAAAATTTTTTCAAAAAAAGCAAGAATAAACTTCATATCTTTTGAAATAACAAAAAAATATTTGAAAGGTAAAAAAATATTTTCACCAAGCCCTTTAAGAAAATTTAAAGAAATTGATAAAATTCAAGCAAGGAAATTATTGGGATTAAAAGAAGATGATAAAGTAATACTTGTATTTGGAGGGAGTCAAGGTTCAAAATTTTTAAATAATCTTACCTTAAAAATTTCAAAAATTATGAAGGACTATAAATTTATACTTATTTCAGGAAAAAATTTCTATGAGGAAATAAAAGATAAAGAAAATGAAAATTTAATCACATTTCCCTTTTATGAAGAAATGGAAATTCTTTATACAATAGCTGATATAGCAATGACAAGGGCAGGTGGATTAACAATTTATGAGCTCCTTTATTTTGGAATACCATCCCTTTTAATACCTTTTCCCTATGCAACTCAAAACCATCAATTTTATAATGCAAAATACATATCAAAAAAATATAAATTTTTTGAAATGTTAGAAGAAAAAGATGCTTGTGAAGATAAAGTAATACCTATTTTAAAAGAACTTTTTAATAAAAAAGGAGAAAAATTAAGATTTTTTTCTGAAAGAAAAATAGTTGAAGAAATTAAAAAATGCTTTTTAAATTAAAGGGAATTAGGAAATTGCATTTAGTGGGAATTGGGGGAAGTGGGATGAGTGGATTGGCAGAAATTTTACTTTCAATGGGATTTGAAATAAGTGGTTCTGATATTAAAAAAAGTGAAATAACTGATAGACTTGAAAAACTTGGATGCAAAATATATTATGAACATTTGCCTTCAAATGTTAAAGACAGGGATTTGGTAATCATTTCATCAGCAATAAAAGAAAATAATCCTGAAGTTATTGAAGCGAAAAAATTGAAAATACCTGTTATTAAAAGATTGGAAATGGTAGCAGAATTAACAAGAACAAAATATTCAATATGTGTATCAGGAGCCCATGGTAAAGGAACAGTTACAAGTATGATAGCAAAAATAATAGAAAAGGCAAAACTTTCTCCCACAATGATGGTAGGAGGAATAATTAGGGGAACACCAAGCAGTATATTACTTGGACAAAGTGATCTTTTTGTTGCAGAAGTTGATGAAAGTGATAGATATTTTTTAAAAATTTTTCCAACAATTGTAGTTGTTACAAATATTGACAAAGAACATCTTGACACTTATAAAAATATAAAAGAAATTAAAAAAGCCTTTAAAGAATTTATTCTTAAAGTTCCTTTTTATGGATGCATAATAATAAATGGAGAAGACAAAAATTTAAGGCAAATTGTAAAAGATGTTGAAAGAAAGGTGATAACCTTTGGATTTTCAAAGGATTTTAAAATTTATCCTGAAAATTTAAAATTAAATGAAAATTATTCCACATTTGAAGTGGAATACAATGGAGAAAGAGCAGAAATAAGAATAAATTTGCCTGGAAAACATAATGTTCTAAATGCACTTGCAGCAATAAGCACTGCTTACGAACTTGAAATACCATTATGGATTACAAGAGAGGCACTTGAAGAATTTAAGGGTTTGGAAAGGAGATTTGAATTTAAGGGCGAAAGAAAAGGAATTGGATGGCTTGACGATTATGCACATCATCCAACAGAAATAAGGGAAACACTCTTAACTGCAAAAAATTTCTGGAAAAAGGGAAGAATTATTGTAATTTTTCAACCCCATAGATATACAAGAACTTATTATCTTTACAAGGATTTTTCAAAATCGCTTGAAATTGCTGATGTTATCTTTATATTACCCATATATCCAGCAGGGGAAAAGAAAATAAAAGGGGTAACAAGTAAATTAATATATAAGGAAATGAAAAAATTTAAAAAAGAGGTTTATCTTTTAAAAGATGAGGAACTTGAGGAAAAGATAAAAGAAATTTTAAGAGAAGGAGACCTTTTAGTTTCACTTGGTGCAGGTGATGTATGGAGAAAAGTAAAAAAAATTTTTGAAAATTTATGAAAGGAATTGAGAAAAAAATAATAAAAAATTATCCTTTAAAAGATTTGACAACCATAAAAATTGGTGGAAATGCTCTTTTCTTCGCAGTACCTTCTAATATAGAAGAACTTTTTGAAATAATTACTTTTTCTCAAAAAATTTCAATTCCAATTTTTATCCTTGGGGGTGGTTCAAAATGCATATTTGGTAACGGTTTAATAGAAAAAATTGTTATTTCAACAAAAAATTTAAAAGAGATAAAAATTGAAGGAGAAAAACTTCTTGCCCAGGCAGGAGCCAAATTTCCTGAAATTCTTAAAAAATGTGAAGAAAATGGACTTTCTGGACTTGAATTCACTCTTCCAATTCCTGCAACAGTTGGTGGAAGCATTTATATGAATTTTGGAAGTATGGGGAAGGAAATAGCAAATTATTTAAAAAAATTGATTTATATTGAAGGAAATGAATTAAAGGAAATAGAAAGAGAAAAAATAAATTTTTCATATAGAAAAGGATTTCAAAAGGGTATAATAATAGAGGCTGAATTTGAACTTGAAAGGAAAGATAAGGAAGAAATAAGGGAAATAAAAAGAAAAATAATTTCTATTAAAAAGGAAAAGCAACCAATTGATAAAAAAACTTGTGGATGTATATTTAAAAATCCACCAGGAAATTTCGCTGGAAAATTGATAGAAGAAGCAGGACTTAAAGGAAAAAGAATAGGAGATGCGATGATATCAAAAAAACATGCAAATTTTATAGAAAATTTGGGAAATGCTAATTTTGAGGATGTTAAAAATTTGATAGAATATGTAAAAGAGGAAGTGAACAAAAAATTTGGAATAAATCTTGAAGAGGAGGTGATAATTCTTGAAAAGTAAGAGGAAAATTAAAAGAAAAAGGAAATTGTTTGTAGTTTTTATTTTGATCCTTTCATTTGCTTTTTTATTTAAAAATAAAGTTAAAAATCTTGGAGCAAAAAAAGAAAATTTTGAGGCAATTGCTAAAATAAATGAAAATATATTCATGAACGAGGAAGGAAAACTTTTTAAAGGATTTGGAAAATTAAATCTACCTTATATAAAAGGAGATTTTGAAATAACTTTTGATAAGAGAAATTCAGATTTATATCCATGCGCAGAAATACTTAAAATAATTAAACTTCATTATCCTGAGTTTTTTGATTCTATAGAAAGTATTGATATAAATAATTACAAAATAATTTTTAAAAATGGAAAAATAGGAATTATCGGGATTGGGAATTTTGAGAAAAAACTTGAAATTTTATTTAAAAATTATAAATATATTAAAGATGAAAATAATTTAAATTTTTTAAGTTTTAAAAAAAAGGAGGAATGAATTGGGAAATAATGAAATTATTGTTGGATGTGACTTGGGAAGTCATAAAATAGTAGGAATAGTTGGTGTTAAAGAGGAAGATAAGATAAAGGTTTTGGGCATCGGAGATGAGGAAAGCATTGGAATTGAAAAGGGAACAGTCACAAATATTGAGAAGGTTTCAAAGGCAATAGAAAATGCTCTTAAAAAAGCTTTAAACATGGTGGGAAAGGAAAAGAGAGAAATAATAGTCTGCATTTCAGGAGAAAATACTGAAGGAAAAATAGAAAAAGGGTTTGCTATAATTCAGACACCCGATAATGAAATAAGAAAAGAAGATGTTAAGAAAGTAATAGAACAAGCAAAAACAAGGTCCTATTCTGAAGAAAAGGAAATAATTTTTGTTTATCCAAATCACTTTATTGTGGATGACCAAAAGGGGATAAAAGAGCCTATCGGAATGATAGGAACAAAACTTGAAGTAGAGGCTTTTATATTAAAGGCAAAAAGAAATACATTGAGAACCATAGAGAAATGCTTTAAAAAGGCTGGATTTGAAGTTACAGGATTTATTTCCCAACCCATTGCCTCCTCATTTGGGGTTTTAGATGAAGAGGAAAAAAGCCAAGGGGTTGCTACCATAGATATAGGAAAGGGAACAACAGATATAGCAATATGGAAAGATTCTGGACTATGTTATACAAGCACATTAAAGATAGGGGGTGATTTTTTAATAAATGATTTAGCTACATGTCTTAAAATACCAAAATTTAAAGCAAGTGAAATT
>CAZUSI010000013.1:9508-12434 GCA_964623395.1 uncultured bacterium | reverse complement strand
AATAAATGATTTAGCTACATGTCTTAAAATACCAAAATTTAAAGCAAGTGAAATTTTAAAAAAATACAATTTTGTTGGTAAAAAATTAGCAGAAGATAAAGAAAAATTAATTATAGAAAGAACAGGTGGAAGACCACCAGTTGAGGTGAAGCCAGAAGAATATGCTCAAATAGTTGAGGAAAGACTTACAGAAATTTTTGAGTTTTGTCTTAAGGAAATTCATAAATGGGGTGACCCACAAAATCTTGTAGCAGGAATAGTTTTAACTGGTGGTTATGCAGAAATTGAAGGTATAGAAGATGTTGCAGAAGAAATTTTTAATCTAAATGTAATAAAAAAGGGACCTCAAAACATAAGTGGATTATATGAAATTGTAAAGCATCCTGCTTATTCCGCATCAGTTGGTCTTTTGAGAATAGGAATAATGGAGGGAGAAAAGCGTAAATTTAAGAAAAAGAATATTTTAAAAAAATTGTTTGATTTTTTTGAAAAAATTTAAGTTAAAAGGAGGTAAAAATGATAAAATTTGCTGAAAGCTCCTATAAGGGAACTATTATAAAAGTAATAGGGATAGGGGGATGCGGTTCCAACGCAGTTTCCTATATGATGAAAAACAATTTAAGAGAGATAACAACATTTGCCCTTAATACCGATGCCCAACATCTTCAGAAAATAAATGCTGATGAAAAAATAGTGATTGGTAAAAAAATCACAGGAGGATATGGAACAGGTGGAGACCCTGTAAAAGGAAAAGCAGCAATGGAGGAATCAATAGAAGAAGTAAAAGAAATGATTAAAGATGCAGACCTTGTTTTTCTCACTGCTGGACTTGGAGGAGGAACAGGAACAGGTGGAATTCCTGTGCTTGGAAATATGTTAAAAGAATTGCAAATTCTAACAGTGGCAGTTGTGACAAAACCTTTTTCCTTTGAAGGTAAAAAAAGAATGGAAAAAGCAGAAAGAGCTCTTATAGAATTAAAAGATAAAGTAAATACATTACTTGTAATACCAAATGACAAACTCTTGCAGGGAGACCCTAAGATACTCATGAAAGAAGCTTTTGAAAAAGCAGATGAAGTTCTATATAAAGCAGTTAAGGGAATTGTAAACATAATAAAAAATCCTGGATATATAAATGTGGATTTTGCAGATGTTAGAAATATACTTAGTCTTGGTGGAAGGGCAATAATGGGAATTGGTGAAGGTAAAGGAGAAAAAAGAGGACTTGAAGCAATAAAAAATGCAGTTTTATCACCTATGCTTGAAGAAGTTGATATTAAAAAGGCAAAGGGAATATTGCTCAATATAAGAGGGAAAAATATAACAAGTGAGGAAATTCAAGAGATATTCAACTATCTTGGGCAAGAAGTAAATGGAAAAGAAGAAATAGAAACAATTCTTGGACTTGACATTTCCGAAGATACTCCGGAAGATAAGATTGAACTTACATTGATAGCAGCAGGAATAAGTGATGAAAAAACAAAAAGAAAAGAATTTGAACCATATCTTGAAGTAATTCCCGATGAAGAAATTTCCATTCCGACATTTTTAAGAAAGTATCATAAAGAGACAAAAAAGATTGAATATTCAGGTGATGGGGATTTAAACGAAAATTATTAAAAGTTAATTAAAAGAGTAATTATTTTACCTTTTTTATTTCCCATAATTAATTCATTTTCATAAATTAAGGAATTTTCAATTTCTTTTTCCCCTTTTAAATCCATAATTTTTATTTCTTTAAAAGAAAAGGGCAAATTTATTTTTAAAGAATCTGAGATACAAATTCCCCTTAAAAGAAATTTTTTAAGTTCAATTTGTCTTAATGAATAAGGGAAAAAAATTCCATCTTTTATTATAAAAAATTTATTAAGGTCTATATTTTCAGAAATTTTAATAGGAGAAAAAAAATAGGAGAAAAAGTTTTCATATATATTTTTTTCATCAGAGGGAAAGGGATAAAAAACGAGTAAAAATGGTCCCTCTTTTACTTTTATCCTTATCTCATTATTTTCTATTTCAAAGAAATAAGGGAAAGGTGAAAAAATTGCAAAATTATAAATAGAAGAATATAAAAGATAAACAAACCCTTTTTTTAATTCACAAAATTTTAATCTATAAGATAACGCCTTTAAACTTTCTCCTTTAAATGGAATTACAAAATTTATATTAAAATCTTTAACTTTGATTATACCTTCAAATATTACATAAGGATAGAATTTAGAATATATTTCTTTTAATCTTATTTCTCCATCTTCAAATTTAAGATTTTCAAAATTCACTCTATAATATTTACCCTTTTCAAAAAAACTTTCTTTCAAAGTTTTTTTCAAAAGTTTATTTTTTCTTCTTATTTCAAATTTTAAAACAACAGGGGGAATCTCTTCCTTCTCCTTATGAATAAAAACAATTTCATTTCCTATTTTTCTAACTTTAAAATTTTTTCTAAAATTTAAAAATTGTTTTTCATCAAGGTATTCAAAGGGTTTGATTTCCCTTAAAAGATATTTCTCTTTATCAGGAAAATAAATTTTAAAGGGAAAAGGATTAAAAATTTTCCCATTTTTGTAATTTCCAAAGCCCATATTTTTATAAGCTTCCCTTAAAATTTTTTTAAATTCTCCAAAATCTTTTTCTCCTTCCAAAAATTCTGTGAATTTTTCAAAAACATAATCAATTAAAAAGGAATAATTTCTTTTTTCACAAAAACCTTTATAAGAAATTAAATATTCCAATTTAAAAAATAAATCCTCTATTTTTTTATATTTCAAGAAATCTTCTTCCTCTTTTTTATAAAAAAATTCATCAGAATTTTCAAAATATTTTTCCGTTAAATAAAAGAATTCCTCAAAAGAAGCATTTATATAAACAGCATCTTTTTCTTTTTCTTTTTCTTTTTCTTTTTCTATCTTCTCCTTAAAAATCATCC
>CAZUSI010000013.1:0-9408 GCA_964623395.1 uncultured bacterium | reverse complement strand
TCTTTTTCTTTTTCTTTTTCTTTTTCTTTTTCTATCTTCTCCTTAAAAATCATCCTGTAAGGAGAATTCATATTTTTTTTACCAATTGGATTATAAATCCTTATAAAATCATCTGAAACTTTTATCTTTGAAAATTCAGGGTAATTTCTATCAAAAATAACAATCTTTTTAAAGCCAAGTTCAAAAATTTCTTCTGAAATTTCTCTTAAATCAAAAATTTTATCTACAAATAAAATATGACTCCCCTCCCCTATTTTTTCACAAATTCTTTTTGCAATCTCATAAAATCTTATAAGAGAAAAAACACTTATTTTTGAAAAATCAAGATTTTTATAAATAATGGGAAAAGAAATCCTTTTCAATCTATTCCAAATAGAAATTTCTTTTTCATAAGAAGGAAAAAATTTTATAATTTCTTCAACTCTTTTGGTGCAAAAAGAAATTAGCAAGTAATTTATTTCTTTGTTTTTTAATTTTTCAAAAAAACTTTCTATTTTTGAAAAATAATTTAAAGGAGAGGGGGGAAGGTAATAAATTTCATAAATTGTTTTCATGCTATTTTTTTAAAAATTTTCTCTTTTAAATTTAAAGGTAAATAAAATTTTTCAAAATCGGGATGTATAATTTCTACTTTCCCCAAAACAAGGATCCCATCTTTCCTTAAAGAAGAAGTTAAATTTTCAAAAACTTTTTTTTGTGCCTCTCTCCGCATATATATCAGCACATTTCTGCAAAGAATAAAATCAAAATCTTTTTCAAAAGGAGAGGATAAAAGGTCATGTATTTTAAACTCAATATGTTCTTTAACAAAATCCTTAACCTTAAATTTTCCATCTATTTTTTCAATATATTTGATTTTTAAATTAAAAGGAAAATCCTCCAAATCTTTTGCATCAAAAATGCCTTTTTTTGCTATTTCAAGAACTTCATTATCAAAATCTGTTGCAAATATTTTAAAATTTTTTATACCGTAATCTAAAAAAAGAATAGAAAGAGTAAATGCTTCTTCTCCTTGTGCACATCCTGCACTCCATATTTTTATCAAATCTTTTCTGTTTTTGAAAATTGGTAAAATAGAATTTTTAATTGCATCAAAAACATCTTTATCTCTATAAAATTTTGAAACATTAATTCCAATTGCATCTATAAGTTTCTGAATTTCTTCTTCTTCTTTTAAAAGTAAGTTATAATAAGAAGACATATCATCACATCTTTTCTTTGCCATCCTTATCTTTATCCTCCTTAAAAGATAACTTTCTCTGTAACTATCAAGATCTATTCCTTTTCTTCTTTTTACATAACTTTTAATAAATTCAAAATATTTAAAATCCTCCATTCTTTAAACTCTTTTCAAGGATTAAAATATTCCTTTTTAAAAGTTTATTATTGGGGTCAATTTTTTCTGCCTCTTTCCATATATTAAGTGCCCTATCTCTCATACCTTCTTTTAAATAAAGAACACCTAATCTAAAAAGGGATTTAAAATGAGGAACTCTGTTTATAACTCTTTCATACTGCAAAATTGCATTTTTGGTATCCCCAATCGCATAATAAGATTCAGCCATTAAAAAATTAAATCTCCATTCTTCAGGATAAATAGTCATTCCTTTGTTCAAAACTTTAATGGCATCTTCATATTTTTTGACAAGATAAAAAATTATACTCTTCAAAATTAGAAGATTTCTATTTTCTGGTTCATTTCTTTCAACAAGATTTAGAATCTCCTGTGCATTTAAATATTTTTTTTCTTTTATATATATTAAACATAAATAAAAGAAGGGGGTTTTTAATTCTGGAAATTCCTTTACAAGTTTTTTAAAAATTTCTTTTGCTTTTTCTATTTCGCCTTTATGGTATTCAACAATTCCTTTTAAAAGTAGAGATTTTTCATCTCCATTTTTAATTTCTTCTAAAATTCTATAAGCAGATTCAAAATCCTTTGATTTGTAATATAAGAAGGCTATGTTATGTAATATTTTTTGATTATAAGGAGAAAAACTTTTCGCCTTTTCAAAAAATTTTTTCGCAATTTCATAATTTTTTCTATATGTTTCAAGAATTCCCATAAAAAAGTAACCATGTGGTTCAGATGGAAAAAGTTCTATTACCCTTTTAAACTCTCTTTCTGCTTCTTCAAACAAATTTATTTTTAAAAAAGCAATACCCAAGGCAATATGCTCCGAAAATTTTTCCTTTTGAGCTTCTTTTAAGACAAAAGGTGTGTGTTTTCTAACCGCTCCTTTTTTAATAAGTGATACAAGTATTTCTGCACTTTCCATCAAACTAAATTTTGAAGATTCTATTATCTCTTTTACATTTTTTTCCCCATCTATAATTTCATAAATTGCTTTCTCTTTTTCGTCTAATAAAACTTCCACTAAATAATTTTTTGTAAGAACCATATCAAGCGGAAAAATTATCTCCTTTACCTTTTCCCACTCATCATATTTAGTTATTGACTCTATCAAAAAAATTGACGGTTCAATATTAACCAAGGGTCTTTGCCTTGGATATTCATCAGGGACAAAATTAAAAAAACCGTCCCCCCACAAAATAACTTCCTGTAAATACTCAATTATTTCCTTCTCCTTATATTTTTTTAAAATATTTTCATCAAAATTCATTTCTAATAAAGCATAACCTACATTTGGATATCCCTGATCTACAAGAGAAGCAGCTTTTTTTAATGTCTCTTCATCTATTATTTTTTCCTTTAAAAGATATTCAACAAATTTTTCTTTACGATTTATCATTAAGGCATAAATTATGATTCCCTCTTTAAAAAATACTTCTAAAAAATCATTACCATTTGTTATTGAAAGCTTACCTGTTTTTTTCCCTATATGAAGAAGTTGAAAAACATCTGGAACTGGAACCTCTTTTAAACTTCCTCTCATAATTCTTCCCAAATAATCTCCTCAATTATTTCCGGAACAATTTCAACCTCCTCTATAAATCCTTTTTCTTCTTTTACAATAGCTATTTCTAAATCTAATGCTTCTATTTTCTCCTTAGGAAGTGAAAAAATTTCCTCAAGATAATTTATAAGTTCCTTTAAATCAATCCACTTTCTCTGTATTATTTTTTCAATTGCCTCTTTTTCTACAATTTTACCTTTATTTAATGAATAAAGAGATATAATTTTTTCAATTGCATCAGGAGTTGGAGGAGAAATATAAAACTTTTTAAAGGGGATTTCAATTTCTATTTCTTCATGGGAACCAAGGATAACTTTTTTATTTTCCTTTAAAAAATTTTTAAGTAATTTCATTAAATTTTCTTTAACTTCCTCAATCTTTAAGAAGGAATGAAAGTCATCAATAAAAATATAATTGTATCTTAAAAGTTCAGAAAAATTTTGAGCATCCTCCCTTGCAATTCTGTCGCCAATTATTGCAGGATTTAAAAATATTTTATCCTTTCTTTTTAAAATTTTAAATCCATAATTTAAAACCGAAGAAATACCATTTCTCCCTTTACTTATTATTAAAAATATTCCTGAAGGTTGATTTTCTATATTTTTTAAGAAAGACACTACTTCTTTATTAAATTCACCAACAACTATTTCAGGAATTTCTTCCAATTCTACAATTTCCTCTTTTTCTTTAACTTCCTTTGAAATCTCATTTAGTTTTTTTTCTATCTCCTCTATCTTATCAGGATCAAATATTATGTTCTCTATCTCTTCGCAAGTTTTTCCAATTTCTCCATATCTTTTTTGAAGTTCAACAAGTTTTTTGACATCTTCAACAAATCTATCATACTCCTTTTTTATAATTTCTGGATCACTTATATTTTTAAGGGATTCAAGCCTTTTCACCTCAAATCCCTTCATCTTCCAAATATATATTTTTTCTTCAAGAAATTCTTTAATTTTTTCCGCCTCCTCTATTCTTTCTGCTATAACTGAAACACTTTTTTCAATCTCATCTTTAAGTTCAGGGAAAACTACTTCTTCATAAAGACCCTTTTTAAAAATATAATTTATATCTGAATAGTCAATATTACCCCTCTTTGCAATATTTAGAAGGATAAGTTTATTAACTATTCCTTCTATTTTCCTAAAATTCATTTCTCCCTCTACCGGTATAATTTTTATAAGTTCTTCATTAATTTCAATACCCTTACTCTTTAATTTGAATTCCATAATTTTATGAACCTCTTCTTCTGAAGGAGGAGAAATTTCAACCTCTATTCCACCTAAAAGTCTTGACTTTAAAATAGGTAAGATCTCTTTTAAATTTTCTATCTCACAAATAGATGAAAAAATAAGCTGGTTATCCTGGGCAATTAACTTTTCAAAATTTCTTATAAGTAATTTTTGAAAATCTTCACCTGCTTTAATAAATTCATGAAAATCATCAACTATTACCCATGAATTCTTCAAAATTTTATCATTTTTTAGGATCTCATAGAATTCACGAGATATAAGAAACAAAACATTTTCATTTTTTTTAATTAAATAATTTGCACTTGCTGATAAAAGATGGGTCTTTCCCATTCCTTCTCCCCCATATATGTATAGGGGATTAAATATCCCCTTATTTTTCAAAACTGCTTCACATGCAACATATGCAAGCCTTACCCCTTCATAGATATAAAAATTCTCAAAGGAATATTTAGGGTTTATTTCAGCCATAAAGTGTTTTTAAAACTTCACTAAATTTTTTAAAAAATTTTTTTGCCTGAGTATCAACTACACCAAGAATTGTCCTGTCATCAAAAAATGCAGCAAGAAAAAAATTTTCTTCAATTAAAATGTAATAAATATTCCATTTTTTACCTTCCTGATAAAAAACTTTAAATCCCTTTTCTCCTATAATTCTCGCAAGTTCTTTTGTGCTTTGAAATATTCCTGCACAAAGAGCAGAAATTGGGAGTAAAGTAAATGAATCTTTAAAACCTGAATAAGCAATTAGTTGTCCACTTAATGTGCTCAAAATTGCAGAATATACACCAGACCTTAAAGTAAATTCATCAATCATACTTTGAATTCTTTCAATCTCCTTTTCTTTTAATATTAAAGTATCCCACATTTTTATTTATAAAAACCTCTTGCTATTCCTTCTTCTCCTCCATGTGTTAATTTATGAAGACTTAAAATTCTTTCAAAATTCTTTTGAACAATTTTTTCCATCTCTTCTATCTCTTCATCTCTTAAATGTTTAAATCTTCCTTGAACTTTTATAAATTCCTTTAATGGTTTTTTTTCAGGAATAAAATTCAAAGTATACTTTTCACCATCTTCTATCTCATAAAGGGGAAAGAAATTAGTTTCAACTGCAAGCCTTGCAATCTTTATTGTAATTTCAGAAGAAGGTAATCTCCAACCAGGAGGGCATGGTGAATAAATCAATAAAAATCTTAAACCTTTACCCTTTAAATTTTTTGCCTTTTCAACCTTTCTTATTAAATCATTTAAATATGCAATTGAAATCGTTGCAATATAAGGAATTCTATGAGCAGCCATTATTTGAATTATATCCTTTTTTGGTCTTGGATTTGGTCTTGTATATGGAGTAGTTGTTGTCCATGCCTTATATGGAGTTGCGCCACTTCTTTGAATTCCTGTATTCATATATGCTTCATTATCATAACATATATAAATTATATCATCTCCTCTTTCAGCAGCTCCTGATAATGCTTGAATCCCAATATCATATGTCCCACCATCACCTGCCCATGCAACAACATTAACATCTTTAAATCCTTTTACTTCAAGACCTGCTTTTATACCAACCGCAGAAATTGCTGCTGTTTCAAAAGCAACATGTAAAAGGGGAACCTTTAAAGAATGCATTGGATAATTACCATCTATTATTGTCCAACAACAAGCAGGAACTGCAAAAACTGTATTTTTACCAAGAACCCTTAAAACATGTCTCATTGCAATAGGAGCACCACATCCTTGACATGAAAGAATACCTGAATTTAAATTTTCTTCAAAACCTCTTTTTTCAATTTCTTCAAAATAAAATCTCATTTTTTTATCCCCCAGAAAATTATATCATCAAATTTTTTTCTTTTTAAAAAATCTGAAACAATTCCTTCAATATCAGAAGGAGTTATATCTCTTCCACCAAGTCCAAGAATATAACCAGCACATTTTGTTTTCTTTTTACCAAAAATTGCTGATTTAATTTCTTGATAAAATATTCCACCAGCACCAAATGAAATATTTCTATCCAAAACAATAACATTTTTACCCAAAAGATACTCCCTTATCTTTTCATAAGGAAATGGACGAAAAACCCTTATTCTTAAAACACCAATATTTTTTCCCTCTTCCCTCATCTTTTTAACAGCATATTTTACGGTTGATGAATATGCACCTGCACAAACAATAACAATTTCAGAATCTTCTGCATAAAAGGAATCAACCAATCCCCAATATCTTCCAAATTTTTCTTCAAATTTTTTACCTTCTTCTTCAACAATTTGTATTGCATCATCCATTGCTTTTTGTATTTTATATCTAAATTCCATATAAAAATCAGGAGAAGTAACAGCACCAATTGCTCTTGGATTTAAAGGTGTTAAAGCATAGGGGTTTTGATAAGGGGGAAGAAATTCATCAACAACATTTTGATCGGGAATCTCAACAGATTCTAAGGTATGAGATAAAACAAATGCTTCAAGAACTATCATTTGAGGAAGCATAACTCTTTCAGAAATTTTATAACCAAGAATAACACTATCAAGAACTTCCTGATTTGATTCACAATATACTTGCATCCATCCTGTATCTCTTTGAGATAAAGAATCATTTTGATCGGTCCATATTGACCATGGGGTTGCCATTGCTCTATTTATAACACCCATTACAATTGGTGTTCTTGCACCTGCTGCAAAGTGAAGAAGTTCATGCATCAAAGCAAGTCCTTGTGCAGATGTTGCTGTAAATGCCCTTGCACCTGTAAGTGAAGCACTTATACAAACAGCAAGAGCAGAATGTTCTGATTCAACATTAACAAACTTTGCCTTAAGTTCACCACTTCCAACCATTTCTGATAAAAGTTCAACAACTTGTGTTTGTGGAGTTATTGGATATGCAGAAATTATTTCAACCCTTGAAAGTTTTGCACCATAGGAAAGGGCATGATTACCCATTACAACTTTCATATTTTTCATCATTCCTCCCTTTCCATTGTTATTATACCCCTTGGACATTCCTTTGCACATATCCCACATCCTTTACAATAATCATAATCTATTTCTGGCTTATTTTCCTTCCACAAAATTGCTGCATCAGGACAATAGGAATAGCATATTCCACAAGAATTACATACCCCGCATGAAAAACATCTCAATGCTTCTTCTTCTGCCTCCTCTTTTGTAAATCCAAGATTTTCTTCAATTTCAAGAGATTTTATCCTTTCAGAAGGAGGAATTTCTTTTGGTTTTAATGCATTTTTTCTTTCAAAATATTCCATTTGAATTTGCATAAAGGAAACAGTTTTTTCTGGAATCTCTACCTTTAAAATCTCTTCCCCTTTTAAATATCTATCAATTGCTTCAGCACTTTTTCTTCCCCATGAAAATGCTTCAACAACTGTTGAAGGACCTTGAACAAAATCCCCTCCTGCAAAAACCCCTTCAATTTTTGTTGCACCTGTTCTTTTATCAGCATAAACCCATCCATCCTCACCAAGTATTTCTTTTGGAACACAACTTCTATCACTTTCCTCACCAATTGCAGTTATAACAGCATCAAAAATCTCTTCTTCCTCAGAACCTTCAATTGGAATTGGTCTTCTTCTTCCAGACTTATCAGGTTCACCAAGTTTCATCTTTATATTTGTTAAAACTATTTTATCATTTTCCCTTTTTGCCTTAACTGGCAAAATTAAAAATCTTAATTCTATTCCATCCTCTTTTGCCTTTTCTATCTCTTCTTTTAAAGCAGGCATTTCATTTTCTGTTCTTCTATAAAGGAGAATAGGATTTGCTCCCATTCTCAAAAGTGTCCTTATAACATCCATTGCAACATTCCCACCACCAATAACTGCAACTTTTTTACCAGGAGGTTCTCTTTTACCACATGATACCTCTTTTAAAAATTTTAAACCAGAAATAAAATTTTCCTCACCTTCTATCATCATCTTTTTTTCAACATGTGCTCCTATTCCAATAAATACTGCATCAAATTCCTTTTTTAATTCATATAAATCTATATCTTTCCCAAGTTCTTTTTTATATTCAAAATTAATTCCCATTTCTTCAAGAATCTCTATCTCCTTATCTAAAACTTTTTTTGGCAATCTATATTCAGGAATTCCATATCTTAAAATTCCTCCTGCTTTTTCTTCCTTTTCAAAAATTATAACCTTATAACCAAATTTCCTTAAATAAAAGGCACATGAAAGACCTGCTGGACCTGCTCCTATAACAGCAATTTTTTTATCAATTTCTTTTTCGGGTTTTTGTTCTATTTTATAGGGTAAATAAAGATCCCCAATAACTCTTTCAATTTCCCTTATTGATATTCTTTCATCAAATTTCCTTCTATTGCATGCAGTTTGACAAAATGCAGGGCAAACCCTTCCTGTTATTGAAGGAAAAGGATTATGAAGTGTTAAAATTCTTCCTGCCTCTTTTATATTACCATCAATGAAAAAATTGAAATAGTTCGGAATTAAAGTATTTGTTGGACATGCCTTTATACATGGTGCTGCTTTATCCTTTATAAGGGGCCTCATATTTCTCCAACTCCCTGTTTTATTATGCCTTGTTGTTGCAGTTGAAATTGGGATTTCAGGATAATCTTTTAATTCATCAAATTTTATTTTCTCTTCCATTTAAACCTCCTTAAAAAAAACATTTTCATATGCCTCATATGCTGCCTTTTTATTCTCAAGAACTTTTACAGGACTTTCCTCTTCAATTGCTTCAAGCAAACTATCAATTTTACAAATTCCTGAAACTTTTACAAATGCACCAAGAATTGCAGTATTAACAATTGGCTCTGTTTTTGAACCAAGTCCATATTTAATAGCAATTGAATTTGCATCACATGTTGCAATCTTAATTTTTAATGGAGATTTTATTTCTTCTGGTTTTAAATTGGAATTTATAAGTAAAATACCTCCTTCTTTCATTCCACTGAAAACATTTTGTGTTTCCATCAAAACACTATCAAGGACAATAACATGGTCAGGATTATATATTCCTGAACGCAAAATTATTTCTTCATCTTTTTCCTGAATTCTTAAAAAGGCAAGAACAGGTGCGCCTCTTCTTTCAACTCCAAATTGAGGATATGCAAGAACTTTTTTCCCTTCTTTAAAAAGGGCAACTGCAAGTATTTTTGAAGCAACAACTGCACCTTGCCCACCCCTTCCATGAAACCTTATTTCAATCATAAATCCTCCAATTTAAGATTATTAAATATAAAGTTTAAAATTTATT
>CAZUSI010000012.1:16136-26287 GCA_964623395.1 uncultured bacterium | reverse complement strand
AAATCAATTCCCTTATAATTTAAAAAATAGGAGGTTAAAATGAAATTTTTTATCTTATTTTATTTAATGACAAAACTTTTTGAGGTTGAAATAAGCAATTTAATTCCTCAGGAAGAAGGTGGTTTTCTTCTTGTTTTAAAAAAAGTTGATTCAGAAGAAATTCTTCCAATAGCAATTGGGGATAATGAAGGTATTTCAATTTTAAGGGAATTGCATAAAACACCTATTCCAAGACCAATGACATATGAACTTTTAAACAAAGTGGTTGAAGAACTCGGAGGAAAAATTGAAAAAATCACAATTGATAAAATTCAAGATGGAATTTTTTATGCAACCATACATATAAAACAGGGAAATAAAAAATTAAAAATTGATGCCCGTCCTTCGGATGCAATAAATATTGCAATAAGAAAAGGGGTTAAGATTTTTGTTGAAGAGAAGGTATTTAATGAGATGAAAATAGAAATTAAAAAGGAGAAAGGAAAAGAAGGACTCAAAATTTAATCAAATTCTTCCTCTATTCCCTCTTTCATAAGTTCTGTAAGAGTAAGAGAATCTATATCTAAGGAAATTAAATTTTCTTTGAATTTTTGCATTGCCTCCTCATATTTAAGCTCTGTTTTTCTTTTTCTTTTAAGGGGGTTGCATTTTGAAACAACAAAGTTTTTAACAAATGGATGACTAATCCCCTTTTCCTTTAATTTTATTACAACATCACGAACTATTTCGTCAATTTCCTGAAGCACCTGGCTCCTTTTTTCTCTTTCTATATATGCTTCCTTTATGGGTATTTCAAGAAAATCATCTATCTTCCTTAAAAAAGAATGATATGCACCACCTGCAAATTTTGGTTCTTTCTCATAAGTTATTCCAAGTGTTATAAAACATGCCTCTTCAAGTTGGAAGGAATAATCATTTTCGTTTCTATTTTCATCAATTTCCATCAAGGCCCTATACATTCTTATAACCTCAAGTGATTTTTCTTTTAAATTGTGTGCCTTCTCTGTATTTAACGCAAGTATTTGATACGCCACACTTGGATCAGGAACTAAAATCCCTGTTATCCATTCTTTACCACATTTTATCATTGCTTCTCTTCTATGATTACCATTAGGTGTCCAGTATTCCTTTTCTCCTACTCTTATAAGAATTATTGGATCAAGAAATCTACCAATTGTTTCAATAACAAGTTTTAATCTTTCAACATGGGGATTTGATAAATCTCTTTGATAAGGGGTTGGCTTAACCATTTCTATAGGCAATTTAACAAAAAGTTGTAAATGAGAACCATAGGGCTCTTCATAAACTGCAAGGACTTCCCCACCATCTTCTTTTACTTTTTCAATAATTTCCTTTATCTCTTTTGGCAAATTTTTAGTTTTCATAGTTTAAAATAATACTAAAAAATTAAAAATTTTTCAAGTTCTAATAAACTAAGAAATATATCCAATTTCTTTTAAAAATCCTCTATTCCCTCTCCATCCTTCTTTTACTTTAACCCATAAATCAAGATAAACCTTTTTAGAAAGAAAACCTTCAATATCCTTTCTTGCTGCTATACCAAGCCTTTTTATCTTGTTTCCTTTATGTCCTATTATCATCCTTCTTTGTGATTCTTTTTCCACATAAATTATTGCCTTTATATAAATTATATTTTCCTTTTCGTTAAATTCTTCAATATGAACGACAGAAGCATAAGGCAATTCCTCACCATAAAAAAGAAATATTTTTTCTCTTATTATTTCAGCAACAAAAAATCTTTCAGTTTTATCAGAAATTATATCTTCGGGATAAAGGGGCTCACCTTCTTTTAAATTTTTAAGAATTGCAGGAATTATTCTATCTATTCCATCTCCTTCACTTGCAGATATTGGGATATATTCAACAAAGTCATACATTTTTGAATAAATTTCAATTATTTTTAAAATTTCTTCTTTTCTTATAAGGTCAATTTTGTTTATTAAAAGAATTGCTTTTTTAGAATATTTTTTCAGCTTAATAGTTATAATATTTTCAATTTCCTCAGGGTCAGATGGCGGAACCATAAATAAAACAAGGTCTGAATCCCTTATTATAATTTCAATATTTTTAACCATTTCCTTATGAAGTTCATATTTTACTTTCTCAAGCATACCGGGTGTATCCACAAAGGCAATTTGATAATCCTCACCATTTAAAATGCCAAGAATAGGAATTCTTGTTGTCTGCGGTTTTGGTGTGACTATTGAAATTTTTGTTTTTAAAATTTGATTTAAAAGAGTTGACTTTCCAACATTAGGTCTTCCAATTATTCCAACAATTCCTACTTTAATTTTCCTTAATTCCAATTCCTATTCCTATTTCACTACTTATATTTTTATAATATTTTATTTCCTCTTTAAGCCATCTTAAATAAGTTTTTAAATATACACTCTTTCTGGGATAAAAATAAATTTTGAAATCAAAAATAGGATTTTTAAACTTAAAGGGATAAAAAAATGTGAAAGAGATTTTTGAGATTTTAAAATCATAACAAAAGGAAAATTTGAATTTATTTTTCCAATAATCTATAGGTGAAAGATAAAAATAATTAATTGAGAAAAAAAATTTGCTAAACTGGTATTTTAAGATTCCTGAAAACTCTTTAACTTTTATATTTTCAAACAATTTTTCTTTCCAAATTTCTTCTTTTTCAAAAATTTTGAAATTTTCATAAAAATAATAAAAATTTTTAAAATTTAAATAAAATTTTTCAAAAATTCTTCCTTCATATCCAATAAAAATTTCTTCTTTAAAACCTCTAAAACTTGAAATTGAATCTTTAAAATTGAAAAAAGGTAAAAAATCATCATTAAAGGAGGGTAAGAGATTTAAAAAGCTCCTTTTTTCATAAGAAATTTTAAAAATATGAAAAGGAGAAGGAGAGAAATATAAAGAGAACATTGGATAAAATTTATTTTTTATAAGATCAAAATAAATTTGAGGATAAAATTGTAAAAGTTTAAACTCAAATATAAAAAAAATATAGGGAGATACAAAAAAATCTCTTTCAATATGATGAATAAATTCTTTCAAAAATCCTGCTCCAATATATTTGATTCCTATTTCGCCTTGAAGGTAATTAAAAACATAACTTTCATTTTTTATTAAAATATTACCTGTATCCTTTACAAAAACTTTAAAATAATTTTTATTTTTTGAAAATTTAAAACGAGAGTTCATTAAAAAATTTATTTTTTCTTTTCCCCAGTTCCAAAAATAGTTTTTAACAGATAAAAGGGTGTCTGGGAAAAAGGGATAAAAACAAAATTCTTTTGAAAATTCAAAATATCTACTTTTTTCCGGATAGATAAATAAAGAATTTAAATCTAAAAAATAATTTTTTTTAAAAATTAAAAATTTAAAATCGTTTAAAAAGCCGAAAAGAAATTCAATTTCTTTTCCTCTTTTCGGCAAAACCATAAATAAACTTTCTGGGGGATTTTCAAGTTTCTTAAATATTTCAAAAGGTTCTATTTTTGAAGGATTATAAATTTGAAAAATTAAAAGATAGATGAAAATCATAAATTAAAAGGTGGGTTTAGAATACCTTTTTCTGTTATAAATCCTTTTATAAATTTTGAAGGTGTTATATCAAAGGAAAAATAAATTGCATCTGTATAATAAGGAGCAATCCTTATATTAAATATTTTTTTAATCTCTTCACCATTTCTTTTTTCAATTATAAAATCCTCACCTGTATTTGAATTTAAATCAAAGGTTGATATAGGTGCTGCCACATAAAAAGGGATTTTAAAATAATTTGCTAAGAGTGCAATAACAAATGTTCCTGTTTTATTAGCAGTATCACCATTTTTTGCAATTCTATCTGCACCAACTATGGCAATATCAACCATTTTTTTCTGCATAATTATTCCTACTTCAAAATCAAATATAAGTTTATTTTTAATACCTTCCTTATGAAGTTCATAAGAAGTTAACCTTGCACCCTGCAAGTATGGTCTTGTTTCAGTAAAATAAACTTCTTTTATTAAATCTTTATTTTTAAAAATTATTCCAAGGGCAGTTCCTATGCCACCTGTTGCAAGTGCTCCTGTATTACAATGAGTTAAAACTCTTACCCCCTTAAAAAGAATTTTTCTTCCCTCTTCTCCTATTTTTTCAAAATTTAAAATCTCTTCTTTATGAAATTTTATAATCTCTTTTTCATATACCTCAAAATCTCTTATTCCTTCATTGGCTAATTTTTCAATTTTATCCATTATATAAAATAGATTACTTCCTGTTGGTCTTGTATTTTTAATTTTTTCAATTCTTTCTTTTAATTTAATTTTATAATCTTTCCTCTTTAAAATCTCCTTTAAACCTATTAAAAATCCATAACCTGCAAAAATACCAATTAAAGGTGCTCCTCTTACATTCATATTTTTTATTGCCTTTAAAACTTCATTAAAACTTTTTATCTCAATGTAATCTTCTTTAAAGGGTAATTTCTTTTGGTCAAGGATAAAAATTTTATTATTTTCATAAATTAAGGGTTTAATCATAAATAAAAAATATAATTGAAATAAAAACAAAAAATCAAATATAATTTTAAACTTAATGAGCGCCGCTAGCTCAACAGGCAGAGCATCGGATTCTTAATCCGAGGGTTCCAGGTTCAAATCCTGGGCGGCGCAAATTTTTACTTATGGAAAATATAATTTTAATAATTTGCACATTTCCTAAGAAAAAAGATGCTTTAAAAATAGCAAAGTTTTTAATTAAAAATAAATTATGCGCATGTATAAATATTTTCCCATGCGATTCTCTTTTTTATTGGGAAAATAAATTAAATAAAGAAAAGGAATATATAGCATTTATGAAGACAAGAGAATCTCTTTTTGAAAAAGTTAAGGAAGAAATTGAAAAAATGCATCCTTATACAATTCCTGAGATAATTTCCTTTAAAATTTCAAATGTAAATGAAAAATATTTTAAATGGGTTTTTGAAGAAACAAAGGAGGTAAAAATATGAGTAAAATAATAAAAATAAAGGGTATCATACTCCTTATAGGAGGTCTCCTATATTCTCAGTTCCAAACACCATATACAGGTGACAGATTTCAGTCCTTCAGATTCCTATCAACATCAGGTATATTTGAAGATGACCTTGAATATATTTTAAATCCTGCGACAATTCCATGGGTAAAAACAAGATTGCTTTTTACCTCCTTATCAAACTTTGCCACAAATAGTGATGCCCTTTTCGGAAATATTTCTTCTGGATACTTTATGATTGGAACAAAACTTGATTTTATAGGAAATCTTGGAATTTCCCCACTTTACGACAATTACCTTTTAAAAACACCTGAATGGAATGGAATTGATACAGGATATACGGAAATAGAAAATATAACTCATATGGATATTGATAGTAATGGAACATTTGATAGAAGAATTACTGAAAAAGAAATGAGGGAAGCATATAATGAATGGAATTCCTCTGATATTTACATAGGAGCAGGAAAGGATTTAGGTAATTTAAAAGCAGGCTTGTTTTATCTTTTATCAAGCAAAGGATTTAAAGAAATACTTCCTGGCTCCCAAGATAACATATTTGGAAATTTTGAATATCATTATGAAAGATATGATATTGAAAATTCAAAAAGATTAGAGACAGAAGATTGGAAAGGTGTTCAGGATGCTAATTATACAAAAACAAGAAATTTATTCGGACTTTCATTTTTATACGAGCCAAATGAATTTTTCTTTTTAAATTTTCTTGGTGGATTCGGAATATTAGGGATTGATAGTTTATATTCGGCAAATACTCAATATTTACTTGATTTTGCTCCTGATGAAAACATAAATAATTATGAAAAAGGAAATGCAAAAAGAGAAATTGATCTATCAAATTCAGGAAATTTATTTTTCATAAGATTTTATGGTAAGAAAAAATGGGAATATGGTGGAGAAACCTATTTTTATCTTGATTTAAGAAGAGAATCAATATCTAAGAAAACAGGAACAAAGGATTCAAATATTTATTATGAAACAAGAACAAATTTGGGTGCTTTTGATGAAATATATACATATGATTCAAAAACTCATCAGGATATAACAAATGATGGTAATTCAAATTCATGGATGATTGGGTTAAAACATATAATTCCTGTTTTTGAAAAGGGAATATTTGGAATAGGACTTGCCTTAAAGAATGAGGTTTCGGATAGAAGCTTTGAAATAAATGAAAGTTATATTTTAAATGAAAAATATGATAATGGAAATGGTGTTCCTGATGAAGATGATTATACTCTCTATGGAGAAAGTTATAGAAAATATGAAAATCTCTATTCATCTTCTTTATGGAATATAATGATACCATGTGGTATAGAAATAAATCTTTTAAAAAATCTTTACTTAAGATTTGGTGCAAATTCAGTTATAGAATTTGGTGAAATGCAAAATACAAATAATCCAATTTCTTCAACTCCTTTAATTTTAACAAGAGTAAATGGACTTGGTGATACAACAACAATTTATGATACATTAATTGTTGATGAAGGTGAAACGAATTTAAAGAAAATAAAAGAAAGTTATACAAACTATTCTTTTGGAATCGGATGGAATATAAGTAAAAATTTTTCATTAGATTTTATGGGATTTACAGATTTAGTTAATTTAACAAATTGGAGATTATCATTGAAAGTCAAATTTTAAAGGAGGTAAAGATGAAAAAAATTTTAAGTATAATGGGTGTTATAATTTTAATGACATGTTCAAGAAAGGATATTCCTCTTTCACCTGGTAAGGATATCGGCTCAAATGTAGGTGAAAAAGAAAAGGTTTTACCATATGTTGTAAGTGCTTTTGATTTTTCAGGAAATTATATATTTCAGGACCTTGATAATAATCCGGATAATGGTTTTCAAGATGTTATAAGAGCTCGTTTTTCAGAAAGAATGGATAAAAATACAATAAATTCTGAAAATGTTAAAGTATACAAGCTTGCAAATGGAAAAATTAAAGGGACAATTAGCGGAACAATCTCTTACTATGAAGATTTAAATATGGTTGAATTTACACCTTCAACTGGATTTGAAAATTCAGATTCTATAAATTACATGCTTTTTATCTCATCAAAAGTTAAAGATATAAATGGTAATGAACTTGACCAAAATAGAAATGGAATAAATGAAGGAGAACATTTTGATGATTATTACAATGCCAATTTTAGATGCCCTGCCTCAAACAATATTCAGCCAGATTTTACACCACCAAGATTATTTGATTATTCTCCTAACTATGGAGAAAATGATGTTAGTACAACACCAAAGATAACACTCATAATTTGGGGAAGAGATTTAGATACGACTACTATTGATATAAATGACATTGAATTAAAGGAATATGAAACACAAATAAAGATTTCATGTAAAATTGACTCAATAATAAGAATACCTGCATTTGGATACAGAATAAAATTTTCAACTACAACAAATTTGAAGTTTTCAAAAGTATATGAACTTGTTATAAAAAATGAAATAAAGGATTCTGCTGGAAATTATCTTGATATAAATCTTGATGGAAAGCAGGAACTTGGAGAAGACACAGTTATACATTTTGCAACGCAAAAGGAAAATGGAGAAGAGACAGAATTTCCAAAAGTTACAAGTGCAAATTTGGATATGAATTTAAAATTAATTAAAGTTAGATTTAACCATGAGATGAACACCTCTGATTTTAATTTTTCAAACATAAAGGTTTTTAAACAAAGATTCCCATACCCTCAAGGATTTATTTCTGGAATAATAAGAGAGGACCCTGACAAAAAAGGATTTACATATTCACTTACAGAATGGGATGGAAATTTACCTTTATATTTATTTATTTCTTATAATTTAAGAGATAAGGATGGATTTAAACTTGATGGAAATGATGATGGAGTAGGAGGAATTATAGGAAAAGACAATTATTGGAAAGGGTTTTAATTTTTTAGAATTAAATTTTTAAATAGGGAGGTTAAAATGGTAAGAGTTGCAATTAATGGATTTGGAAGGATTGGAAGGCAGGTTTTAAAGGAGGGATTAAAAAGGAAGAATCTTGAATTTGTTGCAATAAACGATCTTGAAAAACCTGATATCCTCATGCATCTTTTTAAATACGATACAATTTATGGTAAATTCGAAGGAAAATGTGAAATTAGGGAAAATAAAATGATTATAGATGGTAAAGAAATTTTTGTTTTTTCTGAAAAGGACCCTTCAAAGCTTCCTTGGAAAGATTTAAAAGTTGATTATGTTGTTGAAGCAACAGGTGTATTTAGAGATAAGGAAAAAATGAAGGCACATATTGATGCTGGAGCAAAAAGAGTAATACTCACAGCACCTGCTAAAGGAGAAATAGATTTAACAGTTGTGATGGGAGTTAATGAGAATATGTATGACCCAAAAAAACATATTTTTGTTTCTAATGCTTCATGCACCACAAATTGTTTTGCATTCCTTGTAAAAGTTCTTCATGAAAACTTTAAAATAAAGATGGGAGAAATGACAACAATCCATTCCTATACAAATGACCAAAGAATACTTGACCTTGTTCATAAAGATTTAAGAAGGGCAAGAGCTGCTGCAATGAATATAATTCCCACATCAACAGGTGCTGCAAAAGCAATTGAAATAGTATATCCTGAATTAAAGGGAAAATTGAAGGCAGTTGCAATAAGGGTTCCAACTCCTACTGTTTCAATTTGTGATTTTTCAGCAATTGTTGAGAAAAATACAACGAAAGAAGAAGTTAATGAAGCCTTCAAAAAAGAGGCGGAAGGAAAACTTTCAAGATATCTCGGTTATACCGAGGAAGAACTTGTTTCAAGTGATTTTATAGGAAATGAAAAATCTGCAATATTTGATGCCACATTGACAGAAGTTGTTGAGGGGAATCTTGTAAAGGTCTTTGGATGGTATGATAATGAATGGGGATATTCTGTAAGAGTTGTTGATTTACTTGAATATATGGCTGAAAGGGAATAAGATGAAAAGTATAAAAGATATTGAAATTAAGGAAGGAGAAAAAATATTTTTAAGGGTTGATTATAATGTTCCAATTGAAGCGGGAAAGGTTTTAGATGACACAAGAATTAGGAGAACAATACCAACTATTGAATATTTACTTGAAAGAAAAGCAATTTTAATATTATGCTCTCATCTTGGAAGACCAAAGGGGAAAATTTTACCTGAACTTTCTTTAAAACCAGTCGCACAAAGACTTTCTGAAATAATAAAAAAAGATGTTCATTTTTCTGAAGAAATAATAGGTGAAAATTTGATTAAAAAAATAAATTCACTTTCACCAGGTGAAATAATTTTAATTGAAAACATAAGATTTGATCCAAGAGAAGAAAAAGAAGATGAAGAATTTGCAAAAGAGCTGAGGAAATTGGCAGATACATATGTTAATGATGCTTTTGGTGCATCCCATAGAAAACATACAAGTGTTCATCTTTTACCAAAACTTTTTGAAAAAAAAGCAGCAGGGTTTTTACTTTTTGAAGAAACAAAAAATTTAAAGAAAATAAGGGAAAATCCTGAAAGACCAGCAATAGGAATTCTTGGTGGTGCAAAAATTGAAGACAAAATAGGAATTATAGAAGGGTTATTAAATGTAATGGATAAGATTCTCATAGGTGGTGGAATGATGTTCACTTTCTGGAAGGCAATGGGAAAGAAAATTGGAAAATCAATACTAACAGAAGAATATGTAGAAAAGGTTAAAGAACTTTTAAATACAGGGAAAATAATTGTTGCAAATGATGCTCTTTGTGCAGAAAATCTTGAAAGTGAGGAAGTAAAAAACCTTGAGGAAGTGCCCGAGAATATGGCAGGATATGATATAGGTGAAAAATCCATAGAGAATTTTAAAAAGGAAATAAATTCGGCAAAAACAATTTTCTGGAATGGACCAATGGGTGTTTTTGAAAATGAAAGATTTAAAAGGGGAACGATTGAAATTGCAAAAGAAATTGCAAAAAGAACCTCTGAAGGAGCATTTTCTCTTGCAGGAGGAGGAGAAACAATTTCCGCAATTAAATTAGCAAATGTTAAAGAAAAATTTTCTTACATTTCAACAGGTGGGGGTGCATCCTTAGAATTCATGGAAAAGGGAACATTGCCTGGAATTGAAGCCTTAGA
>CAZUSI010000012.1:0-16036 GCA_964623395.1 uncultured bacterium | reverse complement strand
TAAGCTTTAAAATAAAAATGTGTTTAAAATTTTTACTGATTTAAAGCCAAGAGGAGATCAGCCAAAAGCAATAAAGGAACTTGTTGAAGGTTTAAAAGAAGGTCTAAAATTTCAAACACTTTTAGGAGTTACAGGAAGTGGAAAAACTTTTACAATTGCAAATGTAATTAAAGAAATAAATAAACCTACTCTTATAATATCCCATAATAAGACACTTGCAGCACAGATTTATGGGGAATTAAAACAGCTTTTCCCTGAAAATGCAGTTGAATACTTTATAAGTTATTATGATTATTATCAACCAGAAGCATATATTCCTGAAACAGATACTTATATTGAAAAAGATGCTTCAATAAACGATGATATAGAAAGATTAAGATTAAGAACAACATCTTCTTTACTTGAAAGGGACGATGTGATAGTTGTTGCATCAGTTTCCTGTATATATGGACTTGGAAATGTTGAAGAAGTTAAAAAACTTTATTTAATTTTAAGGGAAGGGGAAAATATAGAAAGAGACTATGCTGTGGAAAGATTAGTAGAACTTGCTTATGCAAGAAATGACTTTTCCCTTGAAAGGGGAAATTTTAGAATAAGGGGTGAAAGCATAGAAATTGTTCCTGCTTATGAAGATTATGTTATAAGATTAATTTTTAGTGGAAATACACTTGAAAAAATATTAAAGGTTGATAGGATAACAAATGAAATTTTAGAAAGAAAGAAAAAGGTTGCAATTCATCCAGCAACTCATTATGTTACAACAAGGCCAAGACTTGAAGAAGCAATAAAGTCAATTGAACAAGAACTTGAAGAAAGAGTTATTGAACTTGAAAAACAGGGTAAATATTTAGAGGCACAAAGACTTTTAACAAGAACAAGATTTGATTTAGAAATGTTAAGAGAAATAGGATATTGTCCAGGAATAGAAAATTATTCAAGACATCTTGATGGAAGAGCGCCTGGTGAACGTCCCTGCTGTCTCATAGATTATTTTCCAGAAGAATTTTTAATTGTTATAGATGAATCACATGTTACTGTTCCTCAACTCAAAGCAATGTATAGAGGAGATAGAAAAAGAAAAGAAATACTTGTTGAATATGGTTTTAGGTTGCCATCTGCACTTGATAATAGGCCATTAAAGTATGAGGAAATTGAATCTTTAATAGATCAATGTATTTTTATGTCAGCAACACCATCTCCTTTTGAAATAGAAAAAAGTGGTGGAAAAGTTATTGAACAAATAATAAGGCCAACAGGACTTGTTGATCCTAAGATTATAATAAAACCAACAAAAAATCAAGTTGATGATTTAATGGAAGAAATAAGAAAAAGAATTCAAAAAAAGGAAAGAGTTCTTGTAACAACTTTAACAAAAAGAATGTCTGAAGATTTGGCAGAATATTTAAAAATGTCAGGATTTAAGGTTGAATATTTACATTCAGAAATAGAGCCCCTTTTAAGGGTTGAGATTTTAAGGAAATTAAGGCTTGGAGAATTTGATGTTCTTGTTGGAGTAAATCTTTTGAGAGAAGGGCTTGATTTACCTGAAGTATCCCTTGTTGCAATAATGGACGCTGATAAGACAGGATTTTTAAGGTCAGAGACCGCTTTAATTCAAACAGCAGGAAGAGCAGCAAGAAATGCTTGTGGCGAGGTAATACTTTATGCAGATAATATAACCGATGCGATAAAAAAAGCAATAGAAGAAACTGAGAGAAGAAGAAAAATACAGATGGAATATAATGAAAAACATGGTATAATTCCAAAAACAATCGTTAAATCAAAAGAGCAAATTCTAAAGACAACAGGGGTTGCTGATGAAAGATATAAAGTAGAAAGGGATTTTGAAGATATAGAAAAAGAAATAAAGGAAATTGAAAGGAAAATGACAAAAATTGAATTGATTTACTATTTAGAGAAAAAGATGAAGGAAGCAGCAGAAATTTATGAATTTGAAAGGGCTGCCAAATATAGAGATATATGGTTAGAACTGAAAAAAGAAGTTGAACCTTTTAAAAAAGGGAAAAAAAGAAAGGGTAAAAGTTTTATAAAAAAACTTAAAGCAACAAGAAGAAAATTCTTATAAATTCTCTTTCCCTTTAATTTTAATATTTTTTGGAATAATTAATCTAAAAATTGCACCTTGTGGAAAATAGCTTTCAAATTCAACATTACATGCCACAAATCTTGAAAGTTCTTTAACCATGGAAAGACCTAATCCAAAACCCTTATAAAATCTCTCATGAAATTGTGTTAAAGGTAAAAAAATATCATCCTTTATTTCTTTTGGAATTCCTATACCATTGTCTTTTACTTCAATATATACATTATAATTATCTTGCTTAAAAGAAATACTTATCTTACCTTGATTTTTACAAGCCCATATAGAGTTTTTCAAAATTTCCATTAAAATAAATTTTAAAATACTAGGGGAAGAAATAAATTTGAAATCTTCTTCAAATACAATATCTAAATCTATAGAGGTTAAATCTTCAAGATTTTTAATTTCAGAAATCACCTCTTGAATAAATTCCTTAGGGTATATTTCCTTAAATTCACTAATTACTTTACCATCTATAATTTCTGATAATATCTCTAATCTTTTTAAAAAAAGTTTTAACTTTTTTTCTTTCTCTTGTGAATCCAGTAAATATATTCTTTTTATTATGTTGTGAAGATATTTTACAAAATAATTATGATTTTTATATTTGGAGGGGAAAAGATTTTCTTTACCCTTTGACTTTTGAAAAAAAATCATATAAATATTTTTATTTTATTAAAGAGTCCCCTTTCAACCTCTATATTTAAATTAAAATTATGAAGTTTTAAAATATGACCTGCTAAAGAAAAAACATCATCTTTTTCAAAAAGAGGCTGGCAAAGGGAAGCAATTTGAGTTTTTGAGAGACCTATTCCAGTATCACCTATAAAAATGAATTTACCTTCTCTATTTAACTCAATTTCCATTTCTCCATTAATTCTATTGTGTTTTATAAGTTCCTCAAAAATAATAGAAAAAGCATATTCTAAAAGTTCTTTATATCCATTTATAAAAATTTCTTCTTTTTTTAAAAATTTTATATTGATGTTTTTCTTAATTATGTTTACCTTCTCTTTTTCAATTACCCATTCAATTATTTCCTTCAAATTAATTTTTTCCTCTTTACATTTAAGTATTTGTTCTAATTTTGAGGGTAAAAAAAATAGATTTCTTAATAGCTTTAACTTAGTAGGAAAAATTTTTTCAAAATTTAAAAATTCTTTAGATTTTTCATAATATTCTTTAAAGTTAATGATGAAGTATAAAAAGATGTTTAAATTTTTCATTAAATCAAAATAAAAATTATTATCTATGTCTTCTTTTTTGAAAAGAAAATATAAATCATAGGAAAAATAAGATACAAAAAGAGTATTTTTTAAAATAAAGTATCTTCTCCATTTAATCTTATCCTCCTTTTCCTTTAAAACATCTTCAAAATCCTCTTTCCTTATCAATTTTGATGAAGAGAAAAATTTATCTATTTCCTCATCTTTTCTTATAATAAATATTATCTCTTCAATTTCAGGACATGGCTCTTTAACGGATTTTACAATTAATTCAAAAACATTTTTTAATTCCTTTTCTTTTAAAATTAAAGGAAAGATTGAATTAAATAAACAAAACATTCTTCTAATCTTTTCAAAATTTTGAAGAGAAGGTTTATTAATTAAAATAAATTCTTCAAAATTTTTTAATAAAGGAGCAAAGAAATTATAGAATTCTAAATTTTTTAAATCTTCTTCAAAATCAAAAGAATATTTTTTTTCAAAAATTTTTTTCAAAATTTCTAAATTTTTATGTAAATTTTCATAAAATAAACGAAAAGAAATTTCCTTTAATTTTCCTCCAAGAGCATATTCAAGAAATGGATGGAATTTTTTAATTCCAATAAAATATTCAATTTCTCCAAAAGGAATCTCAATTTTTTTTAACTCAAAAATATCTTCCTCAGATAAACCCTTAAAGAATCCATCTTTATCAAGATAAAATTCATCTTTAAAGAAGAAAAAAGAAATTTTAAAATATAAGGGAAATTTACCTTCTATTTCTTCAAAATTTTTTTGTATATCCAATGCAAACTCTCTATAATTTTCATATTCTTTTGGATAAATTTTATTTATAAAAATTTCAAAAGTATTTATTGATAGAAATTTATTTGGTAAAAACTCCTCAATTAATTCATCTATTTCTTTATTATAAAAAGGATATTTTTCAAAACCCCATAAAAGCACATTTTCACCATCTTTTATAATTTTAATATAATTTATATTTTCATCTTCTAAAAATTTTCTTAAACTATAATCCCTTAATTTATCCAAACTTAAAATTTTTCCTTCAGGGAAAAAGGTAATGGAGAAAAATTTTTTTTCAAAAATAGGAAAAGAATAAATTAAAAAGTAAAAGGAATTGTATTTTTCTTTAAGCCATAAAAATATTTTTGCATCAGGAAAAATAAATTTTAACATACTTCCAAGAGTTTGAATAGAAACATAAGGTATTTTTATAAAATTTAAATTTTTTAAAATTTCATCCATATATAATTTTGAAAAGAAATTTTCTAAATAATCTTTTAAAATATCTATTTCTTTTTTAAATTCTTTACTATCTTCTTTAAAAAGCAAAATAAAATTAGAATTTAATTTCTCACAATAATAATCTTCAATTCCCTCTCTTATAATTAAAGGCATATCTTCCCCATTCTGTGCTAAAATCATATATTTTTCCTCTCCCTTTTTTATATAAATACCACATTCTTTTTCTTTAAATAAAATTTTTAAAAGGTCTTCAAGTTTCTCTTTTATTTCCTTCATTTCTCTATGTATTTTATTTCCTTATAAAATTTTGAAAAATCAACATTTAATCCAAATAATTTACCAATTTTTGAATTATAATAATAATTAAAATTATCAGGGTATTGAATTGGAATGGCAAGTGGATTTTTGCCCTCACTTATTTTTTTAACAAAATCATAAATTTTATCCTTATATTTATTTTCTTCAACTTCAATTGAAAAAACAAAACCCTGTTCAGCTAAACCCTCTGAATATCCAATCATTATTTTTTTTTCCTCAAGTGAAAATCTTATAATATATTTTATAAAAACTGGATTTGTTGTAATTTCATTTGGAAAAACCCATATAATATCTCCTTTTTTAAGTTCCTCTGAAATACCTGAAATATTACCAATTTTTGTTTCTAAAACATTTAAAATTATATTAAAATTAGAAGAGAGCCTCTTTGCCTCCTCAACATATGAAAAATCACTTTTTCCTTCAGGAACAATTGTTATTATTTTTTTATTTTTAAAACCAATTGCATTTAAAAAAGAAAAAACAACAGACGGTGGGATAGTATAGAAAATTCCAGTAGTATTTAAAGTTAAAGGAATAAGGGGATCTTCAATGTAAAGTAAAATGCAGGGAATATCCTTAAATCTTTCTGGAAAATTAATTAAAAATTTTTTTTCAAAAACAAAAATTAAAAAGGGATTAAAATCTATTTCATGGGCATAATTAGAAGGAGAAATTATTATTTTTTCATTTTTAAAAAAACTACCTATTTTTTTAATAATCTCCTGATTTAACTCCTTTTTATCAGTAATCATTAAAATTTCACTATTTAAATTGCAAATTAAAAATATTAAAAAGATCCTTCTCATAAGTTATTAAATAATAAAGAATTTAACTTAAAAAGTCAAATCTATTTTAAATTTACCCTAAGAAATACCTATATGTTCTAAAAGACATTAATGTCTGTGTTCTTTCTATGTTTTTAATTTTATGAATTTTCTCAACAATTATCTCACCAAGCTGTTCATATTTATCTACTTCAAGAATTGCAAGTAAATCAAACTCTCCTGTTACCATATAGAGGTCTTTAATCTCCTCAATTGCAAGGAGCTCTTTTGATACCTCAGGTAATTTTCCAACACTTACCTTCATTAAAACAAATGCAGTATATTTATTCATTTTTCCTCCTTTTTATTTTTGAAACAAAATATTATAAAGAAAAATTTTTTGTTTTGTCAATTAATGTTTAAATACTTTATAATTTATAAATAAAAAGGAGTAAATGATGAAAGTTAAAGAAAAAATAGAAGAATTAAAAAATTTAAGGGAAAAAGCACTTTTAGGGGGAGGAAAGGAAAAAATAGAAGAACAACATAAAAAGGGGAAATTAACCGCAAGAGAAAGAATTGAAATTTTATTAGATCCTGGTAGTTTTGAGGAATTTGATAGATTTGCTCTTCATCATTGCTATGATTTTGGAATGGAAAAGAAAAGGATTCTTGGTGACGGGGTAATTACAGGATATGGAAAAATAAAAGGAAGGCCCGTCTTTGTTTTTTCACAAGATTTTACAGTTTTTGGAGGAAGTTTATCCTATCAATATGCACAAAAGATATGTAAAATAATGGACCTTGCAATGCAAAATGGTATTCCAATTATAGGTTTAAATGATTCAGGAGGGGCAAGAATTCAGGAAGGAGTTGTCTCACTTGCTGGTTATGCAGAAATATTCTGGAGAAATGTAATGGCATCAGGAGTAATTCCCCAGATTTCAGCAATAATGGGGCCATGCGCAGGTGGAGCAGTTTATTCCCCTGCTTTGACTGACTTTATTTTTATGGTTGAAAAAACAAGTTATATGTTTATAACAGGACCTGAGGTTATAAAAGCAGTAACAGGTGAAATTGTAACTTTTGAAGAACTTGGAGGTGCAAAGGTTCATGCAGAAAAATCTGGAATAGCACATTTTATAGCAAAGGATGATTATGAATGCCTTGAAAAAATAAGAACACTATTTGAATATTTACCTTTAAATAATTTAGAAGACCCCCCATATGTAGAAACAGATGATCCTGAAGATAGAATATGTGAAGAACTTGATGATATAGTTCCTGATGATCCAAATATTCCATATGATATGAAAAAGGTAATTGAAAGTATTGTTGACAGAGGAACATTTTTTGAAGTTCATGAACATTATGCTCCAAATTTAATTGTTGGATTTGCAAGAATGGGTGGAAAATCTATCGGAATAGTAGCACAAAATCCGCTTTATCTTGCAGGTGCCCTTGATATTGATGCTTCAATTAAAGGAGCAAGATTTGTAAGATTCTGCGATGCTTTTAACATTCCCCTTATAATTCTTGAAGATGTTCCTGGGTTTTTACCAGGAATTCAGCAGGAACATGGTGGAATAATAAAACATGGAGCAAAACTTTTATATGCCTTTTCAGAAGCAACAGTTCCGAGAATAACAGTCATAACAAGAAAATCTTATGGTGGTGCCTATTGCGTAATGTCATCAAAACAAATAAGGGGAGATATAAATTTTGCATGGCCAACTGCTGAAATAGCAGTTATGGGTCCTGAGGGAGCTGTAAATATAATATTTAGGAAAGAATTAGAGAAAAGCAAAAATCCTGAAGAGTTAAGAGAAAAACTTATAAAAGAATATAGGGAAAAATTTGCAAATCCATACATTGCTGCTTCTTATGGATATATTGATGATGTTATAGAACCAAGGGAAACAAGAAAGAAAATAATAAGTGCGTTAAAAATGCTTGAAAATAAAAGTGCAAAACTTCCACCAAAAAAACATGGAAACATTCCTTTATGATTAAAAAAGTTTTAATTGCAAATAGAGGAGAAATTGCTATAAGGATCGCAAGAACATTAAAAGAAATGGGGATAAAAAGTGTTTCAATATATTCTGATGCTGATAGAGAATCGCTTCACATAAGAAAAACTGACGAAACATATTATATAGGTGCTTCAAGACCTTCCGAGAGTTATTTAAATATTGAAAAAATAATTGAAATAGCAAAGGAATGTAAAGCAGATGCAATTCATCCAGGATATGGATTTCTCGCAGAAAATTCTGAATTTGCAAAAGAATGTGAAAAAAATGGAATAATATTTATCGGTCCATCAAGCGAAGCTTTAGAAAAAAGTGGAGATAAAATATTTGCAAGAAAGGCAGCAAAGGAATGCGGAGTGAATGTAATTCCTGGAACTGAAACTGGGACACAGGATTATGAAGAATTTGAAAAAATGGCAGAAAAAATAGGATTTCCACTTATGATAAAAGCAGCACTTGGAGGAGGTGGAAAAGGAATGAGAATTGTTGAAAAAAAAGAAGATTTAAAAATTTCTTTTGAGTTATCAAAAAAAGAAGCAATTGAAGCCTTTGGAGACGGAACCCTTTATATTGAAAAATATCTTAAAAATCCAAGGCATATTGAAATTCAAATATTAGGAGATAAATATGGGAATTATATCCATTTATTTGAAAGGGAATGTTCAATACAGAGAAGACATCAAAAGATAATAGAAGAATCTCCCTCACCATTCATGGATGAGAAATTGAGAAAGGATATGACAGAAGCAGCAATAGAAATAGCAAAGAAAATAAATTATTATAATGCTGGAACAATAGAATTTCTTGTAGATGAAAATAAAAATTTTTATTTTCTTGAAATAAATGCAAGATTACAGGTGGAACATCCTGTAACTGAAATGGTAACAGGAAAGGACCTTGTTAGAGCTCAAATTCAAATAGCAAATGGGGAAAAAATTCCTTACAAAAAAGAGGAAATAAATTTGAGGGGAAATGCAATAGAATGTAGGATTTATGCAGAAGACCCTGATAACAATTTTGCTCCCTCCCCTGGCAAAATAGAATATTTAAATGAACCAAAAGGACCAAATATAAGAGTTGATTCCGGAATATATGAGGGATGGAAAATTCCTGTATACTATGACCCATTAATTTCAAAATTAATAGTATGGGCAGAGAAAAGAGAATATGCAATTGAGAAAATGAAAGAAGCTTTAAAGGAATACATAATTATAGGTGTTAAGACAATTATACCTTTTTTAATTAAAATAATGGAGAATGAAAAATTTAAGAAGGGTAATTATAACACAAATTTTTTAAAAGAATTTGAATTTGAGGAAATAAAAGAAAGTGATGAGAAACTTTTAGAGGTTGCAATTTTAGCCCTATGTATGGAAAATAAAGAAATAGAAATAAAACAAAAGGAGAGAAATTATAATCCATGGAAAATTATAAATAGGTTAAGGAACATATCTTGAAAAAACATATATTTGTAGAAGGGAAAGAGTTTGAAATAGAAATTAAAAATGAAGGAGGTAAAAAGATATTTATTTATAACAATAAAAAATTTGAAGTAGATTTAATAGAAAGAAAAATTGATGGAAAAATTTTTGCTATTATAAATGGAAAATGTATTGAATTTTTACCTTTAAGAAGAGGTAAGAATAAAAATTTAATAATTGTTGATGGCAAAGAGTATGAAGTAGGAATTGAAAAAAAAATAGAAACCTTTGAAAAGGAAGCAAAAAACATAATATATGCACCTATGCCGGGAATAATAACAGAAATAAAGGTAAATATAGGGCAAAAAGTCAAAAAAGGAGAACCTTTAGTTATAATGGAATCTATGAAAATGCAATTAGAAATTTCTTCACCAAATGAAGCAGAGATAGAAGAAATATATGTTCAAAAAAATTCTTCAATTAAAAAGGGGGACAAAATTTTAAAGATTAAGATATGAAAGAGAAATATTATTTTAATTTTGAGGATATAAAAGATATTGATTATCAAAAAGAAATAGGTGATCCTGGTGAATTTCCTTTTGTAAGGGGAATTTATAAAACAATGTATAAGGGAAAATTGTGGACGATGAGACAATATGCAGGATATGGAACTGCAAAAGAAACAAATGAAAGATTTAAATATTTACTTTCTCAAGGACAAACAGGACTTTCGGTTGCTTTTGATCTTCCAACACAACTTGGGCTTGACTCTGACCATCCCTTATCAAAAGGTGAAGTTGGAAAAGTAGGTGTTGCTGTAAGCACAATTTATGATATGGAAGAAATTTTTAAGGATATTCCTCTTGATAAAGTTTCAACATCAATGACAATAAATGCAACTGCAAATATAATTCTCGCAATGTATATATTAATTGCTAAAAAAAGAGGAATAGAAGAAAAAACTTTAAGTGGAACAGTTCAAAATGACCCTTTAAAGGAATTTCTTGCAAGAGGAAATTACATATTTCCACCAAAAGAATCTATAAAACTTTCAATTGATATATGGGAATATTGTATAAAATATATACCAAAATGGCATTTTGTATCAATTTCAGGATACCATATAAGAGAAAAAGGGGCAAATGCTTCTCAAGAAGTTGCATTTACATTTGCAAATGCAATTGAGTATATAGAAAATGCCCTTTCAAGAGGAATTGACATAGATAAAATTGGGGAAAGAATTTCTTTCTTTTTTGGTGCCCATAATAATTTTTTTGAGGAAATTGCTAAATTTAGAGCAGCAAGAAAAGTCTGGGCAAGAATAATGAAAGAAAGGTTTAAAGCAAAAAACGAAAATTCTATGAAGATGAGATTTCATACTCAAACATGTGGTTCAACTTTAACATATCAAGAACCAATGAACAACATAATAAGGGTAACACTTCAAGCACTTTCTGCTATTTTAGGTGGAACACAAAGCCTTCATACAAATTCCTTTGATGAAGCAATAGGGCTTCCTTCAAAAGAAGCAGTTAAAATTGCTTTAAGAACGCAACAAATAATTGCTTATGAAACTAAAATACCTGAATATGTTGATCCACTTGGTGGTTCTTATTTAATAGAAAAATTAACAAAAGATAAGGAAGAAGAAATTATGGAAATTATTAAAGATATAGAGGAAAGAGGTGGTGCATTAAAATGTGTTGAGACAGGTTATATGAAAAAGCTTATTGAAGAAAGTGCTTATAAATATCAAAAGGATATTGAAAAAAAAGAAGAATATGTTGTTGGAGTTAATTTATTCAAGGATGAAGAAACAAAAATTCCTTCACCTTGTATAAGAATTTCAGAAGAAATATATGAGGAAAGAAAAAAATTTTTAATGGAATTTAAGGAAAAAAGAAATAAAGAAGAAGTTAAAAAATGTTTAGAAATCTTAAAAGAAAAGGCAATTAAAAATGAAAATCTTATGCCTTATATAAAGGAAAGTATTGAAAAAAATTTAACTCTTGGAGAAATATGTGAAGCACTTAAAGAAGTTTATGGAGAATATAAAGAAAGGGGTTTTTAAAATGTCTTATATTGCAATAATTGGGCTTGAATGGGGTGATGAAGGGAAAGGTAAAATAATTAGCGCTTTAAAAGATGAATTTGATATAGTCGTGAGGTTTCAAGGTGGATCAAATGCAGGGCATACGGTTTATGTAGATAATAAAAAAATAGTTTTTCATCAACTTCCCTCGGGTTTAATTCACGAGGACAAAATAGGAATTTTAGGACCATATGAAGTAATAGATTTGGAACTTCTTTTAAAAGAAATTGAAGAAATGGAAAAATTTGGATTAAATGTTAAAGAAAGAATTTATATTGATGAAAGATGCCCTGTTGTTTTACCCTATCATAAATTTATTGATGAACTTGAGGAAGAAAAAACATCCATAGGAACAACAAAAAGGGGGATAGGACCTGCATATTCAGATTTTGTAAGAAGAAAAGGAATTAGAATTTGTGATTTAAAAAATGAAAGGGATTTTAATGAAAGGTTTAAAAATTCTTTTAATTTTAATAAAGTGATATTAGGTGGAGAATATGGACAAGTTCCACCTGATAAGAATTTTATTATAAAAAATTTGAGAGAAAATTTTGATAAAATTAAGGAAAGAGTAATAGATACAATAAAATTTTTATATGAAAAAGAAAAGGAAGGGAAAAGAATTCTTATAGAAGGTGCTCAAGGAACACTCCTTGATATTATATTTGGAACATATCCATATGTTACATCATCCTTTACAACAGCAGGTGGTGCTTCTGCATGCTTAGGGATACCACCTTATAAAATAAAAAGAATAATAGGAGTATTAAAGGTGTACACTACAAGGGTTGGAAAAGGACCATTTCCAACTGAATTTAAAGATGAAATGGATAATATAATAAGAGAAAAGGGGGAAGAATATGGAGCAACAACTTTAAGACCAAGAAGATGCGGATGGCTTGATTTAGTAATTTCAAAATATTCTTGTACTATAAATGGAGCTAATGAAATTGCCTTAACCAAAATTGATGTTCTTTCTAATATTGAAAAAATAAAAATATGTGTTGAATATGAAATTGATGGAGAAAGAATAAATTTTCCACCTATTGGAATCTCAAACTGGTTTAAAATAAAGCCCATATACAAAGTATTTGATGGTTTTGAAATTAAAGAGGATTTCAAAAAATATGATGACCTCCCTTTAAATTTAAAAAAAATAATTGATTTTATAGAAGAATATCTTGAAATTCCTATAAAAATTATTTCAATAGGTAAAGAAAAATCCCAAATTATTTATAGATGAAGATAATCCCAAATAAAAAATTTTTAGAAGCAATAAAAAGATTTAATCTTGTTAAAGAAAACGATAAAATACTTGTTGCACTTTCCGGGGGACCTGATTCCCTTTCTTGCCTTTTGAATTTAAAAGCAATAGAAAAGGAAAAAAATTTGAAAATAAGTGCAATTTATATTGATCATGGATTAAGAGAGACCGAAGAAGAAAAAAAATTTTTAAAAAATTTATGTGAAAGATTAAATATACCTTTATTTATTGAAAGGATAAAAATAGATAAAAAGGGAAATATTGAAGAAAAAGCAAGAAGAGAAAGAAAAAGAATTTTTGAAATTTATTTAAAAAAAAATGGATTTGATAAAGTGGCAACAGGTCATACCTTAAATGATGTAATAGAAACTTTATTATTTAGAGTTTTAAGAGGAGGCTTTGGAGAAAAGATAATTGGAATAATGCCATCTGATGATAATTACATAAGACCCATTATTTTAAATACAAAAGAAGAGAACATAGATTTTTTAAAGAGATTGGGTATAAATTATAAAATTGACATAACAAATTTTGATTTAAAAATAACAAGAAATTATATAAGAAATAAAATAATTCCTCTTTTAAAAGAAATTTTCCCAAACTTTGAAAAGGGCTTTTTAAAAACATATATATCTTTTTATGAGGAAAGAGAGTTTATAAAAAAACATATTGAAAAAATATATAAGGAAAATTTGTATTTGAAGGGGGAAAATTTTTTCATTTTAAAAATACCGGAATTACAAGATTATGAAATTTTGGAGATTGTGAATTTTCTATTTCAAAAAATAGAGGAAGGAAAACCTATTAATTTTTATCAAAAAGAAGAAATTAAAAAAATATATAGAAATAAAAAGGGAAGGGTTAGTTTATCAGGGAATGTCTTTTTTGAAATATCTCAAGGATATTTAAGCATTTTTAAAGATATTAAATTTAAAGAAAAGAAAAAAATAAAGAAGGGAATATACAGTTGGAAACCATTAGGGGTTAAAATAAAAATAAATGAAGAAATTGACGGTTTTCTAAAAAATTGGGAAGAAGGTGATTATATTATAATAAATAAAAAAAGAAAAAAATTGAAAAAAATTTTCAATGAGCTTAAAATACCAAGATTTTTAAGAAAATACTTGCCAATCATCTCTTATGATAAAAAGGTGCTTTGGATTTATCCCAACATTTTTTCTGATGATTTGAAAAATAGAAAAGATTATGATAAAATAATAGAAATTAAATATGAAACTTAAAGTTCTTATAAAGGAAAAAGAAATCAAAAAAAGAGTAAAAGAAATTGCTGAAGAAATAAAAAGGGATTATAAGGATAAAAATCCACTCCTAATTGGAATTTTAAAAGGAGGAGTTGTTTTTTTATCTGATCTTATAAGAAATTTAAATTTTCCTCATGAATTGGAATTTTTAAGGGTTTCAAGTTATGGTTCAAAAAGTATATCAGATGGAAAAATAAAATGGATTATGAAACCCCAAATAGAAATTAAAGGTAGGCATGTTATAATTGTTGAAGACATTATTGACACAGGATATACTTTAAAAAAGATATATGAAGAAATTAATAAAGAAGAACCTCTTTCCTGTAAAATATGTGTATTTCTTGATAAATTTGAAAGAAGGAAAGTAAATATAAATCTTGACTATGTGGGTTTTAGGGTTCCAAACTTTTTTTTAGTGGGATATGGACTTGACTTTGACGAAAAATTCCGTTATCTTAAAGATATTAGAATTATAGATTTGGAGGAGAAAAATGAATGAAAAGAAAAAAAGTGGAGAAAATTATTTAAAGGGAATAATCTTCTGGATATTGATATTTATTTCTTTTGCACTTCTTATAGCCTATTTCAGTGAAAAAAGGATTTCCCTTGTTGAAATCTCCTATTCAAAATTTTTGGAAGAAGTAAATAAAGGGAATATAAAAGAGGTAGTTGTTACAGAAAAGGAAATCACCGGTGAATTCAAAACACCTGTTGTTATAAAAGAAGAAAATTTTAAAAGCTTTAAACTTTCTTTGCCTATTCCAAAGCCAGACCTTCTTGATTTATTGACAAAACATGGAATTGAAGTTAAAACAAAAATAAAAAATCCCTTCTGGGAAGTCCTTCTTGGCTATGCTCCCTGGTTTTTGATATTCATTGTCTTCTGGTTTTTATTTTTAAGACAGATTCAAGGAGGTTCTTCAAGAGCATTTTCTTTTGGAAAAGTAAGGGCAAAGATTCTAACAGAAGATAGACCAAAAGTAACATTTGATGATGTAGCAGGTTGTGATGAAGCAAAAGAAGAATTAAAAGAAGTTATAGAATTTTTAAAAAATCCACAAAAATTTCAAAAACTTGGTGCAAGAATACCAAAAGGGGTTTTACTTTTAGGACCACCGGGAACAGGAAAAACACTTCTTGCAAAAGCAGTTGCAGGTGAAGCAAGAGTTCCCTTCCTCTCAATTTCTGGCTCTGATTTTGTAGAACTTTTTGTAGGAGTTGGTGCAGCAAGAGTAAGAGATTTATTTGATCAGGCAAAGAAAATGGCTCCCGCAATAGTTTTTATTGATGAAATAGATGCTGTTGGAAGATTAAGAGGAGCAGGGCTTGGTGGCGGACATGATGAAAGGGAACAGACACTCAACCAATTACTTGTTGAAATGGATGGTTTTGATACAAAGGATGGAGTAATAATAATGGCTGCAACAAATAGACCTGATATTTTAGACCCAGCCCTTTTAAGACCTGGAAGATTTGATAGGCAAATAGTTATTGATAGACCTGATGTGAAAGGAAGAGAAGAAATATTAAAAATACATGTAAGAAAAATACCTCTTGGAGAGGATGTGGATTTAAAGAAACTTGCAAGGGGAACACCAGGATTTGCAGGAGCTGACATTGCAAATATGGTTAATGAGGCAGCACTTCTTGCAGCAAGAAAAGGTAAGAATAAAGTTGAAATGGAAGATTTTGAAGAGGCAAAAGATAAGGTTCTTATGGGGCTTGCAAGAAAAAGTTTAGCACTTTCACCAGAAGAAAAAAGATTGATAGCATATCATGAAGCAGGACATGCCCTTGTTTCAAAATTTGTTCCAAATTCTGACCCAATTCATAAAGTTACAATAATTCCAAGAGGAAGAGCACTTGGTCTAACCCAACAACTTCCAGAAGATGATAGGCACATATATTCAAAAGAATATCTTGAAAGTCAATTAGCAGTTCTTTTAGGGGGGAGAGCAGCAGAAAAGATAATATTAAATACAGAGACAACAGGAGCAGCAAGCGATTTAGAAAGGGCAACAGAGATTGCAAGGAAAATGGTATGTGAATGGGGAATGAGTGAAAAAATAGGTCCTGTAACCTTTGGGAAAGTTGAAGAAGAAATATTTTTGGGAAGAGAGATTGGGATGAAAAGATATTACAGTGAAAAGACTGCTGAAATGATAGATGAAGAAATTAAAAATATAATTAAAAAAGCAGAAGAAACTGCAGAAAAAATTATAAAAGAAAACAAAAACATTCTTGAAAAAATTGTTGAAAAACTTCTTGAAAAAGAAATTCTTGAAAAAGAAGAAATCGATGAAATCATAA
>CAZUSI010000011.1:0-26535 GCA_964623395.1 uncultured bacterium | reverse complement strand
TTAATTTGACTTTTCTTTTTTAAAAACTTTAAAATTTTTTTGCTTTAAAAAGGAGGTTTTATGAAAAAATTGTTAATAATTCTTATAGGGATAACATTCTGTATGGCTCAGGAGAAAAAAGAGGAAAAGAAATTTGAATATGTAGGTTCTGAAAAATGTAAGATATGTCATAAGGGTGAAAAAAAAGGCAGCCAATGGGAAATATGGGAAAAAAGTAAACATTCAAAGGCATTTGAATCACTTACAACTGAAAAGGCAAAGGAAATTGCTAAAAATATGAATATTTCTGATCCCCAAAAGGATGAAAAATGCCTTTCCTGCCATAATGGAAGCGATAAGGAAAATGGAGTTGGATGTGAAGATTGTCATGGACCTGGTTCTCTTTATAAGGCAATGAATGTTATGAAGGGAATTTATGAAGGTAAATTAAAACCAGAAGATTATGGTCTTATAAGACCTACTGAAGAAGATTGCAAGAAATGCCATAATGAAAATAGTCCTACCTATAAGGAATTTAAATTTGAAGAATTTTTCAAAGAGATAGCACATCCTGTTCCAAAGGAAAAATAAATTAAAAAATTTAAAAAATTGAAATTATGAAAAAATTTATTGTAGGTATTTTTTTGTTTTTTATCTCTTGTAAGGCACCATCTGTTAAAATAGGTATTATTTTACCCCTTGAAGGTCCTGCAGGAGTTTATGGAAAAAATGCATTGAAGGGTATAAATATTTTTCTTGAAGAAAACAAGAATAAAAAATTTTTCGGAAAAAATGTATCTGTTATAATAAAAGATAATAAGGGTTTGCCTGACAAAACAAAGGAAATTATAACAAGTTTTTCAGAAGATAAAGATATAATTTGTGTTATTGGACCACTTATTTCAAAAAATGCATTTGTTGCTGCTTCAATTTCTCAAAAATATTCATTACCTATAATCTCTCCAACTGCAACACATCCACTTGTTACAAAAATTGGTGATTTTGTTTATAGGATGACATTCACAGATTCAATTCAAGGAGATTTACTTGCAAAATTTGTTTATAATCATCTTAAAAAGAAAAAGGTTGCTATTTTGTATGAAGCAAATGACCCATATTCAGAAGTTTTATCAAGGAATTTTGAAATTTCCTTTAAAAATTTAGGTGGTGAAATTTTAACTTCTGAATTTTTCTTTGAAAATGATAGTGTTTTTTATTCAAAACTTGATAAAATATCATATTTTAATCCTGAAGTCCTTTTTTTACCCGTTTATGCAAATTTTGTTCCAATTATTTTAAAGGAATGCCTTGAAATAAAATTTACTCCAATATTTGTTGGTGGAGATGGTTGGTTCTCTTATGAACTTATAAATAAAAATAAGGAGATATTTTCAAATGTCAAAGCATATATTTCTTCACCATTTACATCCGATTTACAATTTGAAAAGGCAAAAGAATTTGTTAAAAAATATAGAGAAAAATATAATGAAGAACCAGAATTTACTTCAAGCCTTTGCTATGATGCCCTTACCCTTTCCTATAAAATACTTGAAAATATTCAAAAACAAGATAGAATTGAATTTATAAATAAAATAAAGGAATTTGAATTTGAAGGTGTTACAGGAAAAATTTCCTTTAAAAAAGGAAAAGACCCTTCAAGGGATGTTTTTATACTTGAAGTTTCACCAGATGGATTTAAACATTTTTTAACGATGCATCCTGAATGAGAAAATATTTAATTTTTTTAATTTTATTTTTTATTTCCTGTAAAAAAAAAGAAATACCAAAAATAGCAGTTCTTTTTGAAATTTCAGGAAAATATTCCTATTATGCAAATGAAGCCCTTTTAGGAATAGATTTTTTCATAAAGAAAAATAAAAATGTTCCTTTTAAAATTGAAATTTTTGACTTTAAAAGTGATTCAGAATCTTTAAGAATAAAAATTGAAAAAATTTTAAAAAATGATGAATTTTTATGCATTTTAGGACCATTAACATCAAAATTTGCCCTATATGCCTCTTTTTTTTCAGAAGAAAATAAAATTCCGCTCCTTACACCTACTGCAACATCACCAATTATAACAAAGGATAAAAATTATGTTTTTAGTATGAGTTATTCTGATATTGAACAGGGGAAAGCAATAGGTAAATTTGCAATTGATTATCTTGGTATATCTGAATTTTCAATAATTTATAAAAAAGAGGACCCCTATTCAAATATTTTGTTTGAGGAATTTAAGAAATATGTTGTTGAAAAGGGTGGAAAAATTTTAGGAATTGAGGAATTTGATGAAAGTGAAATTGATCTTAAAGTTTCTTTTTTAAAAAATGCAAATCCACCAATAGTTTTTTGCCCTTTACATACAAAGGATGCAACAATTCTAATTGAAAAATGTTTAAAGGAAAATTTTACCCCTATTTTTTTAGGTGGTGATGGTCTTTATTCTTATGAAATTGTTGAGAAATTTGGAAAATATGCCGATGAAAAAATTAAGATTTATATATCCTCCCCTTTCCATCCTGATAAAGAAATTGAAGAATATAAGGAATTCATAGATGAATTTGAAATTGAATATGGTAAAAAACCAAATTTCCTTTCTGCATTATCCTATGAATCCCTTATTTTTATAAAAAGATGTTTTGAAAATTTGAAAAAATTTGATAGAGAAAATTTAAAAAATTCAATGAAAAAATTTTATAATCCAAAGAAAAAAGTATATATTTTAAAACTTAAAAAGGATAATTTTTCTTTAATTTTGGGAATATGAAAAGATTTGGTAAGTACTCTCATATTAAAAGGCTTTTTGGAATTTACTTTGGTGTCTTGTTTTTATTCTTAATTTTAAGACCCTTTTTAATTCCAAAAAGCTTTGGTAAGTTTGGACATTATAGAGCAAGTTCAATTGATGAAAATATAAATTTAAATACAAAGTATGCTGATATAAAGGAGTGTAAAGAATGTCACGAAAAGGAATACAATGATGTTGCAAGTTTTTCTCATAAAAATTTAAACTGTCAGATATGCCATGGTGCGCTTTTAAATCATGTTGAAAATCCTGATGAATTTAAACCAAGTATAATTTCCGATAGAAAATTCTGTTTATTATGCCATGCTGAAATTGAAGCAAGACCATCTTCTTTTAAACAAATTGATGAAAAGGAACATTTTAAAGATGAAGAATGTATTTCCTGTCATCTTTCACATTCGCCAAATTTAAAATGAAAAGGAGAGAATTTATAAAATCCCTTTTAGGATTTTTTTTAACACCATTTTTTAAGAATGAAATTATTCCAAATTTTATAATTTCTACTTTTAAATATGGAAAAAATAAATATGGAATGGTAGTAGATATAAGTAAATGTATTGGATGTGGAAAATGTGTTATAGCATGTAAAGAAGAAAATGATGTTCCAGATTTACCCTTTTATTTTAGAACATGGATAGAGAGGTATTTAATATTTGAAGATGGTGAAGTATATGTGGAATCACCCAATGGTGGAGTTCAAGGATTTAAAAAATTAAATCCACCAAAAAAAATTGCAAAAGCCTTCTTTGTTCCAAAATTATGCAATCAATGTGAAGAACCACCCTGTGTTCAGGTTTGTCCTGTTGGAGCTACTTATGAAACAGACGATGGGGTTGTTCTTATTGATAAGAAATATTGCATAGGGTGTGGATATTGTGTTCAAGCATGCCCTTATGGTGCAAGATATTTTCACCCAAAAACAAAAACACCTGATAAATGCACCTTTTGTTATCATAGAATTAAAAAGGGTCTTTTACCTGTTTGTGTTCTTATTTGCCCACAAAATGCAAGAATTTTTGGTAAGATAGATGATCCTGAAAGCCCTGTTTATAAATATATTAAAAATTATCCATTGCAGGTTTTAAAGCCTCATTTAAGAACACATCCAAAGGTTTATTATAAGGATATGGATATGGAGGTAAGGTAATGGAGATAAATAATTTATATGATGCATTAAGAAATATTCAGGGTTTTATATATCCAAATGAAATAGAACTTCGTTGGAGCATTTTAATTGTTCTTTATCCATATATTACAGGACTTGTTGCAGGAGCATTTATATTAGCATCTTTGGAAAAAGTTTTTGAAATAAAAGAGGTAAAACCCACTTATAGACTTTCCCTTTTAACATCCCTTTCCTTTTTAATTTCAGCTCCTATTCCCCTTCTTTTTCACATCACTCATCCCTTAAGGGGTTTTGAAATCTTTTTAACCCCTCACCTTTCCTCTGCAATGGCTGTTTTTGGATTTGTATATATATGGTATTTAATGGCAATTTTAATTATAGAAATATGGCTTGAATATAGAAAAGATATAATTGAATGGTCAAAAAGAAAAAAAGGTATTAAAGGAATTTTATATAAAATTTTAACTCTTGGTGTTGATGAAATAAATGAGGATATAGAAAATTTTGATGCAAAATTTTCTAAAACAATTGCAATAATAGGGATACCTTCTGCAATACTATTACATGGATATGTGGGATTTATATTTGGTTCTGTAAAGGCAAATCCATGGTGGTCAAGTGTAATAATGCCAATAATATTTTTATTTTCTGCAATGGTTTCAGGTATTGCCCTTGTTATTTTTGTATATATGGTTTTAAATTATTTAAAGGGTAAACCTCTTCAAATTTCCTGCTTGGATACAATGGCAAAATATCTTTTATATGCAATAATAATAGATTTTTCGCTTGAAATGCTTGATCTATTACAGAGAATTTATGAGGCAGAAGAATTTTTTGATATGCTCCAAGTTTTAATTAAAGGGAAGCTTTTTATTTCACTTTTTATATTACAAATAATCATTGGAGCAATTTTGCCAATTCTTTTTTTAGGATATATTCAAATATTTAATGCATCTGATAGTGCAAAGAAATTTACATATTTTGTTGTGAGTTTAATGGTTTTAATTGGTATTTTTGCTACAAGATGGAATGTGGTTATTGGGGGGCAACTTTTTTCAAAAAGTTTAAGGGGTTTAACAATTTATAAACTTGGACTTATTGGTAGGGAAGGAATTTATGTTTCTTTTGGTTTAATTTTACTTCCTTTTATAATTCTTGTCTTTTTAATATGGCTTTTACCTTTTGAAGAAAGAAATAAATAATGAAAAGAAGGGATTTTTTAATATGGATTTTTAAAGGAACAATTGGAGCATGGACCTTAGGATTTATTGGCTCAATTCTTTCCTTTATAAAATTTCCAAAGATAGAAAAAGAAGAATTTGAAAAGGAAATTGAAATTAAAGGTTATGAAAATTTAAAAATTGGTGAAGCAAAATTTATTCCCCATTTAAAAGAGCCATTATATTTAATAAAAACAGAGGAAGGTTTTATAGCAATTTCAGCAGTATGCACTCATATGAAATGTATCCTTGAATACAATTTTGAAAATAAAAGAATAGAATGTCCATGCCATGGTGCAATATTTGATTTAAATGGTAATCCTCTTCAAGGTCCCCCAAAAATTCCATTAAAAAGATATGAGGTTAAAGAAAGGGGCGGAAAAGTTTATGTTTTCCTTGAATAAGATAAATGTTTTTCCTTTAAAAAAATATTTTCTTGAAATTTTAATTTTAATAAATCTTTTAATTCAATTTTTAACAGGATTTCTGATGCTTTTTTATTATATCCCTTCAATGGAAAGGGGTTATGAAAGCACAATTTTTATAATAAGGGATGCCCCCCTTGGATATTATTTTTTCCATATTCATCTTTGGGGAGCAATTTTTATTTTAATTTTAATCATTCTTTTAATTTTTAAGTCAATTTTTTATAAATTATATCATAAACCAAAGGAAATTTTATGGATATTCACCCTTATTTTGTTTTTATTTTTTTCCTTTCAGTATTTTACAGGAATTTTACTTCCAATGGAAAATAATTTTTACTGGCAGGTTGAAAGAATAATGGAAATTTTAAAAGAAATACCAATTTTAAATTCAATTTATTCTTTTATTTTTGGTAATTTTACAATAAATAAATTTGTTCATATAAGATTTTATATATTTCATTCTTTTTTAATTCCAATTTTTATTTTAATTTTTCTTTTTTTAATTTTCTCAAACTTTGAAAAAGAGAAGATATCACCCTTTTATTTAAATCGTATATTTATTTTATTTTTAGTTTTTCTTGGCATTCTTTTAACTCTTTCAATCCTTTCCCCTTTTAAAATTTCGGAAATTTATGACCCCTTTAAAACTCCTACAAAAATATATTTGCCTTTCTTTTTACTTCCAATTTATTTTTTAAAAATCTATTTACCTAAAAAAATTTTTGGTTTTCTTTTTTTAATCTTAAATTTTTTAATCTTTATCTTGCCATGGATTGATAAAAGGGAACCTGTTCCAATTTATAAGAAGAAAATTTCTTTTTCAGTTTTTTCATTATTTTTAATTTTAATTTTTTTAACAGGAATTTTTGGATTTTTTAAATTATGAAAATTTTATTAATTTTAATTTTTGAGATAAAAGGATGTATGGTTTGTCATTCAGAGGTAAGGGAAGAATATACAAAGAGCATCCATCATATTGAAGGTATATATTGTGATGATTGTCATGGGGGAAATAAAAATGTTCTTGATATTAAAGGTGCCCATTCCATTAATTTTATTGGTAAGCCAAAAAGAAAAGATATTATTAAAATTTGCTCAAAGTGCCATAGTTCTCCTTATGTTATGAAGCCATATGGAATTCCCTTTGATCAGGAAATATTATACTATACATCAGAACATGGAGAAAGTTTTAAAAGGGGGAATGAGGAAGTTGCAATATGTATTGATTGCCATGGTATTCATGATATTATGGATAGTAAAAATACAAATTCAAAAACGAATTCTTTAAATTTGCCAAAAACATGTGGAAGATGTCATAGTAATTTCAATTTAATGAAAAAGTATAAAATTTCATCAGATGTTATTCTTGAATACAATTTATCAGTTCATTCTGAAAGATTAAAAGAAGGTAATTTAAATGCTCCAACATGTAAGGATTGTCATGGAACTCATGGTGCAACACCTCCAGGTGTTGGAGGAATTGAAAAGGTATGTGGAGGATGTCATATAAAACAAAGAGAAAATTTTTTAAAAAGCAAACATTATGAAGTTTGGAGAAATCTTGGTTATGGAGAATGTGAAATTTGCCATGAAAATCATTTTGTTAAAAAAACTTCCCATAATTTATGGAAAGAAAAATGTATTTTTTGCCATTCAAAGGATTCAAAAAATTATAAAATAGCAGAAGAGATATATACCTTATTTATCACATCAGAGATGGACCTTTTAAAATCCGAAGAAATTGTAAATGAATTAAAAAAGATTCCTTTACCTGTTTATGATTTTCTTGGAAGGATAGAGGAAGCAAGAACATATATTTTAGAGGCACAGCCAATTTCCCATTCCCTTTCAATTGATGATATTAAAAATTTCATAATAAAGGCAAAAAGCATAGCAGATGATGTTCAAAGGGAAGCAATAAGGAAAAAAAAGCTTTATGAAAGTAAAAAATTATTTCTACCATTTTTATGGCTTTTTATTTTATTCACGATTTCTATTATAATTTATATTAGTAAAAGATGAGAAAGTTAGGAGTTTTTTTTATAATTGGTTCTTTCATAATTATATTTGGTATAATTTTTTTCTTTATTCTAATTCAAGTTACTTCCCATCCAAAATTTTGTGGCTTATGCCATGTAATGAAACCCTATTATAAATCATGGGAATCTTCTTCCCACAATGAAGTTCCTTGTGTTGAATGCCATATTCCACCTGGAATAACATCTGAAATAAGGAAAAAATATGAGGCACTTGCAATGGTTACAAGGTATATTACAGGAACATATTCAACAAATCCATGGACAGAAATTGAAGATGAAGCATGTTTAAGATGCCATGATAAAAGATTACTTTCCGGTAAAACACTCTTTAAAAATGTATTGTTTGACCATACCCCACATTTAATAGAGACAAGGAGAAAGAAAAAATTAAGATGCACTTCTTGCCATTCACAAATTGTTCAGGGACTTCATATAAAGGTTACAGAAACAACTTGTTTTTTATGCCATTTTAAGGAAGTTAAAAAAATAGGAGAAGATATAGCAGATTGCAAATTGTGCCATGGAGTACCTGAGAAAAAAATTGTAGAAGCAGGTTTTGAATTTGACCATAAAAATGTTGAAAGATATAGGATGGATTGCATTTTTTGTCATTCCCATTCAGTTGAAGGAAATGGGGAGGTTCCAAGGGAAAGATGTTTTTCCTGTCATAATGAACCTGAAAGAATTGAAAAGTATAGTGAAGTTGAATATATGCATGAAAATCATATAACAAATCACAAGGTTGAATGTATTGCCTGCCATCAAGAAATTTATCATGGAAAACCAAGGGATGTTGAAGCGGTTGTTAAAACCCCATGTTCAACATGCCACTTAAAGGGTCATTCACCCCAAAAGGACCTTTATATGGGGATTGGCGGGATTGGTGTTTCACCAATGCCATCAGCAATGTATAAAGCAGGAATAAGATGTGAAGGTTGTCATTTTATAGAAGGAGGAGAAGTAAAAATTTCTGGTGCCTTTTCCTGTATGAATTGTCATGGTTCTTCTTATTATAAAATTTATAAAAAATGGGAGGAAAGTATTAAGGAGAAAATTAAAAAAACAGAAAAAATAATAAATGAAGCAAAAAAAATTCTTCCAAAAAATTCCCAAAAATTAAAGGATGCAATTTATAATTTTGAACTTGTTAAAAAGGGATATGGAATTCATAATGTTGATTATTCTCAGGTTTTACTTGAAAAGGCAATTGAATTTATAAACGAGGAATTGAGTAAATTAAAAATAAATAAACATTTTGAATTGCCATGGGTAAAATATAGTCCAGAGAAAAGAATTTGCACAAGATGTCATCAAGGGATTGAAGAAAAAAGGGAAGAAATTTTTGGAGTTTCCTTTTCCCATAAAAACCATTTAAAGGAAAATTTAAATTGTATAGAATGTCATAGACCACATTATGAAAAGAAAGAAGGAGAAATTTTGAAATTTGGTAAAGAAGGGTGTATAAATTGCCATCATGAAAAAGAAATTAAGAAGGATTGCATTTATTGCCATAAAATATCCTATAATAAAACTCTTAAAACAAAAATTGGAAATTTTTCTCATAAATTACATGTTGAAGAAAATGGAATTAAATGCCTTGATTGCCATAAAAAAATTAAAGTTGATTATAATTTTTGCAAAGATTGTCATAGTTAATCTATTTTTATTTTTAAATTTAAATGCAGATTGTTTTAATTGCCATTCAAAAGCTATTAATGATTCCCTTTTAAATTCGCCCCATCTTTTATTAAAATGTAATGAATGCCATTTAAATTTTGAAAAATTTCCTCATCCTGATACTTTTAAATCCTTCTGTGAATTATGCCATCCTGAAATTGTAAAAAATTTTGAAAAAAGTGTCCATTTTAAAAAATTAAATTGTTATGAATGTCATGGGAAGCATAGGGTTATTTCCTTTAAAGTTTACGGAGGAAAAATTCTTATAGAAAAAAAATGTTCTTCCTGTCATGAGAAGGAAGGCGAAGATTATAGGGAGAGCATTCATTTTGAAGCAGTTAAAAAAGGAATAAAGGATGCTCCAAGTTGTATAGATTGTCATTTTGAACATAAGATATTATCTCCTCTTTCCTTAGAGTCCCCTATATCTCCACAAAAAGTTCCAGAAACATGCTCAAAATGTCATGAAAATCCAAGAATAACTTCATTATATGGGGTTCCACCAAGAAGATTTTCTACTTATAAAAAAAGTTTTCATGGAATATTTTTATATAAAGGAGAAATCCGTGCAGCAAATTGTGTTTCCTGTCATGAATATCATAAAATTTTGCCTTCAGAAAATCCTGAAAGTTCAATAAATCCATCAAATCTTAAAAAAACTTGTGGGAAATGCCATAGAGAAAGAGAATGGAAATTAAGTGGTAAAATTCATGTGGAAGCAAAAAAGGAGGTTTCAATTGGTGTTTATGTTGTAAGAATATTTTACATAATTTTTATAAGCTTTTTAGGATTTTTGTTTTTATTCCACATATTTCTTGATTTAAGAAGGAGAAAAAAATGAAGGGCAAAAGGAATATTTTGAGATTTTCTTTAAATTGGAGAATTCAGCATTTTTTACTCATGATTTCAGTTTTTTTTCTTATAATTTCAGGAATTGCTTTAAAATTTTCTGATTCTTGGTTTGGAAAATTTTTAATCTTTCTTGAAGGAGGCTTTGAAGCAAGGGGTGCACTTCATAGACTTTCTGCTGTTCTTTTAATAATTACTGCCTTATACCATTTAATTTATATAATTTTTACAAAGGAAGGAAGAAAAGAATTTAAAAATCTTATATTTGAAAAAAAGGATTTTTCTGATTATTTTTCTCTTATCCTTTACAATATTGGAAAAAGGGATGAAAAACCAAAGATTAAAAGATATGGTTTTAGAGAAAAACTTCAATATTGGATATTTTTTATATTTGTATTTTTAATGATAACAACAGGAATAGTTATGTGGTGGCACAATTATTTCTTTATTTTTATTCCAAAATGGATTTTTGATTTAATTTATGGTATTCATGGATGGACAGGAACATTAATTTTAATATTTATAATTTTATGGCATTTATATGAAATACATCTTACACCTTCAAATTTCCCTATAAACATGAGCTTTTGGGATGGATATGTTTCAGAAGAATGGTTAAAAGAAGAGCATTTTTTGGAATATGAGGAAATTAAAAAGGGGGAAAAGTGAAAAAACTTTTCTTAATTTTCTTAGTTTTAAACCTTTATTCTCAGGACATAGTTTCAAGAAATAGAAGATGCTTTTTATGTCATGGAAAAGAAGATTATAAGATAATAGAGGATGGAAAAGAAAAATCCCTTTATGTTTCACCTGGTGAGTATTATCAAAGTGTTCATAAAAATTTTTTATGTACAGCATGTCATTATGATGTTACAACAATCCCCCATTTAAGAAAGCCAAAAAAGATTCATTGTCTTCAATGCCATTATGCAGGTAATGTTGTGGGAGCTCCTGTTAAAGAAATGCCTGAAAAATATAAAGAAAGTATTCATGGAAAGGCAAAAGAAAAAGGAAAGGAAGCACCAGATTGTATTGATTGTCATACAACTCATTATGTAAGAAATCCATTAGATTCTTTATCCACAATAAATAAAAGAAATGTTCCAAACACATGTGGAAAATGCCATACACTTATAAAAGAGGAATATTTTAAGGGAATTCATGGTAAAGCACTTTTAAAAAGGATTTACGAAACTGCAGTATGTAATGATTGTCACAGAGAGCATGATATTTTTTCACCTGAAGACCCTCGTTCCGCATTAAATCCAAAAAATGTTGTTTCAACATGTGAAAAATGCCATGCAGATGTTACAATAATGAAAAAATATGGTGTTCCTGTAAGACAGGTTGAAGCCTTTAAAGAAAGTTTCCACGGGATTGCACTTGAATATGGTATTGTTAAATCTGCAAATTGTGTTTCCTGCCATGGATATCATGATATTTTGCCTTCAAGAGATCCAGAATCACCGATTCATCCAAAAAATCTTGCAAATACATGTGGAAAGTGTCATCCAAGGGCATCTGAAAATGTTGCAAAAGGAAAATATCATGTTATTCCCTATGAAAAGGAAGCAGGGGTTGTATATTATGTTTATAATTTTTTTAAATGGTTTACATTTTTTGTAATTTTTGGTCTTATAGTTCATATAATTCTTGATTTAGCAGGAAGAGGATTAAGAAAATTTAAGAAATGAAGGAAGAAGAAAAAATTTATGAGGAAATAATAAATGAGATTGAAAAAGAAGGTTTTAAAGTTAAAGAAGAGTTTAAGGAAAAAATTAAAAAAGAAGTAAAGGAAAAGATTAAAAAAGAATTAGAAAAAGAGAGAAAAAAAGTAGAAAAGAAAAAGGAAGAGAAGGAATATTTTATAAGATTTAGTTTAAATGTAAGGTTACAACATCTTACTTTGGCAGCTGGATGTCTTTTGCTTATAATCACAGGACTTCCAATAAAATTTCATGAATCCTTCTGGGCAGAAATTTATTTTAAATTAACAGGTGGAATACAGGTATCAAGATTTTTACATAGAATTGGAGCAACACTTTTAGTAATAGTTGCAATATGGCATACAATATATCTTTTTACAAAAGAAGGAAGAAGAGAATTTAAAGAGCTTTTACCAACGAAAAAAGATTTTTTTGATTTTTTCCAAAATATAAAATATTTTTTAAAGCTTACAGATGAAAGACCAAAATTTGGAAGATATTCCTATATTGAAAAATTTGATTACTGGGCTGTTTATTGGGGAATGGTAATAATGATAGGTTCTGGAACACTTATGTGGTTTCACAATTTTTTCCTTGGAATAATTCCAAAATTTATTCTTGATATTGCAAGGGAAGCACATTCTGATGAGGCACTTTTAGCAACACTTGCAATAATAATATGGCACTGGTATAATGCTCATTTTAATCCAGAAGTTTTCCCATTTAATCCAACAATATTTACAGGGAAAATAAGTAAGGAAAGGATGATGAAGGAACATCCTCTTGAATATGAAAAAATAATGAAAGAAAAAAATAAAGAATGAAAAAAATTTTAATACCTTTAATTTCAATTTTTATAATTTACCTTTTTTATCTTTTTATAAGAGCATCTGATAATCCTTCCTATTGTAATTCTTGCCATATAATGAAACCCTATTATAATAACTGGGTTTCTTCAAGCCATGCAGGTGTTAATTGTACTAAATGCCATTATAAAAAGGGTTTTTTAGGTTATATAGAAGGGAAATTAAGGCTTCTTGCAGAAAATATAAGGTATTTAGCAGGGGTTTATCATGTTAAATTACATTCAAAAATTGATGATGAAAATTGTATGGATTGTCATATAAAGGAAGAACTTGAAGCAGGTGAAATACTATTTGCAAAAAGGATAAAATTTAAACATATAAAGCATTACGATAAAGAAATAAGAGGAATTAAACTTTCCTGTCAGTCTTGTCATTCTGAACTTATTCAAGGTGAACATACTGCAGTTAATAAAAATGTTTGTATTTTTTGCCACTTCATAGGAAAAGAAGCAAAGGAACCTATTGGTGGATGTGAGATATGTCATGGACCACCAAGAGAAGTTATACTTATAAGAGGAATTAAATTTTCACATTTAAAATATGAGGAAGCAAAAATTGATTGTAGAACATGTCATATTTATGTAACAGAAGGGAGTGGAGGGGTTTCTTCTCAAAAATGTTCTGAATGTCATATAGAAAAAGAAATTGAATATAAAGATCATAAATTTTTACACAATGTTCATGTAAGCAAAGAAAAGATAAAATGTGAGATCTGTCATGAGATTATAAAGCATAAAAGAGTTGAAATGGCTTATGCTTTATCACCAAAATGTGAAGAATGCCATGGTGGAAAACATTCTTTGCAGGAAAAAATTTATATAGGGATAGGTGCAATAGATGTTCCTGTAACACCTGACCCAATGTTTTTAAGTGGTGTTTCATGTATTGGGTGTCATCAAGTTAAAGAAGAGAGATTCATTCTTGGACATAAATCCATATTTACAGTTGCTTCCCCAAAGGTTTGTAATGATTGTCATGGAAAGGGATATGATAAACTTCTTTTTATATGGAAAAAAGGGGTAAAGGATAGGATTGAAGAGATTGGAGAAAAGGTAAATAGATTTTATAAAATTTCAAATTTTATTAAGGTTTTTTATGACCCTCAAATAATAAAAGAAAATTTTGATTTTATAAAAGAAGATAAAACATATGGGATTCACAATATAAAATATGTTCATTTAATTTTAAATAGAATTGAAGAAGAAATTGATAAGGGTGAAAAAAATATTTTTAAATTAAATAAAAGAAAAATATCTTTGGAAAATCTTTTTGAAAGAGATCCTGAATGCCTTTCCTGCCATTTTGGAATTGAAAATCAAAAAGTAAAAATAGGGGAAAAAATTTTCAACCATTATAACCACCTATATGAAAATTCTTGTTTCTTATGCCATTCTAAGGAAAAACATGGATTTACTTATAAAAATTCCTATGATTGCAATTCTTGCCATCATAAAAATGAGAATTGTAAAAAATGCCATGAAATTCAAAGTAAAATTTATAATGGTGAATTTTATAATTTTTCAAAAGACCCAATGAATGAAGCAGGAATAGGTTGTACTGATTGTCATAAAAAAGAAGGAATTATTAAAAAAAATTTCCAGAATTTCTGTGTTGATTGCCATGAAGAGGATTATGAGAAGGATTTTATTTCAAAGAGGGAAAAGATAAAAAATTTAATTTATGAAATTGAAAAAATTTTTAAAGAAAAGGAAAATAAAATAGAAGACCAAAAATTAATTGAATTTTTGAAAATCTATTATGAATTTAATGAGTTCAAAAAAGATAAATCTTTTGGTGCCCACAATTTTTTAAATTATGAAGATTATCTTTTAAATATTAAAGAAAAAATTGAAAAATTCTAATTAAATTCCTTATAATAAATTTCTATGTTTTTTATCTTATATTTCTTTTTTTCCTTTACCTCTTCTGAATGTCTTGAATGTCATGATGTAAAGTTAAAGGGAATTCATGAAGGAATTGAATGTTTTGATTGCCATTCAGATATAAAGGAAATACCTCATGATGTTCCTCTTAAAAAGGTAAATTGTGGTGTTTGCCATGAAAATATTGAAAAAATATATAAAGAGGATATTCACTATATTTTGTTTTTAAAGGGTAAAAAAAATGTTCCTAATTGTAAAGATTGTCATGGGACCCACGAAATAATTTCACCTTCTGATCCAAAATCACCACTTCATGTTTCAAGAAAAAATATTTTTTGCACAAGATGTCATAAAAATGTTGTTGCTCCAAAAATTTATCATTCTGCAAAAATTAAAAAGGAAAGATGTTTTGAATGCCATGATGAAAAAATAGGTGAAGATATTAAAAATTCAATTCATTCACTTTTAAGTTGTAATGACTGTCATAGAGAAATTAGGGAAATTCCTCATCCAGAAAAACTCCCATCTCCAGAATGTGGGTTATGTCATAAAAATGAATATCTTGAACATATTGAAAGTATTCATGGAAAAGCAATTAAAGAGGGAATAAAAGAGGCTGCTCATTGTTATGATTGTCATGGCTCCCATAATATCTTAAAAATAGATGAGAATTCACCTGTTCATTTTAAAAATCTTGCAAAAACATGCGGAAAATGTCATGGTAAAGAAGAGATTTCAGAAAAATTTAAAATTCCAGTTAAAAATCCATATGAGCTTTATGAAAAAGGAGTTCATAATCTTGCAATAATTGAAGGTAAAAGAGGAGCAACATGTTCTGATTGCCATGGGACGCATGATATTGATGTTTCTGTCAGCCCAAAATCAAAAATAAACAAATATAGAATTCCAGAAACATGTTCAAAATGTCATGAAAAAGAATATAAAGATTATATTGAAAGTATCCACTGGAAGGGTTATCTTGTTGGGGTAAAGGAATCTCCTGTTTGTAATGATTGTCATTCAGAGCACAGAATATTACCTCCTACTTCTCCTTTAAGTCCCGTCTATCCATTGAATATTCCAAAAACATGTTCTGATTGTCATGAAAGATATACTTTAATTCAAAGATATGGACTATCTGAAAAAAAACTTGCAACCTTTTATGAAAGCTATCATGGTTTAGGTTTAAAGGCAGGAAACCTTTTTTCTGCAAATTGTGCCTCTTGTCATGAAAACCACAAAATTCTTTCTTCTACAAACCCCCTTTCTCCAACACATCCGGATAATTTAGCAAAAACATGTGGAACATGCCATCCAGGAATTAAACCGAGTGCAAAAATACATTATGTTCATGAAATTATTTCTCAAACAGGCAGTATTGTAATAAACATTGTTAGAAAAATTTACATATGGCTTATAGTAATAACAATAGGTGGAATGGTAATTTACTGTTTTTTAGATTTTATGAAGAAAGTAAGAGAAGAGGTAAGGTATCATTCGTTTAGTGATAAAGAAATTTTAAGGTTCAATAAATTTGAAAGAACCCTTCATTTAATCCATCTTGTTTCTTTTTTAATTTTAGTTTATACAGGTTTTGCTCATCATTATCCTGATGCAATGTGGACTTTAAATATAGCAAAATTTAAAGGTGGTGTTTTAAGAGCCTACTTGCATAGAATTGCTGGAAGTTTAATGATAATAACATTTTTGATTAAGGTTTTTACAATGATTTATACAAAAAGGGGAAGAGATCAATTTAAAGAACTTATTTTTAAAATTAAAGATATAAAAGATGCAATAAATCTTTTATTTTATAATTTAAACTTAAAGAAAGATAAACCAAAATTTGGAAGATTTACCTTTTATGAGAAATTTGAATACTGGGCACTTGTGTGGGGGACAATTGTTATGGGATTAACAGGTCTTGCATTATGGTTTAAAGAAAATACTTTAAGTATTTTACCAAAATGGTTTATTGATCTATTTTTTATTATTCATTTTTACGAAGCAATTCTTGCTTCACTTGCAATCCTTGTATGGCATTTATATTGGGTTGTGTTTAATCCTGCTATATATCCATTAAATAAATCAATGTTTACAGGTAAATTAAAAGAAGAGGTTTATAAAGAAGAGCATCCACTGGAATTTGAAAAATGAAAATTTTAATAATTCTTTTAATTTCCTATTTAATGGGTTCAATACCAAATGCTTTTATAGTTTCAAAAATTGTAAAAAAAATTGATATAAGTAAGGTTGGAGAGGGAAATGTTGGTGCAAGAAATGTATGGCATGTTATTTCTCCTTTTTGGGGAATTTTTGTATTTTTCTTAGATTTTTTAAAGGGATTAATAACATTTTTAATCTCCCTTTATTTTTTAAAAAATGAAAATTTAATATGGCTATCAGGATTTTTATGTGTTTTTGGGCATGGTTTTCCAATTTTCCTTAAATTTAAAGGTGGTAAAGGACTTGCAACAGCAACTGGATTTTTATTTGGAAAATTTCCCGAAATCACTTTAATTGGTATCTTTATCTATTTAATTATTTTTCTCATTTCAAAAAACTTTCATATCTCTGTATCAATTGCAATAATTTTAACAATTCTTTTTATATTTCCTTTATTTAAAAAATCCCTTTTAGAAATTTTTAATACAATAATTTTACTTTTATGGCTTGGTCTTAAAAGATTGATTGATGAACCATATATGAAAAAAATTAAATTGAGTAATTCTTACTGGAAATGATAGATATTTTTATATTTTTTTCATTGATTTCTTTTTTAATTATTTTGATAAACAACATATTTTATTTAGAAGAGGAAAAAGAAAATATTCCTTTAAAAGAAAGGCCCTTTCTTTCAATTATAATACCTGTAAGAAATGAGGAAGAAAATATAGTTGATTGTTTAAATGGTATTTTAAATCAAAAATATGAGAATTTTGAGTTGATTGTTGTTGATGACAATTCTAATGATAAAACACCTTATCTTGTTGAAAAATTTCTTAAAAATAGAAATTTAAAATTTTTAAGATTGAATTTTTTGCCTGAAGGGTGGATGGGTAAAAATTTTGCATGCTGGAACGGTTTCAATTTATCAAAAGGTGAATATCTTCTTTTTACTGATGCTGATACCAGATTTATTGATGAAGACTTGGTTGAATATGCAATTTCAAAAATGAAGGAAAAAGATTTAAAACTTTTATCTTTGATACCAAAAATTGAAACATTTTCTTTTATTGAAAAAATTTTTATGCCTTTATGGTCTTTTGCCTTTATAACCTTTTTACCTTTAAGGATTTTAAGTAAGAAAAATAAGTTTGCCTTTGCTCTTGGTCCATTCCTTTTATTTGAAAGAAATTTTTATGAAAAAATTGGTGGTCATAAAGAAATCAAAGATGAGATTGTTGATGATATTTTTCTTGCAAGAAAAGTGAAGGAAAATGGAGGTAATATAGCACTTTTAAATGGTAAAAAATTTATAAAGGTGAGATTTTATAAAAATTATGAAGAAATTAAAAAAGGTGTTACAAAGAGTGCTTTTGGTGCCTTCAATTATTCTTATAAAATTCTCTTTATATTTTTAGGAGTATCTTTTATAATTTTTATTTTACCCTTTTTAAACTTTTTAAGAGGAATTTTAATTTCTTCTCCAAATTTAATAAAAATTTCCTTTTTACAAATTTCCCTAATTTATCTTTTAAAATTAATTTCAGATATTTATAATTCCCATGACCTCAAATATACAATTTTTTTTCCTTTTTCTCTATTAATTGGCTTTTATTTATGTATAAATTCTGCAAAAGAGGCATTTTTTAAAAAGGGTTATGTATGGAAGGAAAGATTTTATCCTGTTTTTAAAAAATGATTTATGTTTGCCTTTATAATTTTTTTTACTTTAAAATAATTATCTTTTAAAAAGGAGAAATTATATGGAAGTTCTTTCAAATCCAAAAATTTTAAAGGAAATAAGAAAATATGGTAAATTTGATGTAAAGGGATGCTATAACTGTGGAACATGCACTGTTATGTGTAACATTTCAAAAGAATTTGCCCCATTTCCAAGAAGACCTTTTCAATATGCTCTACTTGGTTTAAAACAAAATCTTCTTGGAAGTTTAGAGGCATTTTTATGCCATGATTGTGGTGATTGTTCCATTGCTTGTCCAAGAGAAGCAGAACCAAGACTTTCAATGGCAACACTTAGAAGATACTTGGTATCAAAATATGATATCACAAAAATTGCCTCAAAAATTCTTTCTTCAAAACTCATAGGTATTTTATCCTACTTTGTTGTTTTTTTCCTTTCCCTTCTTTTAATTTTCTTATACCACAATTTAAAAGTAGGACTTTCACCTTCTGATTTTTTTTCCACTTCAATGCCAGTTGAACATACTCTTCCTGAAGGAGGATTTAGGATTCTTTATGGATATGCCTTATTTATCATTTTATTCCCTATTTTAATTTTACTTATAGGAGTTATAAGAATGGCTTACTTTTCCTTTAAAGGAGAAAAAATTCCATTTTATTACTCTATTGTTGCCCTATATGAATTAATAGTAAATTTATTTACTCAAAAGGAAATGATAAAATGTAAAAGAAATGAGAATAAAATAAGATATATTTTCCATCTTGGAATGGCAATTGGTTGTCTTTTAATGCTTATAATTGTCCTTTTCCTTTTAAGATGGAAAATATATACAAATTTAACTCAAAGAATTCTTGGATATGTTTCAACAGCTCTAATGCTTTTTGGCTCTTTATATGTAATTATTGAGAGGATAAGAAAAAAAGGTGGGGAAATATATAAAGAGTCAGAATGGCAAGATTTTCCTTTACCAATTTTAATTTTCTTAATAAGTTTAAGTGGAATACTTGTTCATATATTCAGAAATTTAAATCTTGAAATGCTTTCCCATTATACAAATGCTTTTCATGTTGCTTTTGTTACTTCATTTTTACTCATCGAACTTCCATTTGGTAAATTTTCCCATTTAATTTATCGTCCCTTTGCCCTTTATTTTTATAAAATTAAAGAAATTTATTATAAAAAAATGGAGGTAAAATCATGAAGAATGAAAAAATCGGTTCTGTTTTAATTTTAGGTGGTGGAATAGGGGGAATGCAATCTGCCCTTGACCTTGCTGCAAGTGGAATTAAGGTTTATATGGTAGAGAAAAGGCCAGGTATTGGTGGTGTTATGGCAATGCTTGATAAAACTTTTCCCACAAATGATTGTTCAATGTGTATTTTAGCACCAAGGCTTGTTGAAATTGCAAGACATAAGGATATTGAACTTTTTACTTTAACAGATGTTATTGAAGTAAAAGGGGAAGTAGGAAATTATAAGGTTACTTTAAGAAAAAGACCAAGATATGTAAGGATTGAACTTTGCACAGGATGTGGCGAATGTGTTCGTGTTTGTCCTGTTGGAAAAATTAAGGAAGTAAAAAAAGAAGATGCAAAGGTTAAACCTGCACTTGATGAGTTTAATTTGGGTCTTTCAACAAGACCTGCAATATATATATATTATCCACAAACAGTTCCAAATAAAGCAGTTATTGATAGAGAATTCTGCATTTATTTTCAAACAGGTAAATGTAGAGCATGTGAAAAGGTATGTCCTACTGGTGCAATAAATTTTGAGGATAAGGAAGAAATTTTTGATATTAATGTTGGTGCAATAATTTTAGCACCAGGATATGAAATTTTTGACCCAAGTGTTAAAGAGGATTTAGGATATGGTAAATATCCAAATGTGATAACATCTTTACAATTTGAAAGAATTTTATCCCCTACAGGTCCTTACGGAGGTAAAGTTTTAAGACCTTCTGATAAAAAGGAACCAGAAAGGATTGCCTTTATTCAATGTGTTGGTTCAAGAGAAATTCAAAGGGATTACTGTTCTTCTGTTTGTTGTATGTATGCAACAAAAGAAGCAATAATTGCAAAAGAACATATGGGAGAGGCGTTGAAGGAAATTGATATTTATTTTATGGATGTTAGGGCATTCAGTAAAGGTTTTGAACAGTATTTTGAGAGGGCAAAAGAGGAAGGAGTTAATTATATAAGATGTAGGACACCGAAAGTTTTAGAAGATCCAAAAACAAACAATTTGATAATTGAATATCTTGCAGAAGGTGACAGAAAAAAATCAAAGGAATATGATTTGGTTGTTCTTTCTGTTGCTCTTTTACCACCAAAGGATAATAAAGAAATAAGTGAGAAATTTAAAATAAAGTTGAATGAATTTGGTTTTGCAGAGGTAGATTTCTTTGATCCTGTTAAGGCAAAAGAAGGAATTTATGTTTCAGGTGTTTTCTCTGAACCAAAGGATATTCCTGAAACAGTAATTCAGGCTTCTGCTGCATCATCAAAGGTTTTAAGTCTTTTAAGTGATGTTAAGGGAACACTTATAAAAGAAGAAGAGTTCGTTCCTGAAAGAAAGATAGAAGGAGAAGAATTAAGAATTGGTGTATTTGTTTGCCATTGTGGAACAAACATTGCAGGAGTTATAGATGTTCAAGAAGTTGCAAATTATGCTAAAAAATTAAAAGATGTTGTTCATTCTGAAACCTTATTATACGCATGTTCACAGGATGCCCAAGAAAGGATAAAAGAAGTTATAAAGGAGCAAAAACTCAATCGTGTTGTTGTTGCTGCATGCACTCCAAGAACTCATGAACCATTATTCCAAAATACATTAAGAGAAGCAGGTTTAAATCCCTTCCTTTTTGAATTTGCAAGTATAAGAGAACACTCTTCTTGGGTCCATATGTTTGAAAAGAAAAAGGCAACTGAGAAGGCAAAAGATGTTATAAGAAGGGCAGTTGCTAAAGTAAGACTTTCTGAACCCCTTTATCCTTCAAAAATTCCTGTAAATAAAAGGGCACTCATTTTAGGAGGAGGAGTAGGAGGACTTATCAGTGCTCTTGAAATTGCAAATCAGGGCTATGAAGTTTTTGTTGTTGAAAAAGAAAAGGAGCTTGGAGGAAATTTAAGAAAGATTCATTATTTAATTAATGGTGAAGACCCTCAAAAATTCTTAAAGGAATTAATAAATAAAGTTAGTTCAAATCCAAAAATAAAAATATTTAAAGAAGCGAGACTTGAAACTGTTGAAGGTTCTGTTGGTAATTTTAAAACAAAAATAAGGGTTAAAAATGAAATTAAGGAAATAGAGCATGGAGTTATAATTGTTGCAACAGGAGCGACTGAATATAAACCAAAGGAATATCTTTATGGTAAAGATAAAAGGGTGATGACACAGGTAGAACTCCAAGAAAAGATTTCAGAGGATAAAGAATTTATAAAAGATTTAAAAGATAAAACATTTGTTATGATTCAATGTGTCGGTTCAAGAGATGAAGAAAGACCATATTGTTCAAGGATATGTTGCATTCAGGCAATAAGTAATGCATTAAAGATTAAAGAAATAAATGAGGATGCAGAAGTTTATGTTCTTTATAGGGACATAAGGACATATGGGTTTAAGGAAAAATACTATACAAAGGCAAGACAAAAAGGAGTTAAATTTATAAGATTTAATGAAAATAAAAAACCAGAAGTTAGTTCTTTAAATGGAAAACTATTTGTTTCTGTTTTTGATGAAATTTTAAATCTTCCCTTAAAAATTCAAGCAGATTACATTATTCTTTCAACAGGAATTGTTGCAAATGAAGATGCAAAAGAAATATCACAACTTTGTAAATTCCCTATAACAAAAGAAGGATTTTTCCTTGAAGCCCATATGAAGTTAAGACCTGTTGATTTTGCAACAGATGGTATTTTCCTTGCAGGATTAGCTCATTTTCCAAAAACACTTGATGAAACAATTGTTCAGGCACAGGCTGCAAGTGGAAGGGCAGGAATAATTCTTTCAAAGGACTATATAGAAAGTGATCCATATATAGCAGTTATAAATGAGGAAAAATGTTCTGGATGCCATGTATGCATAGGACTATGTCCTTATAATGCAATATCTTTTGATGAGGAGAAAAAGGTTGCAAGAATTAATGAGGCATTGTGTAAGGGATGTGGAGTATGTGTTGGTGCATGTCCATCAAAGGCAATAACACAAAAATCTTTCAAGGACGAACAAATTTTTGAAGAAATTAAAGAAATTTTATATGTTTAAGGAGGTTTTATGGAAAAAAATTTTGAGCCAAAAATAATAGGAATTTTTTGTAATTGGTGCACATACGCAGCAGCAGACCTTGCTGGTGTTTCAAGAATGCAATATTCTCCAAATATAAGAATTATAAGGGTTATGTGTTCAGGAAGAATACATCCAGAATTTATAATTTATGCCTTTAAAAATGGAGCAGATGGAGTTTTAATTGGTGGTTGCCATCCAGGTGATTGCCATTATATAGAAGGAAATTATAAAAATTTAAGGAGATATTTACTACTTAAAAAACTTTTGAAACAGTTTGGGATTGAAGAAGAAAGATTAAGGCTTGAATGGATTTCTGCATCAGAGGCAGATAAATTTGTAAAAGTTGTAAATGAATTTACAGAAACGATTAGAAAACTTGGGCCAATTCCTTTAAAAAAGGAGGCATAATATGGAAAAACCAAAAATTGCCCTTTATTGGTGTGCCTCATGTGGAGGATGCGAGGAGGCAGTTGTTGACCTTGCAGAAGATATATTAACAGTTGTTGAAAAAGTTGATATAGTTTTTTGGCCAGTTGCTCTTGATTTTAAAAGAGAAGATGTTGAAAAGATGAAGGATGGAGAAATACTTGCAACATTTATAAATGGAGCAGTAAGATTATCTGAGCAGGAAGATATGGTTAAACTTTTAAGAAAAAAATCAAAACTTATAATTGCATTTGGTGCTTGTTCTCATATGGGAGGTGTTCCAGGTCTTGCAAATTCTCAGACAAAAGAAAAAATAATTGATTATTATTATCACAGTGGTCCAATAGTTTATAATCCTGAAAAAAATTTCCCTAATCCAGAATTTACAAAAAAACAAGGTTTTGAATTACCTGAATTTTATGAAGATGTAAGGGCACTTGACCAAGTTATAGATGTTGATTATTATATTCCTGGTTGTGCTCCACCTCCAAATGTTGTAAAGAATGCAGTTTTAACTTTACTTTCAGGAAATTTACCACCAAAAGGTAAAGTTTTAGCAAATGATAAGGCATTATGTGAGGAATGTGATTTAAATAAGACAAAGCCACCAGAAGGAATTAAAATTAAAGAAATTAAAAGATATTATGAACCAGAAAAGGTTGACCCTGAAAAATGTTTATTACTTCAAGGTCTTCCCTGCTTAGGACCTGTTACAAGGGGTGGATGCAATGCCTTATGCATAAAAGGAAATATGCCATGCACAGGTTGTTTTGGACCTTTGGATGGAGTCAAAGATTATGGTGCAGCAGCCCTTTCCTTTATGGCATCAATAATTGATTCAAATGATGAAAATGAAATAAAAAATATTATTGAAAAAGGGATACCTGATCCAATGGGCTTATTTTATATGTATTCTTTACCAAAATCACTTTTATTTAGAAAAATTATAAAGGAGGAATAAAATGGGAAAGAAAATAGAAATTGATCCAATTACAAGACTTGAAGGTCATGGAAAGATAGAAATTTTTCTTGATGATAAAGGTGATGTTGAAAAGGCATATTTTGTTGTTCCTGAATTAAGGGGTTTTGAAATATTTTCACTTGGAAAACCGGCAGAACTTATGCCCCAAATAACACCAAGAATATGTGGTGTATGTCCGACAGCACATCATATGGCTTCTGCAAAGGCATGTGATGATTTATTTAAAGTGGAAGTTCCTTCTGCTGCAAAAAAATTAAGGGAAATGTTTTACAATATGTTTATGGTTGAAGACCATACTTTACATTTTTATATTCTCGGTGGCCCAGATTTCATTGTAGGACCTGATGCTCCAAAGGCAGAAAGAAATATTTTAGGTGTTATAAATAAGGTTGGTCTTGAAATAGGTAAAAAAGTTATTGGAATAAGAAGGGAAATAAGGGAATTGATGACATTTTTAGGTGGAAAGGTTATTCATCCTGTTTGGGCACTTCCTGGTGGGGTTTCAAAGGGAATTAAAAAGGATGAACAGAAAAGATTTATAGAAGTTGCTGAAAAGGCAGTTGATTTTGCATTATTTACTCTAAAGGCATTTAAAGATATTGTTCTTTCAAATGAAAAATATGTTGAACTCATAAAATCCGATACATATACCCATAAAACCTACTATATGGGGCTTGTTGATGATAAAAATAGAGTTAATTTTTATGATGGATGGATAAGGGTTGTTGATCCTGATGGAAAAGAATTTGTAAAGTTTAAAGCAAATGAATATCAAAAATATCTTGGAGAGCATGTTGAACCATGGAGTTATATAAAATTCTTATATTTAAAGGATGTTGGTTGGAAGGGATTTGTTGATGGAAAGGATTCAGGAATTTATGCAGTTGCACCACTTGCAAGGTTAAATGCAGCAGATGGAATGGCAACTCCAAGAGCACAGGAAGCATATGAAGAATTTTTTAACACACTTGGTAAGCCATGTCATCATACACTTGCAATGCATTGGGCAAGAGTAATAGAGATAATATATGCTGCTGAAAGATTTCTTGAACTTGCAAAGGATGATGAAATTACTTCTGATAAGATAAGAAATATACCAAAAGAAACTCCAAAGGAAGGATTTGGTGTTGTTGAAGCACCAAGAGGAACCCTCTATCACCATTACGAGACGGATGAAAAGGGTTTAATAACAAAGGCAAACCTTTTAGTTGCAACACAAAACAATTCTGCAAGAATAGCAATGTCAGTTGAAAAAGCAGCTAAAGGACTTATAAAAGAAGGAAAAGTTTCAGATGGAATTTTAAATATGATTGAAATGGCATTTAGGGCATACGATCCATGTCATGCATGTGGAACACATTCAGTTCCTGGAAGAATTCCAATTAAAGTTATAATTTATAACAAAAAGGGAGAAATTTTAAAGGAAATAAAAAATTTCTAAGACATTAATTTTAGGTCTTGGAAATTCTTTAAGAAAAGATGATAGAATAGGGTTATATTTAATAGATAAATTAAAGGAAAAGTTTGAAGGGGTAGATTTTATAAAAACAGAAGAAATTGGTTTATCTCTTTTAGATATAATTTCTGGTTACGAAAATGTTATAATAGTTGATTCAATTTTAACAAATAAAAAAGAAGTTGGTTTCATTCATGAAATTGATATTAAAGATTTAATTTCAGAAAATTTTATATCTTCCCATTATGCAGGTATTCCAGAAATTTATTTAATTGCAAACAAGTTTGGAATTCCATTTCCAGAAAAAATTTTAATTCTTGCAGTTGAGGTAAAGGACCCCTTTGAGATAAAAGAAGATTTTTCAGATGAAATAAAGGGAAAAATTCTTCAGATTGAAAAGGAGATTGAAGAGAAAATAAAAAGATTTTTAAAATATGAAAATAGGTAGATTTCAAGTAATGGCAACATTGCAGGCAGCAAGGGCATATTGTCTTGGAAAATCCTTAGAAGAGGCAAAAAGTTTTGGATTAAATAGGGCAATATTTTATGCTGCTGCAAAAAAGGGATTTAAGCCAAAACTTATAAAAGGGCCTTCTAAATTAGCATTTGAAAGGATGAAAATTCCAAAAGAAAAAATTGAAAAGATTAAGGAAACTTTTGGTATTGAACATATTGGTGATGAAATTGCCTACTCAGTTGAAATTGAGGGTAAAAAATATTATGTAATAGGGGATGAAATTCAAACACCTGACAAGTTTGAAAAGCAGATTGAGAGAAGATTTGGAGGGAAATGGGAAAAGGCATTTAATGAAGCAGTTGAGATATGCAAATCCTATGAAAAAGGAATATTACTTTCACAAAGAAGTTTTTATGAAATTGTTTATAAACCAAGAAGGGACATACTTTCAAAAAAATGGAGTGAAGAAATTTAGATTTG
>CAZUSI010000010.1:16481-32299 GCA_964623395.1 uncultured bacterium | reverse complement strand
ATTAAGGAAATTTCTTATAATTCAAATGAAAAAACAGTTTCTGGAATATATGTATTTGAAGAAAAAATTTCTCAGGGAATTTATTTTATAAAATTTGAAACAAAAAATTATAAGAAAACTTTAAAAGCAATACATATAAAATAATTGACTTAACAAATTTTAAAGGTTTATAATTTTTCTCTTAAAAAATTAACGGAGGTTAAAATGTTACCACCTTTTAAAAATGAACCTTTTACAGATTTTAATGAACCTCTTAATAGAGAAAAAATGATAAAGGCAATTGAAAAAGTTGAAAAAGAAATGGGAAAGGAAATTCCACTTATAATAAATGGAAAGGAAATCTATAAAAAGGAAAAGATTAAATCAATAAATCCATCAAATAAGGATGAAATTGTTTGCCTTGCTCAAAAAGCAGAACCTGAAGATGCTGAAAAGGCACTTGAAAGTGCATGGAAGGCATTTAAGGAATGGCAATTTTTTCCACCAGAAGAAAGGGCTAATATTTTATTTAAGGCAGCAGAAATAGCAAGGAAAAGAAAATTTGAACTTTCAGCAGTAATGGTTCTTGAAGTTGGTAAAAATTGGGCTGAAGCAGATGCTGATGTTGCAGAAACAATAGATTATTTTGAATTCTATGGAAGGGAAATGTTAAGATATTCAGAAAAACAACCATTAACACCTTTTCCAGGTGAAATAAATGAATACTTTTACATTCCACTTGGCGCAGGAGTTGTCATTCCTCCATGGAATTTTCCACTTGCAATCCTTTCTGGTATGTCATCAGCAGCAATAGTAACAGGAAATTGCATCGTTTTAAAACCTTCTTCAGATTCACCTTTAACAGGATATAAATTTTATGAAATTATGAAAGAGGCAGGACTTCCTGATGGAATTTTAAACTTTATAACAGGACCTGGAAGTAAAGTTGGAGATCATCTTGTTATGCATCCTAAAACAAGATTTATAGCATTTACTGGTTCAAAGGAAGTTGGGTGTCATATATATGAAATGGCTGCAAAGGTTTCTGAAGGACAGATATGGCTTAAAAGGGTTATAGCAGAAATGGGTGGTAAGGATGCAATTATTGTTGATGATGAATGCGACCTTGAAGATGCGGTAAATGGAGTCATCATTTCAGCATTTGGTTATCAAGGGCAAAAATGCTCTGCATGTTCAAGGGCAATAGTTCATGAAAAAGTTTATAAGGATTTTCTTGAAATTTTGAAAGAAAAGGTAGAAAAGATAGAAATAGGACCTTCAAAGGAAAATTATTTTATGGGACCTGTAATTAATGAAGCAAGTGAAAAGAAAATTCTTGAGTATATAGAAATAGGGAAAAAAGAAGGGAAACTTTTAACAGGTGGAGAAAAAGCAGAAGGTAATGGCTTTTATATAAAACCAACAGTTTTTTATGATGTCACGCCAAAGGCAAGAATTGCACAGGAAGAGATTTTTGGTCCTGTTCTTGCTGTTATAAAGGCAAAAGATTTTGACCATGCAATTGAAATAGCAAATGATACAATTTATGGTTTAACAGGTTCAGTTTATACTAAAAATAGGGAAAAAATTTATAAGGCAAAAAAATATTTCCATTGTGGAAACTTATATATAAATAGAAAATGCACAGGAGCACTTGTTGGTGTTCATCCCTTTGGTGGATTCAATATGTCAGGAACAGATTCAAAGGCAGGGGGAAGGGATTATCTTCTTCTTTTCCTTCAAGGAAAAAGCGTATCAGAAAAAATTAGATAGTGGGAGCAAAGCTTTTATATCCAGATGGTAAAATTCTTGAAGCTCAAAAAGGAAAAAAGTTAGGGGATTTTTTAAATGAAATATATCTATGTGGTAAAATAGGAAATAAAATAGTTGATTTTTCTTATGAAATAAAAGGTGATGAAGAAATAAAAATATGTGATTTTGAAAGTGAAGAAGGAAAACTTTGTTTCTGGCATACATCTTCACACATTCTTGCAAATGCAGTAAAAGAAATTTTTCCAGAAGCAAAACTTGGAATAGGACCACCAGTTGAAAATGGATTTTATTATGATTTTTATGTGGAAAAACCCTTTACAGAGGAAGAGCTTAAAAAAATAGAAGAAAAGATGAAAGAAATTATAAAAAGGAATGAGGAACTTGAAAGAATTGAAATAGATTATGAAGAAGCAAAAAAAATATTTTCTGAAAAAAAAGAAGAATTTAAAATTGAACTTATTGAAGAAATAAAGGATGAAAAAATAACAATTTATAAAAATGGAAATTTCATTGATTTATGTAAAGGTCCTCATGTTAAAAACACAGGGATTATAAAAGAAATTAAAATTTTATTTTCTTCTGGAAGTTATTGGAAAGGTGATGAAAGAAAAGCAAGAATGCAAAGAATTTATGGAATTTCATTCCCAACAAGAGAAAAATTAGAGGAATTTTTAAAATTTTATGAAGAGGCAAGGAAAAGAGACCATAGAAAAATTGGAAAGGAACTTGAACTAATTTCATTTTCAGAAGATATAGGACCTGCACTTCCAATATGGTTTCCAAAAGGTGCGATTGTGAGGAAAATAATAGAGGATTTTCTTTATAAAGAACATTTAAAAAGGGGATATATTCCTGCAATAACACCACATATTGGTAAAAAGGAATTATGGGAAAGATCAGGGCATCTTGAATTTTATAAGGATAACATGTTTCCTGAAATGAAAGTTAGTGAAAACGAAAGTTATTTTATAAAACCGATGAATTGTCCTTTTCATATTGAGATTTATAAATCAAAGATAAGGTCATATAGAGATTTGCCTTTTAGAATTTTTGAATTTGGAAATGTTTATAGATTTGAAAGAAGTGGTGTTTTACATGGTCTTACAAGGGTAAGAGGATTTACACAGGATGATGCACACATTTTTTGTAAAGAGGAAGAGGTTAAAGATGAGATTAAAAATGTTATTGATTTTGCTCTATTTGTTCTTAAAAAATTCGGATTTGAAAAATATTATATTTATATTTCAACAATGCCAGAAAAACATGTTGGAGACGAAAGGATGTGGGAAATTGCAACAAATTCATTAATAGATGCAGTTAAGGAAAAAGGGATAGAATTTAAAATTGAAGAAGGTGAAGGTGCCTTTTATGGACCAAAAATAGATATATTAATAGAAGATGCATTAAAAAGAAAGTGGCAATGCACAACAATTCAATTTGATTTCAATATACCTGAAAGGTTTGAAGTTAAATATAGGGATAAAGATGGAAAAGATAAAATTGCCTATCTCATTCATAGAGCACTTATAGGCTCTTTTGAAAGGTTTTTTGGACTTTTGATAGAACACTATGCTGGATTTTTTCCCTTATGGCTTTCTCCAATACAGGTAAGGATTTTAAGTTTAAATGAAGATGTAATAGATTATGCTGAAAAAATTTTTGAAATATTAAAAAAAGAGGAGATAAGGGTAGATATTGATTTTTCTCGTGAAAGTATTTCTTATAAAATAAGAAATGCTGAGAATGAAAAAATACCATATATAATAATAATTGGGAAAAAGGAAAAAGAGAAAGAGAAAATTTCTTTAAGAAAACATAAAGAAGGAGAAAAAGGAATTTTTGAAATAAAGGAATTTATTAAGATTTTTAAGGAGGAATTAAAAAAGTATGGGTAGAAAAAAATTTTTTAGAGGACCTGTGAAAAGGGAACCAGAACCTTATAGGATAAACGAAAAGATAAATGCAAAAGAAGTAAGGGTAATTGATGAAGATGGAAGACATCTGGGGATAATGGATATAAACTCAGCCCTTGAACTTGCCTTTTCAAAAGATCTTGACCTTGTTGAAGTCGCTCCAAATCAAAATCCGCCTGTTTGTAAAATAGTTGATTATGGTAAATTTAAATATGAAATGAAAAAAAGGGAAAAAGAATCTAAAAAATCACAAGGTGGAGAAATTAAGGAAATCTCCTTTAGACCCACAACTTCTCCTCATGATATTGATATAAAATTAAAAAAGGTTAAGGAATTTCTTGAAAAAGGAGATAAAGTAAAAATAAGGATTTTCTTTAAGGGAAGAGAAAAAGTGATGTTTGAAAAAGGGAAAGAAATATTCTATAAAATATTTGAGAAAATGTCAGAATGGGCTGAAGTTGAAAAGGAACCTACTCCTTTAGGCTTAAATCAATATATTGCTATTGTGAGGAAAAAGAAATAATTTAAAACTTCTTTTCAAAATAAATTTTATTATTTTCAAAATAAAATCCAATTTTTAACTTTTTCAACTTTTTCTCGCCAATAAAATATGTTTGTAAAAAAGAAATTGCATGATTTAAAATAATTCCTTGAAAAATTAAGATTTGTATCTGCTCTATTTTTCTTTCCCTTTCCCTCAATTTCATGAATTCAATCCATTTTTTTTCATTTTCCCAATACCATTTCTCTTTTAACTTATTCTTTTTTACATATTCTTCCTGTTTTTCTTTATCATCAGGATATAAAATCCTTGCTTTTCTTCTTAAATATTCAAGATATTCATCATAAGAAAAAAAATTTTCCACATTTATCCAATAATTCTCATTTTTTATATAAGGATTAGCATTTGCATATACTTTTGCAAAAATCTTATAACTTGAAACTGTGTTTTTAATTGTTTTCTCAGAAAGAAAATAAGAGGTTAAAAGAAAACCTTCTGATAAAAAAGAAATTTTTGCAATTTCTTTCTCTTTAATTAAGTATGTTCCTACCCCGGGAACTATTCCTGATAGACCCGCATATATCAAAGGATTTTTAAAGTTTAGAAAAGTTAAAAGAAAAATTGTCATTCTTCCTCCCTTTTAATAACACTTGCATCAACGACAAAATCTCCTTCCTTTAATTTTATAAGTTTTATACCAGAAGCGCCTCTTTTTAATTTTTTTATATTTGAAACATTAATTTTAAGAATATTTCCATCTTTTGTCATGATTACAAGGTTATCATAAGGGGAAGCACTTTTTGCCCATGTGAGCTTGCCCGTTTTTTCATTAATTTTCTGTAAAACAATTCCTTTTCCTCCTCTATGAGTAACCCTTATTTCCTCTGGGCTTATTCTTTTGCCAAATCCATTAGATGTTAGTAAAACAATTTCTTCACCTTCTTTTACAGGTGCTCCCCTTACAACCTCTTCTTCACCATTTACTTTTATACCTTTTACTCCATAGGCATTCCTTCCCATAGGTCTTATTTCATCTGAATTTACTCTTATTCCAAGCCCATTATTCTTAACAATTATTATCTCGTCCTTTTCTTTTACTTTCAAAACATCAACAATTTCATCTTCATCAGGAAGTGTAATTCCTATAATGCCTCTTTTACCTGCATTCTTAAATTCATTAAGAAGTGTTTTTTTAATAATGCCCATTTTTGTTATAAAGAAAATATAACTTTTTTCATCCCATTCACCAGCAGAAATCATATCAACAATCTTTTCATTTTTTTGTAATGGAAAAATTGAACTTATATGCTTACCTTTACTTTGGAGAGTGCCTTCTGGAATTTCAAAACCTTTCATACAATAAACTTTTCCTTTATTTGTAAAGAAAAGGACACTTTCATGGGTATCAGATGTAAATATTACTTTTGGAAAATCTCCTTCATAAAGGAATAAACTTGTTCCAGTCCCCCCCTTTCTTTGAACTCTTATTGAAGACACTGGTAATCTTTTTATAAAACCTGATTCCGTTAAAATAATGTTTATCCTTTCTCTTTGAATTAAATCTTCAATATCAATTTCTTCCGGTTCCTTATCTAATATAACTGTTCTTCTATCATCTCCATATTTTTCTTTAATTTCTAAAAGTTCCTTTTTAATTATATCCATGAGTAATTTTCTGCTTTTTAAAGTTGATCTATATTTTTCTATCTCCTTTATTAAAGAAGCATATTCTTCCTCAATTTTCTCCCTTTCAAGTTTTGTGAGATTCTGTAATTTCATTTCAAGGATTGCTTGTGCCTGTTTTTCACTTAAATTAAATTGTTTTATAAGGAGCATCTTTGCCTCTTTTGCCTCTTTTGATTTCTTTATAAGATCTATAATTGCATCAATATTCGCAATTGCTATTTTAAATCCTTCAAGAATATGGGCTCTTTCCTCTGCCCTTTTAAGTAAAAATTCCGTTTTTCTTCTTGTAACTTCTTCTCTGTGTTTTAAATAAAGAGAAAGCATTTCTTTCAAAGTTAAAATTTTTGGCTCCCCATCGCAAAGGGCTAACATTATAACTCCAAAGGAAGTTTCAAGAGGAGTGAGCTTATAAAGTAAATTTAAAACGACATCTTCGTTAACATTCCTTTTTAATTCAATAACTACTCTTATACCATCCCTATCCGACTCATCCCTTAAATCTGATATTCCTTCTATTTTTTTCTCCCTTGCAAGTTCTGCTATTCTTTCAACAAGTTGAGCTTTATTAACTTGATAAGGAATTTCTTTTATCACTATTTTTTTATGACCATGAGAACCTTCTTCAATATTTACTTTCCCTCTTAAAATAATTTTCCCTTTACCTTGCAAATAACACTCTTTAATCCCCTCTTTACCTAAAATAATTCCACCTGTTGGAAAATCAGGACCTTTAATAAATTCTAAGAGTTTTTCATCCTCTGCATCTGGATTATCTATTAAAAAAACAAGGGCATCAACAACCTCTTTAAGATTATGAGGAGGAATATTTGTTGCCATTCCAACTGCAATTCCTGATGAACCATTTACAATGATGTTTGGAAATTTTGAAGGTAAAACAGTTGGTTCCTTTAACTTTCCATCAAAATTCGGAACAAAATCAACAGTTTCTTTGTCAATATCTTCAAGCATAAGAATTGAAAATGGGGAAAGCCTTGCCTCTGTGTATCTATAAGCAGCTGGTGGATCACCATCAATTGAGCCAAAATTACCCTGTCCATCAATTAATGGATATCTTAAAGAAAAATCTTGTGCCATTCTAACAAGTGCATCATAAACTGCTGCATCTCCATGGGGATGATATTTACCAAGAACTTCTCCAACAACATTCGCACATTTTTTAAAGGGCTTATCAGGAGTCAAACCAAGTTCAAGCATTGCATAAAGTATTCTTCTATGAACTGGTTTAAGTCCATCTCTTACATCGGGAAGTGCTCTTCCAACTATTACACTCATTGCATAATCTATATAACTTGTCCTCATTTCATCTTCTATATAAACATTTTCTATTCTCTCAGGCATGTTTACCTCCTATAATCTTATTTTAACTTTCTCACCAAAATATTTATTTATTTTTCCAAGAAAATAAATTGGCTCCTTTAATCTTTTAAAATAATTTTTTATATAATCTTCTTCTTTTTTTGAAATTATTATAAGCATTCCTATACCCATATTAAAAACCCTAAACATTTCTTCCCATTTAACATTCCCCTTCTCTTTAATAAAAATAAAAATTTCTGGAATTTTAAAATTCTGGAAATTGAGTTCAGCAGAAATCTTATCTTTTAAAACTCTTTTTAAATTCCCTTCAAATCCTCCACCTGTAATATGAACACACGCCTTTATTTTATTTTCTAAAATAAGAGGATATAAAATTTTGAAATAACTTCTATGAGGGGTTAAAAGTATATTTTTTAATTTTCTTCCAGAAATTTTTGTATCAAGATTAATATTATTCTCTCTAATAATTTTTCTAACAAGGGAAAAGCCATTTGTATGTAATCCTGAAGAAGAAATTCCAAAAATTAAATCTCCTATTTTAATTTTCTTAGGAAGAATATTTTTTTTATTAATAATTCCTATCATGCATCCAACAAGGTCAAAATTCTCACCTTTATATATATCTGGCATTTCAGCAATTTCTCCTCCAATTAAAGAAACATTGTGTTCTTTTAAAGCCCTTTTTATACCCTTTAAAATTTTTAAAATATCAAGATTTCTTAAGTTTGAAGAAGCAATATAATCAAGAAAGAAAATTGGCTTTGCACCGGAGCAAAGAAGGTCATTAACACAATGATTTACTATATCAATCCCAACTCCTTCTAAATATCCTACTTCTTTTGCAATAATTAATTTCGTTCCAACCCCATCAATTGTTGCAGCAACATAATTATTTTCATTTATTTTATAAAGACCTGCAAATCTTTCTCTTGAAATTGGATTTAAAAACTTTTTTATCTTTTTCTTTATAAAATCTGAATAATCAATATCAACACCAGCCTCCTTATACCTCATATCTCCACTCTATATCCTTAATTATCTTTTTTATTGGTTTTTTCAACATTTTTAAAATTTTCCTATAATAGGATAAATCCTTTCCATAAGGGTCAGGTATTTCATAAGTGGGAGAAAGAAGCCTTACCTTATTCCCAAATCCAAATTTTGAGATTTCTGAAAATTGCCTTCTTTCCATAACATATATAAAATCAGCCCATTCAAGGACCTCTTTATCAACATTTTTTGCCTTATGAAAAGAAACATCAACTCCAATTTCTTCAAGAACTTTTTTTGCATTTTCACTTATTGGTTCTAAAGGAATTGCATTTATACCTCTTGATTTTATTCTTATATTCCTCCTCAAATAATAGGGTAAATACTTCCTCATTATTCCCATTGCCATTGGGGACCTACATGTATTTCCTGAACATATAAAAAGAATATTAAGGGTTAAACTCCTATCAACTTTTATTTTTCTTAAAATTAAATCTTCAATAGCAGTAATTCCTATTGGTCCTTTTCTTAATAACTTAAAGGGATATTCTGATAAATCAATAACAGTTGAAGGTAAAAGTCCATAGGAATTTTCAGATATTAAATAATCAACTTCCTTTTTAATTGATAAAGGGAGTTCTTTATAAGAAATAATGGATGGAAAGCCTGATAAATTTGCAGATGTTGTAGCAAGAGGACCTGTTTTTTCAAGTAAGCTAATTATTAAATTATGATTTGGAATTCTGACACCAACTTTACCTTCTTTTGATATCCATAAAAAATTCCCCTTTAATTTTGATTTAAATATACAGGTTAAAGGACCTGGCCAAAAATTTGATATTATTTTTTCTCTTAATATACCAAGATTTTTATGAGCAATAATTTTTTTGAGTTCTTCTTTATCCTTTATAAAAATAACAAGTGGTTTCTTCTTTTCTCTTTTTTTTAAAATATATATCTTTTTTTGACCTTCAAGATTGAGAAAATAAGTTCCTATCCCCATTACTGTATCTGTTGGAAATACAATTATCCCTCCTCTTTTAATTATTTCTGCTGCCTTATCTATTTCTTCTTTTATGATTCCCATAAAAATTTATTAAGCCCATGGGCGGAATCGAACCGCCGACCTCTTCCTTACCAAGGAAGTGCTCTTCCAACTGAGCTACATGGGCATAAGATTATTATTATAAAGGAATTATATATTTTTAAACAATTTGGCCATCTCTCATTGAATAAACTTTTTTTGTATGTTTTACAACATCTTGAGAATGCGAAACTACAATTATTGTCTTTCCTTCCTCATTTAATTTATCAAAAATATTCATTATTTCTTCACCTGTTTTTGTATCAAGATTCCCTGTTGGTTCATCTGCTAAAATTAAATCAGCACCTGTTACAAGTGCTCTTGCTATTGCTACCCTTTGCGTCTCTCCACCTGAAAGTTCCGTTGGTTTATGAAATCTTCTATCTATAAGTCCAACCTTTTCAAGAAATTCAAGAGCAATCTCTCTTCTTTTCTTTTTTTCCATCCCCATATAAATTAAAGGCAATTCAACATTTTGAAGGGCATTTAATCTTGGAATTAAATTAAAAAATTGAAAAACAAAACCAATTCTTTTATTTCTTATCTCAGCAAGTTCATCCTCATTTAAATTAATAACCTCTTTATCTTCAAAAATATAATTCCCACTTGTTGGTTTATCAAGAAATCCTATTATATGTAAAAGAGTGCTTTTACCAGAGCCAGAAGGTCCCATAATTCCTATATAATCACCATTTTGAACTTCCAGATTTACTCCTCTTAAAGCCTCCACCTTAACCTTATCCATTTTATATACTTTATAAATATTTTCAAGTTTTAAAAATTTCATTTTTTAACTTTTACTTTCTCCCCTTCCTTTATAGAATTTAAAATTTTTTGAGGACCTATTATTATTGTATCATTTTCAGAAATTCCTTCAACTATTTCTACCCTTTCTTCTCCCTGAATACCTATGGATATAAATCTTTTTTCTGCTTTTCCTTTTCTTTTTACAAAAACAAAATGTTTATCCTTTTCCTTTCCAATTGCTGAGTAAGGTAAGGTAAAAACATCCTTTTTCTTTTTTGTGATTATTTTACAGGAGGCATTCATTCCTGGAAGTAAAAGGGAATCACCTTCAAGTAAAAGAATTTTAACAGGGAAAAAAGCAGTTCCTTGTGTCTCAATTCCAGAAGAAGAAATTGGAACACCACCCACATTTTCAACAATACCTTTGAATTCCTTACCTTCTAAAGCAGAAACTTTTACAATTGCAGTATCACCCTTTTTAATTTTTGAAATTTCACTTTCATTAATTTCACCATTAACGATGAGTTTGCTTCTATCAGCAATAACCATTATGACATTCCCTGGAACATTAATTCCAACTACAGCCATCTCACCTTCTTCTTTATTTATACTTAAAACTTCTCCATCAATTACACTTCTTATATAACACTTTTTTAAATTCTCTTTTGCCTCTTTTAAAATAAAACTATCAGACTCAATGGCAGATTTCATAGAAAGATAATCAGCTTCAATTCTTTCAAATTCACTTTTTGAAATCAAATCTTTTGAGAAAAGCTCTTTTGTTCTTTCATATTCATTTTTTAATACTTCATATTTTGAAAGATCCGCCTTAAGACGTGCTTCCATTTCCAAAACTCTTGCTCTATAAGTTTCAGGTGATATTATGCATAATATATCTCCTTTTTTGACCTTTTGCCTTTCCCTAACCATTATTTTTTCTATTCTACCCATTACATCGGAGCCAACTTCAACTTGTTTATATGCCTTTATCTTACCTTCCATTTTAACAACTTCAACAATATCACCTTTTTTAAGTGTTTCTATTTCAACCTCTTTAACCTTTTCACCTTGAAGAAAATTTAAAAAGATAAAAAATAAAATAATTATAAAAATAAGGGCACCTATAAGAATTTTTCTTTTCATTTCACCTCCTCAAGGATTCCCGACAAAAATAAAAACATGTATTTATATTTTATATAATCATATTTTGAAGAAATCAATTTCACTTCTCCATCTATTAAATTTTCTTCTGATTTTAAAAACTCAATGTATGAAATCTTTCCAACCTTATACTCTTCACTTGCAAGGTTATAGGCTTCCTTTGCTGCTTCAAAATAAGAATTTGCCAGCAAAATTTTTTCCTTTGCAAGAGTTAATAAATTAAAGGTGCTTTTCATTTCTTCAAAAATTTGAGATAAGGTCTTTTCTAAATAAATCTCTTCAATGTTGTAATTTTTCTTGAAAGATAGAACATCAAAGGGGTAATCAAAAAACTTAAACCCAAAAGAAAAATAAATACCTCTTGAAGTTTCAAAATTTTCTTTAAAATATAAATAACTTTTTGGAAAGAGAGTATCCTGATATGTTATGTAATAACCCCATTTAATTTCGGGCAAAAAGGATAAGGAAGTAAAAAGAAAATCAGAAAAGGTGCTTTTTTTCTTCTCCTTAATTGATAATATCAATTCCCTTTTCTTAAGGGCTTTTTCTAAAAAATCTTCAAATTCATAATTTATTTCTTCTTCTTTAAATTCAAGATCTTTAAGAAGAAGAATTTTTTCCTCTCTAAATCCAAGTGTAAGTAAAAACTCCCATCTTTTATTATCAAAATTTTTAAAAGCCTCTTCATATTCTATTTTTTTGTTTTTTAAATTTATATTTGAATTTAAATAATCAAGTTTTGAAATGGCTCCAAGTTTGTATTTTTCTTCAAATATTTTAAAATTTTCCTCTGCTCTTAATAGGGATTTTTCCAACACCTTTAAAATTTTTTCCGACTTTAAAACTTCAACATAATTTTCAAGAACACGAATAAAAAGTTTTTTCTTTGCTTCAATTTTTATAAAATTTTGGGATCTTTTTAAATAGAAACTATTTATAATATTTCTTATCTCTGATGGAGAAAAAATTTTTTGAGAAATTTCAAAAGTAAAAGAATAATAAGGTGAAAAAGGATTAAATTCTAAATTTCTTTGGGTATTTGTATAGCTTCCAGAAACTGAGAAATTTGGAAAATAAGAAAATATTGATTTGTAAAATAGGAGATCGTTTAGACTTGTATTTTCAACTTCTATTTTGTAATCGTAGTTATTTAAAGTTGCAATCTTGTAACTTGTCTCAAAATCAAGTTTTAAAGTATCAAGTGAAATTAAAATAAAAATTATAAAATTATTCATATCTAAGTGCCTCCACAGGATTTAATTTTGATGCCCTTGTTGCAGGATATATTCCAAAGAAAAGACCTACTATACTTGAAAATATAATTGCAACAAAAATGCTCCATAAGGGAATATAAGAGGGCAATGGAGTTAAAATATCAACAATTTTTGCAAAAAAGATCCCAAGAAAAAGTCCAAGTATTCCACCTATAATTGTTATAAAAACTGATTCAACCAAAAATTGAAGTAATATATCTTTCCTCTTTGCACCTAATGCCATCCTTATTCCTATTTCCTTTGTTCTTTCTGTAACTGAAACAAGCATTATATTCATTATTCCTATTCCACCAACAATAAGAGCAAGTGAAGCAATTCCTATCATTGCAAAAAATATTCCTGATGTTATATTTTTATACATTGAAAGTAGCATCCCTTGAGTATTTAAAGAAAAATCTTCTTCTTCATTAAAAAATAAATTCCTTCTTTTCCTCAATAAATCCTTTATTTCTTCCATAACTTCTTCAATTTTAAAACCTTCCTTAACTTTAGCAACAATTGTTATTGTTTGAAAAGCCCTTGCCCATCCAGAAAGAGGCGGCTTAAAATATAAAAGGGAAGTTTTAAGTGGAATGAAAATAACATTATCAAGATTTTGTCCAAGAAATTCACCCTTTTTATCTAATACCCCAATAACTTCAAACTTCTCTTTCCCTATAATAATTTCTTTTCCTATTGGTTCTTCATCTTTAAAAATATTTTCTACTATAAAAGGACCAATTATACAAACTTTTTTATTAAATTCATTATCAGAATCCCTAAAATTTCTCCCTTTTTCCACTTCCCTTCCTGAAATTGAAATATATTCAGGGGTAACCCCCTCAATATTCATAACATTTAATGTTTTATTGTTATATTTTACCTCTGACACACTATAAACTGGATAAATAATTCCAACTTTTGATATACCTTTTAATTTTTTAATAAATTCAGCATCTTCAATTTCTAAATCTTTTCTTTTTTCAATTTCCTTCCACCACTCCCTTCCTCCTCCTGTAACCAGTCTCCATTTCCATTTTTGAATATATATAACATCTGAGCCAACGCTTCCAAAAGCCCTGTAAACAAAATGATTTACACCTTCAATTATTGAAATCATTGTAATAACTGTTGCAATTCCTATTAAGATTCCAAGTGTTGTTAAAATTGTTCTTAACTTATGAACCTTTAAACCTTGAAAGGCATTTATTATTAAATCATAAATTTTCATTTCTATTAAATACGATTAAAAACTTAAAAATGTTTCAAAAACCAAATCCTCTTCTTGTTTTTAGACCTAAAATTGAAATTATAATTGAAATAAAAAGCCATAAAAAATAAACAGATACTAAGGCATTTCTTTTAGGAGTTTTTGAAAGAATATTCATACCACATACAACTATATAAAGGGAATAAATTGTAAATATGTCAATCTGACTTAAAAATAAATAGATAAAACTTTTCTCATTTAAAAATGGGAAAAGGATTGCCAAATCCATATGAACTTGTATCTTATTTGTTAAAAGAGAAATTGGAAATTTAACATAATGAGCAAAGATATTTATAAATTTTGAACATATAACATATAAAAGGGCATGATTAAATTCTGAAAACCCTCCAATAATTGGAACTAATATATGATAAAAGGAAGAAATTATAAGAATAATTATTGGTAAGAAAATAATTGAACTGAATATAATTTGAAAATTTAAGAAACCTCTTGATAAAAATTTGATCATTATTTCACTTCTTTCAGGAGGTAAATTTTGACTTTGAATAAATTCAAATCTTTTTGGATAAATTACAAAATTTACATATAAAAGATTTATGATAAGAGAAAATAATATTAAAATTAAAAGAGGAATTAAAGGATTTATTCTTTTTTCTTCTATCTCTTTAAATCCCTTTTCTGGAGAATATAGAACTTTTATTATACTTTTCATTTTTCCATAACCTCCTTTAAATCTAAAAAGGATTTTTGATCAGAAATTATGACCTTAACATTATCTGAAAGTTTATCAACATATAGATATTTTATGTATTGAGGATTCTTTCTAAGTTCTTCACTTATTATTCTTATTGCTTCAGCCTTGCCCATTGCTTCAATCTTTTTCCTCTCAGCCTCTTTTCTTTCCTTTTCAAGTATATATTCCATCCTTTTTACTTCTTCCTCTGCAATTTCCTTTTCCTCAACAGTTTTTAAAAAATCAGGTGGAAGCTTAATATCTTTCAAAATTATTTTTTCTAATATAAATCCATCCTTTTCTAAAATTTCCCTAACCTTCTCCTCTATTCTCTTTTCTACCTCTTCTCTTTTCTCTGAATAAACTTCTCTTATTGAATAATAAGGAATAATACTTTTAGTAACTCCTTTAATCACAGGTTTTATCACTTTATCAAAATAATCAGGTCCAATATTTTTATGGATTTCTATAATTTTATCATTATTTAATCTAAACCAAGTTGTAATTTCAATTCCTACTGTAAGTCCTTCTTTTACATAGGAAGATAAAACATTCTCTTTCTTTTCTTTACTTTCCACAAAATCTTCTGGAAATAATGTATATTCCTGTCTCCTTGTATCATAAGAATAAGTTCTGTAAATCAAAAAGGGGACAATCTGAAATCCTTCTGAGTTAAAGGAATATTTTTTATTAAAAATATTAAATTTAAGTAAAATATAACCTGTTGGCACATATTTTATACTTAACAAAAAGTATAAAAAACATAAAGAAAAAAAAGTCACTATTATAATAAGAGGATTAAGAGAAATTTTTTTCATCGTTATTATCTCTCCCTTTTCTTCTTTAAGTATTATTTTAGTTCCATATTTAAAAATAATATACCCCACTATCCATAAAATAAGCAAAATTAATATTATTTTTAACATAAAAAAATCCTCTTTTAATTGACAATTTTTTTCAAATTATGTATAATTTTAATGTAAAATTTGTATAAAAAGTCAAATTAAAGGAGGTTTATATGCTGGGAGGAAAAAAGGGACTTTTAGGAATAGATATAGGAACATCAAGTTTGAAGATAGCATTTGTAGAAAAAAGGGGTAAGCAAATAGTGGTAAAAGAACTTTGGGAAAAGGAATTTCCACCTGATACAATTGTAGAAGGAGAAATAATGGACAGGGAAACAATTATAGGATTTATCCAGGAATTCATAGAGGAAAAAAAACCAAAAACAAGGGATGTTTCAACATTTGTGCCAGCAAATAGGGGAATAATAGTTAAAAGAATAAAAGTTGAAAAAATGCCAATAGAAGAAGCAAAAGAAAGTATAAAATGGAATGCTGACCAATATATACCTTATGATCCTTCTGAAGTATCACTTGATGTTTCAATAGTGAATCCAAATGCAGGAGAAAATGAGATGGAAGCACT
>CAZUSI010000010.1:0-16381 GCA_964623395.1 uncultured bacterium | reverse complement strand
ATAACATCTACAGAGGCTGAAAAAATAATAATGGGAAAAGAAGAAAGGAAATTGGAAGATTTAAAAGACATTTGTAATTCTTTTTCAGAAATTGTAAGTGACACTATAATTAAAAGTTTTGCAATATTGCCTGGCAAAGAAAAACCCGATAGAATAATAATTTCAGGTGGTGGAGCCTCTGTTCCTGATATAGAAAAAAGAATTGAAGAGAAAACTCTTGTTCCATCTGAAAAGTTAAATGTCTTTAATAAAATAGACATCGATGAAAAACTTTTAGCAATTGGAAACATTGATAAATATAATATTTTATTTCCTCTTGCTATAGGCCTTTCAATGAGAGGTGTGATATGATAAAAATAAATTTGATGCCAAAAGTGGAAATAGTTCCTAAAAAACCAAGGATAACATTGCCACCAATAGCAATTACAGATGTTTTAGGAGCAATAGTTATAATTATCGCCCTTATATGGATTTTTTTTAGTTGTGCTGTAACAAGAACAAGAATTGCAACAACAAAATTTAGAATTGAAAAAACAAAAGTTGAACTTGCAAAACTTGAGGAAGCAGTAAAAAGGGTTGAATATCTTAAAAAAAGAGAAACAGAACTTAAAGCACTTATTAACGAAATTGAAAATTTAAAACCATTAACTGTGCGTGAAGTAATTATCCTTGATGAGATTGGAAAAATATTGCCTCCTTACACATGGATAAATAAATTAAATCACAATTCTGAGGCAAAAACAATATCATTTGAAGGAACAACCTTCTCAGCTTTTTCACTTGCGGACTTTATCACAAACATAAAAAAATCAGAAATATTTTCAGATGTGACTTTTAAATCCTTTTCAAAGAAAACAGAAGAAAAAGTAGAGGTTATAGTTTTTCAGCTGGAAATTAAGGTAAACCCTGATGTAATTTCTAAGGTTTTTAAAAAGGAGGAATAAATGGATATCGGAAAATATAGATTTTTTATAATAAGTGTGCTTTTTTCATTTGTAATTTTCCTCTTATATCATTTCCTTTTTTATTCAAAATGGCAAAAGGAATTAAAGACACTTCAGGAGGAATTAAAAACTCTTCAAGCAAAACTTTCTTCTGCAAGACAAGCAGTAAGGGATTTACCGAACCTAGAAAGAAAAATTAAATCTTTGGAATACAAATGGGAACTTTCAGCAAGGCTTTTACCAACAGAAGAAAAAATAGATGATGTTATAAGGCTTATAACTCAAAGAGCAATGGAATCAGCAGTAAAAATAACAGAACTTAAAAGAGGTTCACCTTCACCATATAAAACAATAACTCCTTCTCCTACAAAAACTGGGACACAGCCATCGGTTCAAATATCAATACAACAGGTTCCTTTAGATTTAAAAATAAAATCGGATTTCAACAGTTTGTGTGAATTTCTTTCAGAAATTTCTACACTTCAAAGATTAATTACAACTTGGAATGTAAATATAGTTTCAAAAGAAGATGAGAATTATACTTTGGAAGGTTCTTTGCAAGCAAAAATTTATATATTTGGAGGTGCAAAATGAAAAAAATTTTGATTATAGGAATTGTTTTTGGAATTATAATTAACTGTGGTAAGGGAGGACAAAAAAGAGAAGAAATAGAAAAATTTGAATTGCCAAAAATAAATCCAGAAGAAATTAAAATAGATACCTCAGCAATAAAAGACACATTTATGCCAAAAGGTTATCCTTATCAGGCACTTGAAAGAACGGATCCCTTTAAACCTCTTGTAGGTGTCACTTTAAAAGAGGAAGAAAGGGAAATAGATTTATCTACTTTAAAACTTGTAGGAATTTTGAGGGGGAATAAAGGAAATGCTGCTCTTTTTGAAGGAAGTGATGGTAGAGCTTATTTTATAAGGGAAAAAGACAAAGTAAGGGGGGGGTATGTAAAGGCTATAACTTCAAATGAAGTTATAGTAGAAATAACAGCATATGGAACTCCTATAGAGGTGAAATACTCGCTCAGGTCAAAATAATAAATGTGTGGAATAATAGGTTATATTGGAAATAAAAATGTAGATAGTGTTTTACTTGTTGGGCTTGAAAAACTTGAATACAGAGGTTATGACTCGGTGGGAATTGCTCTCATAAGTAATAATGAAATATTTGTTAAAAAACAAAAAGGAAGAATAAAGGACCTTGCAAGCTCCTTAAATGGAATACCTCTTGAAGCAAAAGTTGGAATAGGTCATACAAGATGGGCAACTCATGGAAAACCCTCTGATTTGAATGCCCATCCTCATCTTGATTGCAAAAGAAGGTTTGCTGTTGTTCATAATGGAGTAATAGAAAATTTTGAAAAATTAAAAAAAGAACTTATTAAAAAGGGACATAAATTTCTCTCAGAAACGGATACTGAAGTAATTCCCCATCTTTTAGAAGAATATTATAATGGAGACATTTTAAAGACAGTTTTGAAAGTTGTAAGAGAATTAAAGGGTTCTTATGCACTTGCGATAATTTCAAAATTTCATCCTGACAAAATAATAGGGATAAGGAAAGGTTCTCCTCTTATAGTTGGAATAGGTGAAGGGGAAAATCTTCTTTCTTCTGATATACCTGCAATTTTATCTCACACAAGAAAAATTATCACTCTAAATGATGAAGAAATAGTTATAATGGAAAAGGAAAATGTAAAGGTATACGATTTTTACGGAAAAGAAAAAAGGAAGAGAATAAGGTATATAGAATGGGAAGAAGATATGATAGAAAAAGGAGGTTATCCTTATTTCATGCTTAAAGAAATACATGAACAGCCAAAGGTAATAGAAGAAAATTTAAAGAGGGTAATAATAAAGAATGAAATAAAAATACAGGAAAATGAATTTCTAAATTTTTTTGAAAACAAGAATCATATAATATTTCAGGCTGCTGGAACAAGTTATCATGCATCCCTTTACGCAAGGCATATATTTGAAAAATATTTAAGAATTTTTGTAGATAGTGATGTATCTTCTGAATTTAGATATAGGGAACCTTTACTTTTAAAAAATACACTAATGATTGCTGTTTCTCAATCAGGTGAAACTGCTGATACACTTGAAGGAATAAGACTTGCAAAAAGAAAAAAAATACCTATACTTTCTATTGTAAATGTTAAAGGAAGCACAATAGATAGGGAATCAAATTATACCATTTATATAAATGCAGGACCTGAAATAGGGGTTGCTTCAACAAAGGCTTATACTGCACAGCTTTTTTATCTTCTACTTATTTGTCTTCTTGTATCTTATAAGAAAAACATTATAAAAAAGAAGCAACTTAAAGAAATTATACAGGAGCTTGAAAAGATACCAGATAAGATTCGTTATATATTAGGTAAAGAAGAAGAGATTGCTGAAATTGCTAAAAAATATTATAAATTTAACAATGCTATATTTATTGGGAGAGGACTTCATTATGTGACTGCTCTTGAAGGTGCTTTAAAGTTAAAGGAAATTTCTTACATACATGCAACTGGATATGCAGCAGGAGAAATGAAACATGGACCAATTGCTTTAATAGATAAGAATTGGCCTGTTATTGCAATCATTCCAAAAAATTATCTCTATCAAAAAATGTTATCAAATGTTATGGAGGTAAAAGCAAGAGAAGCAAAAATAATAGCAATAACAGACACCCCTACAAACGAACTTAAAAGAATTGCTGAATCACTTATAATAATTCCTAAAACCATACCAATCCTTGAACCAATTTTAAATATAGTCCCACTTCAACTCTTTGCCTATCATGTTGCTCTTTTAAGAGGATGTGATGTCGATAAACCAAGAAACTTAGCAAAGAGTGTAACAGTAGAATGAAAAGTGAAGTTTTTTTTGAAATAAAAGAAAAAGAATGTGAAATAAATATTAGTGCAAAAGATTGGGCTGGACTTGTAGATGTTGTGACTGGAATAATTCATAGAAGAGAATTTAATATTATATTTTTAAAAGGTGAGGTTCTTGAAGATAATATTGCAAAATTAATTATAAAAATAGGGTTTAAAAATGAAGAGGAAAAACAAAGGTTTTTAACACAAATGGAAGAAATGAAAAGAAAGATAGAAACTGTTTTGGAATATGATCCTGCAATGATTGAAATTTTAAAAAGCGGAATAATAAAAATAGAAAAATTTAAGGAAACTTTGAATGCTGTTTTTGACAAAATCAAAAATGAATCTGAAGAAGATAAAAAGAATATTCTTAAAGAAGCAGAATATTTCTTTTCTTCTCGTTCATGGTCTTATATAGAAGAAAGGAGCCCTTTTGACCTTGCAGAACAAATAATAACAAATTATAAATTTCAGAAAGAAGTAAAGGAAAAAAATGAATTGATGGTAAAAATAGAAAATATTAAAACAGTAAGAGAAAATTTAACATGCATAACAGTGGCATGGTGGGATAGAAATTTACATCTTGATTTCCTTTTAGATATTTTAAGGGAAATATTACCAAATTTCAAAAGAAAATTTGATAAACAATTTACTACACCCGATGGCATTACAATCATAAGACTTGAAATTACCGATGAAAATGAAAAACCATTGCCTTCTGAAAATCATCCTTTTATAGAAAACTATATCAAAACTCATTTAAAAAAATTTACGACATTAGCTTTTGAAAAAATAAGAATAAGTCCTGAGATTATAGGAAGGATTTTATTACCAAAACTTATTGAAGAAACAAAAAAAACATCTATTCCACATGTTTATTTCTTTTTATTAGGAACAACAAGGGAATACTTTTATTTAAAAACTATTTTTGTAACAGAAACAAAAGGCGAAATTCATTTAAAGAAGCTCTTAGAAATCATAAAAGATAATGAAAACATATCAATTCTTTCTGTTAAACCGCCTTCAAAAAGTAATGGAGTTGAAGTAAATATAGTTGATTTAAGAATATCAAGAAAGAATATACCTTTTTATGAAGAAATTTATAAGGAAATAAAAGAAATATTTAAAAGGGTTTTAGGAAATTATAGAGATTTTGATGAAGGATTAAGACAAATAGAAATAAAAAATCTGAATGAAATTATAAAAATACTATCTTCAAGCGGTATTGAACCAAATAATATTAAAAAATTTTTTTATAATCTCGATGAATTTTATAGAACATCCCATGATCCAAAGGAAATAGCAGAATCTTTAAAATTTATGTGGGAGACATTAAAAAGCACAATTTCTGAAGGGAGCACTCTTAAAGTTAATAAAAAAGAAATGGAAAAATCATTAATTATTTGTATAGCAGGTAAAGGTGCAGATGATTTTTTTAAAAATTTGATTGAGCATATTCCCGAAGAAGAAAATTACATATTAAAATTTGAGGAATTTAGCATACCTTTATATTTACTTATACTTAAAAAAACTAAAGAAATTGAAGAATTTTTAAAAAAGGAGGAAAAATGAAACTCTTAGAATATGAAGGAAGAAAACTTTTTGAAATCTATGGAATACCTGTTAAAAAAGGGGATGTGGCTGAAACTCCTGAAAAAGCAGGAGAAATTTTTGAAAAGATAAATAAAAAAGCTATTATAAAAGCACAGGTTCCTGTTGGAGGAAGAGGGAAGGCAGGAGGAATTAAAATTGCAAATTCAAAAGAAGAAGCAATAGAAAAAGCAAGAGAGATTTTAAATTTAAAGATAAAGGGACTACCTGTTAAGAAAGTTCTTGTTGCTGAATCAGTAGAAATAGATAAAGAACTTTATTTGAGTTTAACACTTGATAGAGCAAAGGATAAGGTGCTTATAATGGGTTTAAAAGAAGGAGGGATAGAGGTTGAGGAAATAGCAAAGGAAAGACCTGAAAGTATTTATATGGATTATTATGAACCTTTAAGGGGTATCTCTCCTTATCAGGCAAGGAATCTTGCAATGTGGTTCTTTGAGGAAAAAGAATTACAAAATCAAATAATTGATATATTATACAAAATGGCAAAACTATTTAAAGAATGCCATGCTTCTTTGGTAGAAATAAATCCATTAGCAATTTCAGGTAAAGAAATTTTTGCAGTTGATTCAAAAGTTATTCTTGATGATAATGCTTATGATATATATAAAGAAAAAATTGGAGAAAAAGATTTAACATATGAAGATGAAAAGGAATTAATTGCAAAATCAGCTGGACTTTCTTATGTAAAATTGGATGGGTTTATAGGATGTTGTGTAAATGGTGCAGGACTTGCAATGGCAACAATGGATATAATCAAAAAATATGGAGGGGAACCTGCAAACTTCCTTGATATTGGAGGATCTTCATCACCTGAAAAGGTTAAAAAGGCAATGGAACTTATTTTATCAGATAAAAATGTTAAAGTTGTATTTTTTAACATATTTGGAGGGATAACAAGGTGCGATGATGTGGCAAAAGGAATGATTGAAGCATTAAAAGATATTAAATGTGAAATTCCTATAGTTGTGAGATTGACAGGAACAAATGAGGAAGAGGCAAAAAAAATACTTAAAGGATTGCCAAACTTAATAACAGTATCAAGTATGGCAGAAGGTGCAAAAAAAGCAGTTGAACTTGCAAAATGAAAATAGGGATTGTTGGAGCAACAGGAGTTGTTGGAGAAATTTTAATAAAAATATTGGAAAGGGATAAAAGGGTTAAGGAAATTGTTCCTTTTGCAACGGCCCAAAAGAGGAAATTTATAAATTTCAGAAATAAAAAAATAAGGATTAAGAAAATTGAAGAAATAGAAGATACTGATTATACATTTTTCTGTGTTGAAAGTGAAATAGCAGAAAAGATTTATCCTTTGTTTTCAAAAAAAACAAAATTAATTATAGATAATTCAAGTGCTTTTAGATTAAAGGAAGATGTTCCACTTGTTGTTCCTGAAGTTAATCCTGAAGAAATTAAAAAAAATAAGGGATTGATTTCAAATCCAAATTGTTCAACAATCCAACTTGTAGTGCCTCTAAAAGCTCTTGAAAAATATAATCCCTTATATGTAATGGTTGCCACATATCAATCCGTTTCTGGTGCAGGAAGAGATGGAATTTTAGCACTAAAATATGAAATTAAAGGTAAAAAATATTTAAAAAGTCCTTTTGATAAAAAGATATTCAACAATTTAATACCAAAGATAGGAGAAATAAGAGAAAATCACAGCGTTGAAGAATGGAAAATGATTCTTGAAAGTAAAAAAATAATGAAAAGAGATATAAAAGTTTATCCTACATGCGTAAGGGTTCCTATTGAAAATTGTCATTCCCAATCCGTTTTTATAAAATTTGAAAATGAAATAAATGAAAAGGAAATAATAGAATCCCTTTCAAATTTTCCTTCAATTAAAATAGTAGAAGATATAATATCTCCACAGGATGTAAAAGGAAAAGATGAAATTTATATATCAAGGATAAGGGTTTATAAAAAGGAAAAAATTCTTTCCTTTTTTTCGGTATTTGATAATTTGAGAAAAGGGGCAGCAACAAATGCATATCAAATTGCAAAAATAATATGGGAAGGAAAGTAGAGTCAAGTGATATTCCAATAGAAATATATTTTAGAGAAATCTCAAAATATCCTCTTTTAACTCCGGAAGAGGAAAAAGAGTATGTTAGAAAGGCAAAAGAGGGAGATAAAACTGCAATAGAAAAAATTATATTGTCAAACTTGCGTTTTGTTGTTGAAATTGCTTCAAAATATAGGGGAATGGGTGTTCCCATTGAAGACCTTATAAATGAAGGAAACATAGGACTTATGAAAGCAATAAAATATTTTGATCCTAAAAAAGGAGTTAAATTCCTCTCTTATGCAATATGGTGGATAAGACAATCAATAATGAAAGCACTTGATGAAAGAAGTCAATTAATAAGAATACCATCTGACCAGAAAACAAAAATAAGAAAAATAAAAAAGGCAGAAATGGAATACTTCCAAAAATATGGGGAACTGCCTACAATAGAAGAACTTTCAAAAATCACGGGATTACCAAAAAAAGAAATAGAAGCCTCTTATGAAATATTTCATAAAGAACTTTCTCTTGATAGACCTTTTACTGAATCTGAAAAGAGAACATGGGAGGAAATGCTTGAGCAGAAGGCATTACCTTCTCCTGAAGAATTTTATAAAAAGGAATATATAAAAGAAAGAATTAAAAAATCTCTAAATGAACTTGATAAAAAAGAAAGAGAAATAATATCCCTTTATTTTGGAATAGAGGATGATATTCCAAGGTCCTTAGAAGAAATAGGAAAGATAATGAATTTGAGCAAAGAAAGGGTAAGACAATTAAAAGAAAGGGCACTTTTAAAGTTAAAGGAAAAACTTTCAAAATATAAAGGCATAGATTTAGAATAATTCAATCATTCAATTTCTTTTAATTTTTTAAGTTTTTCCTTTGTTTCTTCAAGATATTTTTTAACATCTTTATAATCTGGGTAAATCTCATAAACCTTTTCCCACTCCTCTATTGCTTTTTCAAGCATATCCTTTTTATAATACTCAATTCCTTTTTTATAATGAAATTCCATCAATTCAAAATCCTTTTCAGTTAATTCCTTTTCCTTTTCTTCAACTTTTAAAATTTTTTTACTTTCTTTTGGTTTTTCTTTTACATAAACAGGGACCTCCTTTACTACTTCAACTGTTTCTGTAACCTTTCTTATTTTTATCTTTTCTCTATAATCTATGGATAATCCTCCAAATAGTCTATTTTCATTATAGGAAATGTAAAAATCAAATGGAAATAAAGTATATTTAAGACCAAAAGATGGATAAAATTTTTTGCCTACCATAAATCCAGAAAAAATTTTTAAAGAGGGGAAAAAAGGTAAATTCATTTCATTTCCAAAATGATAAAAAAAATTTTCAAAATTTTCTTCAAAAGAAAATTCAAAAAAGGTTTTTAAAATATTTAGGTCTCCAAAAATTCCGCTCTGAAATGTATAAAGATAATCTTTATTTTTAAAAGAATAAGAAAATATGTAATTTATTCCAATAGAAAAATATTTTACAAAAGAAAAAACAAAACCATTTCCAATTCTTAAAGAATTTCCTTTTCCATAACCTATTTTGCCTCCAAGATAAAGGGGCAATATTTTTTTATCAATTTGTAAATCTATAAAATTTTTCCCATCAAAAATAAGTCCAAAACTTTTATGTTTTAAGATAAAAGATGACAAACTGCACGGAAAACTTAAAAGAAAAGATGCTTTTTTAATGTCCTTTATAATTAAAGAAGAATATTCTAAATCTAAGATATCAGAAGGGAAAGAAGAAAAAGTATTTCCTTTTGCCTTTGCAAAAAAAATGAAAAAAATAATGAATATTTTCATTTCCTACTTATAATTAAAAAGCTTATATCATCTTTAATTTCTCTTTCACCTCTAAATATTTCAATTTCTTCTATCAATCTTTTTTTAATCTCTCTCACATTATCCCCTGAGGTAAAAATAATATTTTTTATTCTCTCTTCACCAAAATTTTCTCCATATTCATTTTCAATTTCAAGAAGCCCATCTGTATAAATCATAAAGATATCACCTCTTTCTATTTCAACTTTTTCCTCTTTTAATGAATCAGCAAAATCAGTTATACTTAAAAAAGAAAACCCAACAGGCAAACTATTTATTTCAATTTTTTCAAAAATTTTTTTGTTTTTTCTATATAAAATAGGAGGAAAATGTCCTGCACTTGTAAAGAATAAATTTCCATCCCTTTCAAGAATACAAACCGCCATTGTTATAAACATTTCTTCTGGAATTAAATCTCTCAAAGAATTAAATAGCGAAATTAAAAAACTCTTTGGAGTAGTTACACCTTTTACAACTGACAATGTATTCATCTTTATCATCCCCATTAAAAGAGAACTTCCAACACCTTTTCCAGAAACATCAGCAAGAATAATAAAAAGTCTATCAAAGGGAATTTTAATCACATCAATATAATCTCCTGATACAAAGAAGGCTGGTTTATAAAAAAATTCTATTTCATATTCAGGAATAGTTGGAACTTCTGATGGAATTAATACCTTTTGAATTTCCTTTGCAATTTCTATATCTCTTCTCATCCTTTCCTTTTCAAGAATTTCTTTTTGAGCAGTTCTTAAATCTTCGCTCATTTTTTCTATCTCTTTTGCAATTTTACCTATCTCGTCTTTTCTTTTTAATCCAATGTATATATCAAAATCACCCCTTCCAATTTTCTCTATTGCTTTTATAATTTTACTAACAGGGTGTGCAATGTATATTCCTATTAAAAAAGTGCCTAAAAAACCCGTTAAAAGAAAAATTATAAATACAACAAACATTCTTTTTTGCATATTTTCAATAAAAACATTTAAATTTTTTGAAGAAACTCCAACTATTGCTTTACCTATAATTTTATCCATATAAATAATATCGGCTACCCTATTGAAAACAAGCTCTTTTTCATATATTAAATTCGTATCCTTTAAAAGATTACCAAACTCATAAATATTTTTACCAACAAAATCTTCTTTAAAAGAACCTTTTATAAAATTTTTATGATCTACAATAAAAGAATAAACTATTTCTCCCTTTTCCTCTTTCCCCTTAATTTCATAACATAATTTAACAAGATCAGGAATTCTTTCCTCAAGTAAAAAATCTTTAGAACCTACTGCAAGAGATTTTGCGGCAGAGTTTGCTTCTTTTTCTAAAAGATTTTTAAAATTCTTTACATTTTCCTCTCTTATTATTAAAAATACACTTAAAAATAGAATAACAATAAGAAAAGCAGAATATAAAGATATTCTCCATCTTAAACTCATCTATCTTTCAATCGCCTTTAAAAAAATTAAAAATCCCTTTATTTCATTTTCAAGAAGTTCAAGAAACTTTTTTGCTTCCATGTAATGGGGATTCAGGTCAATTGATTTTTTAAGATAATAATGCGATTTTTCAAATAATTCTTTTATAAAAAGAAGATAGGATTTTGATAAAGCAAAATAAATATCAGGATAATCTTTATTTTTTTCAAGTAGACTTTCTAATCTAAGAATATATTCTTTTAGTGTTAAAGAAGTTGTAACATCTGCTTTTGAAAGAAGAGTAAAATCTCTTATTATTTCCTGAGGATAATTATAATAAAAAATTTTTTCCATTTCTTCAAGTTTGGCAAGACATTCCTTATATTCATTTTTTTCAAAATGCGAAAGGGCTTCTTTATATTCTTGAGAGTTAAGCCTTGGATCCATTATTGGAAGTGATTTCAATTTTGCCATCACTTTTTCTCTTTCAATACTCACACCTTTTATCATAAGAGATAAAAAAGCCTTAACTTCTTCATAATGAGCTTCTGCATAAGAAGGGACTCTTTTTATAGCCTCATTTATAAAAGTTAAAGATTCCTTCTCCTTGGAAAGTTTAATCAATATTTTACCCATCAAAAGATAATAATCGGGATAATTTGGTGAAATTTCAAGAGCTTTTGCAATATAATTGAAAGCCCTATTGTATTCGCCTTTAATAAGATAAAGAATAGCATAATTTTTATAAATAGGAGAATAATCTTTTTCAATTTCCATCGCCTTTTGAAGATGTTTCTCTGCTTCTTGCAAAAGTCCCATTTTCATAAGTTTTTCTGCCATTTTAACATGAATTTCAATAGGTGCTCCTTTAATAAATTTTTCAGAAATTTCTCCCCATCCCTTATATTCTCTTAATGTATCAAGATGAAAATCCTTTAAAATTTCAAGAATTTTTTCTTCACTTAATTCCTTAGAAACTTTTTGCTTCTTATAATAAACAATATTACCATCTTTAAGAATTTTTGTTGTGATCACTTCTCTTTCAGGTGAATAATCTGTTTCAACATAATATTCAACATCTCCTATTTTGAAACTATCAGAAAAACCAAAAAATTTCATCTTTTACCCTCTATAATTTTTTTTAAAGTTTTATAAGCAAAAGCAAGCCTTTTCTCTCTTGTTTCAAGTCCCATTTCAATAAGGTTTTTTTTAAAAAAAGAAGGTTCTATTTTCCTTTTAAAATTCTTTTCGCAAATGTTTCTCATTTCCTCTTCTTCTAAAAATGGATTTTCAACAACCAAATTTTTAATTAAAGGTTTAATGTTTATTTCTATTTCTTCTACTTTTTTTTCAACTTCTCCAATTTCCTTAAATTCCCTATCTTCATAAATAATAAATCTTTTTAACTCCATTAAATCATATATCCTTTTTACATTAGGCGTCATTTTACCAACACTAAATTTAATTCCCTTTTGCTTTAATTTTACTCCATTACTTACAAGTGTTCCCCATCCAGAACTTGAAACATAATCTATTTTACTAAAATCAAAGTATATTTCTTTTGCATTGAATTTTTCAATTTCTTCAAAAATTTCCCTAAATTTATATATTGTAGTTGTATCAATATATCCATTTAAAAAAACAACAATTAAACTTCCACTCATTTTTATTTCATAATTAAACTTTTCCATAGATATTTAATTATATTTCCAACAAAGTTATTTTTTCAAATAATATATTCATACTTGACATTTAATTTTAAAACCTGTATAATTTAAAAACTTCAAAAAGTTTTTCTAAAATTGTGAAATTATTTGACAATTAAGTTTGAAATGAAAGGGTAAGATGTAAGATGCTAAGGGCATCTGGTGGATGCCTCGGTGCTGGGTGGCGATGAAGGGCGTGGCAAGCTGCGATAAGTCCGGGGGAGGCGCAAGCAGCCTTTGATCCCGGAATGCCCGAATGGGGAAACCCGATACCCTAAAAGGGTATCACCCTGGTTTAATAACCAGGGAGCGAAACCTGGGGAAGTGAAACATCTCAGTACCCAGAGGAAAAGAAATCAAAATGAGATTCCCTTAGTAGCGGCGAGCGAACGGGGAGGAGCCTAAACCACTGCTTCCGGTAAAGCCCGTGGGCGTTGGAGCAGTGGGGTCGCGGGATATAGCCGGGCTTTGCCACGGCAAAGCCGGAGAGTTACAAATCCCTTTCTTAACCGAATCCTCCTGGAAAGGGGAGCCATAGAAGGTGAAAGCCCTGTAGGTGAAAAGAAAGGGACTCTCTGGGCTATATTCCCGAGTACCACGGGACACGGGGAATCCCGTGGGAATCTGGGGGGACCACCCTCCAAGGCTAAATACAACCCAGCAACCGATAGTGCACTAAGTACCGTGAGGGAAAGGTGAAAAGAACCCCGGAAGGGGAGTTAAAAGAACCTGAAACCAGATGCCTACAATCAGTCGGAGCCTTGGAAAAGATATATCTTCCCTTCGGGGAAGATTGTCTTTTCTGGGGTGACGGCGTGCCTTTTGCCTAATGAGCCCGGGAGTTACTGTCAGCGGCGAGGTTAACCTGCTCCAAAGCAGGGGAGCCGTAGCGAAAGCGAGTCCGAAAAGGGCGATAAGTCGCTGGCAGTAGACCCGAAGCCGGAGTGACCTACCCATGGGCAGAGTGAACCTCGTCGAAAGACGGGGGGAGGCTCGAACCGGTGGACGTTGAAAAGTCCTCGGATGACCTGTGGGTAGAAGTGAAAAGCTAAACGAACCCGGTGATAGCTGGTTCTCCCCGAAATATATCCAGGTATAGCCTCGGGAATGAGTGTATGGAGGGTAGAGCACTGATTGGGCTAGGGGGAGAAATTCCTTCCGAACCCAGTCAAACTCCGAATATCCATACACGCTTCCCGGGAGTCAGCGGGTGGGGGATAAGCTCCATTCGCGAGAGGGGAACAACCCAGACCGTCGGCTAAGGTCCCTAAGCGCAGGCTAAGTGTGAAAGGAGGTGGGAGCCCTAAGACAGCCGGGATGTTGGCTTAGAAGCAGCCATCATTTAAAGAGTGCGTAACAGCTCACCGGTCGAGGGCTCCTGCGCCTAAAATATACCGGGGCTTAAGCCTGCCACCGAAGCCGCGGGGCTGATTTTATATCAGCCGGTAGGGGAGCGTTCCCAACAGGTTGAAGGTATCCTGTAAAGGATGCTGGACTGTTGGGAAGTGAGAATCCGGGCATTAGTAGCGATAAAGGAGGTGGAAATCCTCCTCGCCGTAAGCCCAAGGGTACCTGGGGAAGGTTCGTCCGCCCAGGGTTAGCCGGTCCCTAACCTGAGGCCGAAAGGCGTAGGGGATGGGAAAGGGGTTAATATTCCCCTGCCACTCAGGTGGAGCCCAGGGAGTGACGCAGGAGGGAAGGACCAGCCTCCTTACGGCTATGGAGGTCTAAACCTCTAGGGGGCTTCTCCAGGGAAATCCGGAGAAGCGTTCCAATTTTTTGGAACAACCCTGAGGGGTGATGGGGAGCCCCTGTAATGGGGGCGAACTGGTCCGGACCACACTGCCAAGAAATAACTTCGTGGGCGTTGAAGCCTGAGTGACCGTTCCGTAAACCGACACAGGTGGGCGGGCATAAATGTGCTCAGGCGCGCGGGTGATCCCTCGCTAAGGAACTCGGCAATTTGACCCCGTAACTTCGGGAGAAGGGGGACCCTGAGTACGTGAAAGCCCTCGCGGTAAGTAGCGGAAAAGGGGCGCAGAGAATTGGCCCTGGCGACTGTTTATCAAAAACACAGGGCTCCGCAAACTCGTAAGAGGATGTATGGGGCCTGAAGCCTGCCCAGTACCGGAAGGTTAAGGGGATCCCTTTCAAAGGGGAGAACCTAAGCCCCGGTAAACGGCGGCCGTAACTATAACGGTCAAATAAGAGGCCGTTATAAAACCCCACTATATGCTGGGAAACTCCAAAAATCTTGGAGGTGCCGAGTAGGCGAAAATCCTCCAAGAGGAGTTACCAGCAGGAAACCAGGAGGTGAAAATGGTTATATATGAATTAAAAGATTTGGAAAATTTTAAAAGGTTACCAAAAAAAGGAAGATATCTTAGATATTATCTTGCCGGATTTGCTGATGGAGAAAGTTCTTTTAGTGTTTCAATAAAAAAATTGCCTACCGCAAAATTTGGATGGGTAATCGACCCTGAATTTCAAGTTTATCAACATAAAGAAAACAAAATCATATTGGAAATTTTCCAGAGAACTTTAAATTGTGGAAAAATTCATCCTAAGCCAGGAAATCCTGACATTCTTGTATACAGTGTTTCAAATAGGAAGAGTTTGATTGAAAAAGTGATTCCTTTTTTTGAGAAGTATAAGCTTCTTTCAAATAAATGGTATGATTTTCTAAAATTCAGAGAAATTGTAAAAGCAATGGAAAAGAGAGAGCATTTAACAAAAGAGGGTTTTGAAAAAATTGTAAAAATTGCTTTTTCCATGAACAAATTGGGTAAGCAAAGAAAATATTCAATAAAGGAAATCCTCCTGGGATTCCCCAGAGACCATACGTGGGGGGTCGAAGGGGAGAAATCCCTTTAGACTAAGATATGGTCCATCCCTTTATGGGATGCCTAAGGTAGCGAAATTCCTTGCCACGTAAGTTGTGGCCTGCACGAATGGCGCAACGACTGGGGCGCTGTCTCAGCGAGGGGCCCGGCGAAGTTGTAGTGGTGGTGAAGATGCCACCTACCCGCGGCGGGACAGAAAGACCCTGTGGACCCTTACTGGAGCCTGGCATTGGAGTCTGGTATGTCATGTGTAGAATAGGTGGGAGGCTGTGAAGCCCGGGCGCCAGTTCGGGTGGAGCCATCAGTGAAATACCACCCTTGACATATTGGACTCCTAACCTCTTTGGTGGATCCCAAAGAGGGACATTGCCTGGTGGCCAGTCTGACTGGGGCGGTCGCCTCCTGAAAGGTAACGGAGGCGCCCAAAGCTCCCCTCAAGGCGGACGGTACCGCCTGTTGAGTGTAAAGGCAGAAGGGGGGCTGACTGTGAGGCCGACAGGCCGAGCAGGTGGGAAACCAGGGCTTAGTGATCCGGCGGTCCCGTGTGGAAGGGCCGTCGCTCAGCGGATAAAGGGTACCCCGGGGATAACAGGCTAGTCGGGCCCGAGAGTTCATATCGGCGGCCCGGTTCGGCACCTCGATGTCGGCTCAGCCCATCCTGGGGGTGAAGAAGCTCCCAAGGGTTGGTCTGTTCGCCCATTAAAGGGCTACGTGAGCTGGGTTCAGACCGTCGTAAGACAGGTCGGTCCCTATCCGCCGTGGGCGTAGGGCACTTGAGGGGTGCTGCCCTTAGTACGAGAGGACCAGGGTGGGGGGACCTCTGGTGTACCGGTTGTCCTGCCCAGGGCACAGCCGGGTAGCCATGTCCCTAAGCGATAACCGCTGAAGGCATCTAAGCGGGAAGCGCGCCCCAAGATAAGGTGCCCCTGAAGGTCCCCGGAAGACTACCGGGTTGATAGGCGGCAGGTGAAAGCCCTGCAAGGGGTTGAGCCGAGCCGTACTAATCGACCGTTCGTCTTACATCTTACCCTTTCATTTCAAAATTTAAAAAAGGGGAAAGATGAAGAAAATATATATATATATCAGTTGTGTGGATTATTTTTTCAGGTTGTCAAAAGGAA
>CAZUSI010000009.1:13014-32821 GCA_964623395.1 uncultured bacterium | reverse complement strand
TTTCAAGAATTTCAATATATTCTTTTGATAGTTCAAAAAATTTTTTTGCTTTATTTTTTATCTTCTCTTTTTCTTCATAATCTATATAAGGGTCTGATAATAAAAAACTTGTTACTTTTCCCCTCACAAAACTTCTATATGAAAGATAAAAATAGTATAATTTTATTATTTCTTCTTTCATTTCCTTTTCACAAATTTTAAACCATTCCCTTTCTATAATCTCCTTTTCCTTTTTATAACCTTCATAATCCATTTCCATCATTAAGAAGGCAAAATCATTTAAAATATCATGATATCTAAATCTTTCATTAAATTCAATTGCATCAAATACAACTACATCATCTTCTAAAATACATATATGTTCCATCCTTAAATCTCCATGACAATCTTTTATTTTTTTATTTTTAATTCTTTCTATAAAAATTTTTTCATATTTCTCATAAAATTTATTGACACTTCTTTTTATAAATTCATGGTCTTTATGAGTTATTGTAATCCCCTTATATTTTTCAGTTTGTTCAAAATTTTCATCAGTATTTATTTTTATCTTTTCAATTTCACCCATTGAAAGAATTTCTTCATTTGTTTCTGCTTCTTTATGAAAATTTGCTATTTTTAAAGATATCCTTATAAGGTCCTTTTCTTTAATCCCTTTTTTTATTAAATTTGAAAAAATTAGTTCTTCAGGAAGTTTTTTCATCTTCACAGCATATTCAACTGGATTTTTATCAGAAAATTCATAATTATCATTTATTTTTGAAATTGGGAAAACACCTATATAAATATCTTTTGCAAGTTTCTTATTAACTTCAATTTCTTTTAAAGAGTAGTATTTTCTTTTTTCAAGGGTTGTAAAATCTAAAAATCCAAAATTTACTGGTTTTTTAATCTTATAAACATATTCATCAAGAATAAATATGAAGGAAATATGGGTTTGGATAATTTTTAAACTTTTTGATTTTTCTGGATAATTTAAGGGATTTGAAAGAAAATCTAAGAGTTCCATTTCATCGTTAAAACTATTGCTTCAAGCCATCTTATATACTTTAATTTTGGTTTTTCTGGTTCAAAAACACCCATATCAATAAAATAATATTTATCATTCTTTTTAAAAATGAAACTTTTAAAGGCACCACCAATTTTCATCTTTTCATTTTCCCAATGTCCATAAATTTCAATAGCATCCTCACCCAATATTTTTGTTTTTTTCCACTTTGTCAAATCTTTATCAATTTTATCTCCATCATAATAAACACCTGTTAATGAATCCCTTAAATCCATAAGTTTTTCTGGATTTAAATCTATTTTTTCTCTTACATAAAAAAATATGAATCTATCAGGATAATGGGTTCCAAGGGAAAGGAAATCCTTTGATTTTTTTATATAAAGAAAACCTGTTGGAATATCAATTTCAAATCCATATTCTTTTTTTATTTCTTTTTTTATTCCCTCGTTTATATCAACTATGCTATAAACATGTTTTTTATAAAGATTTTTTATATGCTCAATTATTTTATTTAAAATTCCCTTTTTGATTTCTTTTAACAAAATATCTTCATTCTGAAAAAATAATCCAACTATATAATCCTCTTTTTGAAAAACTTTCTTTTTTTCATAAATCCCCTCTTTATTTTTTTCAGGAAAAATTTCCTTAAAAATTTCATAGGATTTTGAATAGGGAGTTGCCAAAATTAAAATTGTATAATACCCTTTATATTTATCAAATTCTTCATTTTTTGCAAAAATAATATCATAAATTGGCTCAGGTCTTGGTGTATAAAAGGTATCCTGAATTTCTTTTTCTATAAATTCTTTAATTTTAAAAAGACCTTCTGAAAAAATAACGAGTTCTTCAGGTTTTCCTTTTGGAAAATATGGAGATGTGCAACTCAAAAAAAATATAAATAAGATTGAAATTTTTCTCACAATATATTTATAATAAAGTATAAAATTTTAAAATTTCAAGGTATGGAAAAAGAAGTTTTAAGAGCAGAACTTGAATATATAACTCTTGTTGAAATACTTTATTTTTTGACAATAAATAAGAAAACAGGAAAATTAAAAATAAAATCAAATGAAGAAGGAGAAATATATATTGAGGATGGTAAATGCACCCATGCAAAGTTTAAAGATTTAGAAGGGATTGATGCAATTTTTGAATTATCCCTTTTAAAGGAAGGTAATATTTCCTTTTATCCAAATGAATTTCCTTCTAAAAAAACAATAAGTGGGGAGATAGGGAAGCTTTTTGAAGAAGTTGAGAGAAGATCAAAAGAAATAAGGGATCTTGAAAAAAAAATTCCTCCTCTTGATGCTGTTCTTTTAAAATCTGATAAAACACCTGATGAAACTTTGAAATTAAGAAAAAATGATTGGAAGATTTTGAGTTTAATAGATGGAAAAAGGAAATTAAGAGAAATCATTATTGAATCAGGAATAGGTCTTTTTGAAGCATATAGGTCAATTTATTTTTTAACTTCTAAGGGGCTTTTAATTGACCCTGAAGAAGGAAAAAGAAAAGCAAATAAAATTCTTAAAATTTTAAATGAATTTATTGATGAATATTCAAAGGAATCCTTAGAATTGAGAAAATCGTGTTCAAATTTTATAAAGACAGTTTTAAAGAGTGCAGGATTTAAAGAAATTGAAGAAAATATTGAATTTAATGAAAGTAAGAATGAATTAAATTTTAAAAGGGAAATGATAATAGATGAGGAAAAATATAAAACTATAAAGGAAACAATTTTACCACCATTTGAGAAAAAATTTGCTCTTGATTTTGGAACAATACTGGGTAAGAAAAAATTTGAAAATTTTAAAAAAAGGATAGAAATTTAAAATGAAGGTGCTTGAAGAAATTTTAAAAATAGAAGAAATAAAAGGAATAGCAGTAGTAAATAAAGAAGGAGAAGTAATTTTTAAAGGGAAAGAAGGAGAATTTTTTCAAGAATCTGTTGGAATAATTGGCTCTGCTGGTGAAGCATCTTTAAAAAATATAGGAGTAGAAAATTTCTCTTATATAAAACTTTATTTAAAGGATGGCTCAAATATATATATAATTAAGGAAAAAGAATTATACATTGGAATAAAAGGGGAAGAAATTGAAATAGAGAAAATAATTGAATTTATAAGAAGTTATAAAGAAGAAGTTGAAGTTAAAAAAGAAGTTCCTTCAAAGGAAGAAATTTCAAGGGAACCGGAAAGAATGCTTGAAAAATTTGTGGAAATGAAAATTAAACAAATAAATGCCCTAATAAGTGAATTTTCAGAAGGTGATGAAATAAGATGGGGTAAAGTGGTTATTGCAAAAATAAAGGATACTTCACCTGAATTTGCAGAGCATCTAATACAAGAAAGTAAAGTGATAAAAGTAAAATATCCAATTTCTTCTTCTTTAAATGAAGAAGAGATTAATAGATGTTTTAGGGCAGCAATTGATATAATATGGAAAATGGCTGTTTCAAAATATGGTGTTGAAGAAGCAAGAAAAAGGGTAAAAATGGTTTCTGATAGGTTGAAGGAATCATGAATGAGGAAAAATTGGAAATAATTTTAATTCAAAAAAAGAATGAGTTTTTATCCTTTCCACCAGAAGATTCAAGAATATTAGCCTATAAAAAAATATTTACAATTCTTAAAGAGGCATTTTTAATTTCAGGTATTCCTCTTGAAGGAATTAATTTAAAATACAACAACAACTGTTTTATATTATTTGAAAAAGATGAAGTATTTTATGGAGTTTTAACAAAAGAAGAAATTGAAATTGATAAGATTTTGGAAATCATAAATAAAAAGATAGAAGTCAAAAAGGTAAAGGAGGAAAAACCTAAAATAACCCCAACTATTGAGGAAATAAAAGTTTCTCCGGAAGTATTTGATAAAATAAAAGAAATACTAAAAGAATACCTTGGTGCATTTTCAGAAACAATTTTTGAAAATCAATTGAAGGATACAAGATTATCAAAAGAGGATGCCACTTTAAGTAAAACAAAAAAATTTATAACAAATCTTCAAAATGCTGCATCTATGATAATTGGTCCTTTAAAAGCAAGAGAGATGGGAAATAAAATGCTGAAATTACTTCAATGAGAGAAATAATCTCTCCCTATTTACTTGAAGAAGACAAAATATTACAGGAAGAATTAAGACCAAAGACCCTTAAAGAATTTATAGGAAAAGAGAAATTAAAAGAAAATATTGAAGTATTTATAAAATCAGCAAAAAAAAGAAAAAGCCCTCTTGACCATGTTCTTCTTTCAGGACCACCAGGTCTTGGTAAAACAACCCTTGCCTATTGTATATCAAATGAAATTGGTTCAGAAATAATAGCGACCTCTGGTCCTGTAATTGAAAGACCCTTTGACCTTGCAGGAATATTAACAAAATTAAAACCAATGAGCATTTTATTTATAGATGAAATACATAGATTGCCAAAAAATGTTGAAGAATATCTTTATTCTGCTATGGAAAATTATGAGATTGATTTAATTGTTGATAAAGGGCCTGGTGCAAAAACAATTAAGTTTAAACTTGCACCCTTTACATTGATTGGAGCAACAACAAGACAAGGACTTTTAACAGGTCCTTTAAGGTCAAGATTTGGAATAAATTTAAGAATAGATTATTATACAAAGGAAGAAATATGTAAAATACTTGAAAGGTCTGCAAAAATTTTAAACATTAAAAGTGATGAGGAAGGACTTTATGAAATAGCAAAAAGGTCAAGGGGAACACCAAGAATTGCAAATCGTCTTTTAAAAAGGGTAAGGGATTTTGCAATTGTAAAAGGAAAGGGGGAAATTGATTTAGAAATTGCGAAATATGCATTAAATAAAATGGATGTTGATGAATATGGTCTTGATGAAATGGATAAAAAAATTATTGAAACATTGTATTATAAATTTCACAATAGACCAGTTGGTCTTAAAACACTTGCACTTGCACTTGATGAGGATGAGGGAACAATAGAAGAGGTTTATGAACCATTTTTAATTAGAGAAGGATTTTTAGAAAAAACACCAAAAGGAAGAATTCTCACGAAAAAATCCATTGAAATTTTCTTTAAACATAAACTTTTGATTTAATGAAAGAAAAAATAAAGATCTCTGACATTATTCAAAAAAAAGGGAAAGAAAAAATTGTTGCAATAACCTGTTATGATGCTTTAATTGCGGAGATAGAAGATAAAGTTGAATTTGACATAATTCTTGTAGGAGATTCTGTCTCAAATACACTTCTTGGAAATGAAGATACTTTAAGAATTGGAATGGATGAAATGGTAATATTTGCAAAAGCAGTTTCAAAAAAGGTAAAAAAAGCACTTTTAGTAGGTGATATGCCATTTGCAAGTTTTCAGATTTCAAAGGAAGATGCTTTAAAAAATGCATTAAGATTTATAAAAGAGGGATATATGGATGCTGTTAAAATTGAAGGTGGGAAAGAATTTTCTGAAACAATAAAATATATAGTTAAAGCAGGAATACCTGTAATGGGTCATATTGGACTTTTACCCCAATTTTATTTATCTTATGGTTTTAAGGTAAAAGGGAAAAAGGAAGAAGAAAGGAAAAAACTTTTAGAGGATGCAAAAATTCTTGAAGAAAGTGGAGTATTTGCAATTGTTCTTGAAGGAATATATGAAGATGTTGCAAAGGAAATAACAGAAAGTGTAAAAATTCCAACAATTGGGATAGGTGCAGGAAGATTTTGTGATGGTCAAATACTTGTTGTATATGATATTTTAGGACTTACACCTCCTCCTTATCCAAAATTTGTAAAAAATTATTTAAATTTAAGGGAAATAATTGAAAAGGCTCTCTTAGAATATAAAGAAGAAGTAATAAGTGGAAAATATCCAGAAGAAAAACATATTTATTAATTTTATTTAAAAAATTCCTTTATCTTTTCAATTACATAATTTATATCTTCTTCTTTCATTGAAGGGTAAAGGGGAATTGTAAGTTCTCTTTCACTTATTTCTTCTGTAATTGGAAGCTTTAAATTTGGATAAATTTCTTTAAATATTTTAAATTTGTGAACAGGAAAATAATGAATACTTGTTTGTATTTTATTTTTAAAAAGAAATTTTCTCAGCTTATCTCTTTCCTTTTTATCTTTACAAAAAACAGGAAATATGTAATGGGAAGAAGGAATTTTTTCATCAAAGGGAATTTTTAAAAATTCTTTCAATTCTTTTCTATATTTTTTAACTATTTCCTCCCTTTTTTTATTATCCCTTTTAACCCTTTTTAAAATCTCAAGAGCCAATGCACCTTGAATTTCTGTTGGTCTATAATTGAATCCAATATCAACAACATCATAAAGGGAACTCTTTTTAAACCTTTCAATTGTATCCTTTGTCATTCCATGAGACCTTAAAATTTTTAATTTTTCATAAATTTTTCTATCATCTGTTACAACCATTCCACCTTCACCTATTGGTAGATTCTTATTTGAAAAAAATGAAAATATGCCTATCTTACCAAATGTTCCTGCATACTTTTTATTTTTAACAAAAAGTGCATGAGCGGAATCTTCAACAAGAATTAAATTATTTTCTTTACAAAATTCTACAACCTCTTTCATATCCCTTAAATAACCAGCATAATGCATATAAACAAGACCTTTTGTTCTTTTTGTAATTTTCTTTTTTGCATCCTTTATTGAAAGCAATGGAAAATCAATTGAATCAATATCTACAAAAATTGGTTTTGCACCAACATGTAAAAGCATTGAAACAGTTGAAATAAATGTGAATGAGGGAACAAGGATTTCATCATCTTTATCAAATAAAACTTTATAAGAAAGATGAAGCCCTGCTGTTGCTGATGAAACAAATAATGAATATTTTACATTTAAAAGATTGGAAAATTTTTTTTCAAATTTTATACATTCTGGTCCAAATGTTAACCACCCCTTTTTTAAAACATCAACAACCTTTTTAATTTCATTCTCTTTTATATAAAGGTCAAAAAGAGGAACTTTGTATTTCATCTCTTTTTTTCTTTATATATTCAATTGCTTCTTCCTTTGTTTTTATATTTCCTTTCATCTCTTCTATTTCTATCATTTCCTTAATCTTTTCAATAAATTTTTTATCAATCCCTAAAAGAATTATATCATTCCCATTTATAATTTTTTTAATATTTTTTCTTTTTTCAATATAAGAATTTATTTCAGAACTCATTACACTTAAAAATTTTAAGGAAAGAAAATCAAAATTTTTGAAAAAATGATGCAACTTAAAAATATCTTTTTCCTTTTCAAGAAGTTTTTTCCCTTTTTCAATCTCATATATTATCTTTTTTTCAAAAGAGGAAAAAAATTTTATAACTTCTGAATCCTTATTTAAAAATAAATAAAAAAAACATATCCATGATTTTTTATCAAAAGGAAGGGAATTTGAAAGTTCTTCAATTTTATCTTCCTTTAATTTGAGTTTCTCATCAAAAAAATAAAGCAAATTTCTTTCATTTATTTCTTTCCACATCTTATCCCTTTTTTCTTCTTCTGAAATAATTTCAAGTTCTTTTTTTATTCTTGGAAATTTCAAATTCCTAATTGATTTCTTACAATTTTCAAATTCCTCCAATGTTTTCTCACTGTATTCAAAATCAAACCTATTTTTATATCTTATACCTCTTAAAGCCCTTGTTGGATCTTCATAAAAACTTCCTTCTTTTAAAACTCTTATTTTTTTATTTTTTATATCTTCTATTCCATTAAAGGGATCGTAAATTTTTCCAAATTCAGGAAAAATCTCAATTGCAATAGAATTAATTGTAAAATCTCTTCTTGAAAGGTCTTCATTTATATCATCTGTTTTGAAAACTTCTGGTAGTGAGCCAGGATAGGGATATCTTTCTTTTCTTGCCATACTTATATCAATGCTCTTATCTTCAAAATTTATTTCAACAGTTTTAAAGGAAGTATAATAGGCAATTTTTGAATTAAAATCTTTTTTAAATTCCTTTGCCACTAGTAAAGGGTCATTAAATAAAACAAAATCATAATCCTTAAAATAATCTTTACCAAGGAAAAGGTCCCTTGGAATTCCACCAACAACAAAAATTTTTAAATTAAATTTTCTTGCTTTTTCTTTAAAAAAAACAATTATTGGATCTTTTAAAAGCTTCTCGGGTGACATCTATTAACTATCTTCCTTAAATGAGAAATATCAAGATGAGTATAAATTTGTGTTGTGGAAAGGGATGAATGACCTAAAAGAATTTGTAATGTTCTTAAATCGCATCCCCCTTCAAGCATATGTGTTGCAAAAGAATGCCTTAAAATGTGAGGATATATTTTTTTTACACCAAGAATTTTTCCATATTTTTTTAATATTTTCCAAAAACCAACTCTTGTAAGACGTGTCCCGTTTTTGTTTAAAAAAACAAAATCACCTGAAAAACTTCTTTTAATTTTTGACCTTGCCTTTAAAAGATAGATTTTTAAAAATTCAATAGAAATTTTTGTTAAAGGAACAATTCTTTCTTTATTTCCTTTCCCTTTAATTCTTACAAGTCCTTCGTCAAAAAGTATATCATTAATTTTTAAATTCACAATTTCAGATACCCTTGCACCTGTCGCATAGGCAAATTCAAGAAGTGCCCTATCTCTTATTTTAAGAGGTGTATCAGGGTTTATAGATAAAATTAAAGAAGAAACCTCTTCTTTTGTTAAAAACTCAGGTAATATTTTTTTCTTTTTGGGAACCTCAATAAATTCAGCAGGATTTTTTTTAATTTCCATTGAAAAAATTAAGTATTTGAAGAAACTTCTTAAAGATGATGAAATTCTTTGAATTGTGGAAACATCATAATTTTTTGATTTTAAGTATTCCATAAATTCTGTAATTTCTTTTGCACTTACTTTCTCAAAATCAGTCTTATTTTCTTCTAAATATTCAAAAAATTTTCTTAAATCCCTTTCATAACTTTCAATTGTATTTATTGAAAATCCCCTTTCTAAAAGTAAGTAATCAAGAAAATTCTTTAACTTTTCCTTCAAATTCCTTTTTCCTTCATTTCCTCAATTATCTTTATGACTTCATCATACATACCTGCATCAATTAAAGAAATTATTAAATTTTTATATCTTTCCTTTTCGCTTTCTTCTTTTTTCTCAAAATCAACTTCAAAGGTGCTCTTACCTTCCTCAAATATTAAAATTTCTTCTTTTTTTGGAAAAGAAGGAGAAATCCATTTTGCAAGAATACTTTTCTTCTTTTCATTCTCTCTTTTTATTTTATCTATTAAAGGCATAAAAACTCTCCTTTTATTCCATCCTTAAAAATTTCTTTTGCTTTTATATAAACAAAATCTTCTTTAAATTTACCTTCAAAATAAACTCTTGCATATTCATCTGAAATACCCTTTATATAATCTCCTTCCCTTTTTTCAGGTAAAACTTCTAAAATATTCCCAATTAAACTTTCAAGAAATTTTCTCCTTAAATCTTTACCTATTTCAATCAAAATTTTTGTTCTTTCCTTTTTTATTTCCTCCTTAACCTCATTCCCGGAGCAATTTGTAAAAGGTCTTTTTGAATAAGGAAAAACATGTAAATAAGAAAAATTAATCTCTTTTATAAATTCTAATGTCTTTTTAAAATCTTCCTCTTCTTCCCCTGGAAATCCTGTTATTATATCTGTTCCGCAAGAAAAGAATTTTACCTTTTCTTTTATCATATTTATTTTATTTTTAAAAATTAAAGTATTATAAGGTCTTCTCATTTCCTTTAAAATTTTATCAGAGCCGGATTGGAGGGGGATATGAAGATGTTTGCATATCCTTTTATTTTTAAAGATTGAAACAAATCTTTCATCTATATAAACTGGTTCTATTGAAGAAAGCCTTATTCTAAAATCACCTTTAAACTGGGTTAAATTTTCAAGAAGCCATACAAGATCCTTTTTAAATTCTTTACCATATTCACCAATCTGTGTTCCAGAAATAACAATTTCCTTTATTCCAGTTTTTAATGCCTTTTCAAAATCAGAAAATATTTCATCAGGATGCCTTGACCTTGAATTTCCCCTTACATAAGGAATTATGCAGTAGGAACATTTGAAATTACAACCTTCTTGAATTTTCAAAAAAAATCTTTTATGTTTTAAATGCAATTTTTTTATTTCACCATTTTCTATTCCTATAAAAGAAGGAATTTTTTTATAATCCTCTAATATTTTTATTTTTCCATTAAAATTATTTTCTTTTATGATTTTTGAATAACAACCCGTTAAAATTTTTAAAGAATTTTTATTTTTAAGAAATCTTGAAATTATCTTTCTTGCATCCCTTTCAGCTTTATGGGTAACACAGCAGGAGTTAAGTATTAAAATATTTGCTTCTTCTTCTTTTTCACATTCAATCAAACCATTTTCCACAAAAATACTTCTTAAATATTCTGATTCGTAGATATTTGTTCTGCATCCCTGTGTTACTATTTTAAACTTTTGACTCACCTTCTTCTTTTTCCTCCTCAATGTTAAAGAGCTTTTCAAGTTCTCCTTTTAAAACTTCACCCAACTGAATCCTTGTTGGTTCTTCCCCTTTCTTAATAAACTTTTCAAGTTCTTTTTTCTCCATTATTTTTTCATATTCCTTTTCAGATAATAAAACTCTTTTTTTCTGAGGCTCTACCCTTATAACTTTAAGATTTATTTCTTCTCCAACTTTATAAGCTTCTGTTAAATTCTCTTTTCTTACAAGATGATTGACAGGAACAAAACCTTCAAGCCCCTTATCAACCTCAACAATTATCCCTCTTGGAGAAACTTCTGTTATTACTGCTTTAAGACAAGTAGAGGGAGTAAGTCTTCTTTTAATTTCCTCCCATGGATTTGGTCTTAAATGTTTTAATGAAAGATAAATCATCCTGTTCTTTTTATCAATCTCATTAACCCTCAATTTTAATTTCTGTCCAATTTTAAGTGCTTCAGTAGGAGAATGAAATCTTCTTGTCCAAGAAATATCCGCAATATGAAGATATCCCTCCACCCCTTCTTCTATCTCAACAAATGCCCCAAAATTATCAAAACCTTTAACTATACCCCTTAAAATTGTCCCAACAGGAAATTTTTCTTCCACATAACTCCATGGATCTGGCTGAGTTTGTTTCATTCCAAGAGAAATTTTACCTTTTTCCTTATCAATGTCAAGAACTATAGCATCTACATACATACCTTCTTTAACAATTTCAGAAGGATGCTTTATGCTCTTTTTCCATGACATTTCAGATAAATGAACAAAACCTATTATCTCGGGTTCAAGTTCTACAAGGATTCCATAATCAAGAATTTTCTTTACCTTACCTCTTACTTTTTCACCAAGTGGATATTTCTTTTCAATCTCTTCCCATATGGAAGGTAAAAGTGCTTTCAAAGAAAGAATGAGTTTCAAATTTTCAATATCAATACTAATAATCTTAAACCTCATCTTATCACCTATACTTACGACTTCTGATGGATGTTTTATCTTTCTGACTGATAATTCATGAATTGGAACTGTTCCATCTATTCCGTTAACATCTACAAAAACTGCGGAATTTGTTATATTTTTAACTTCAGCCTCCACAACATCTCCAATCTTAAATTCCTTTTCTATTCTTTCTTTTTTCTTCTGTATTTCTTCTTCAATTGCTGCCTTTCTTGAAACAACTATATTTTTTCTAAGTTTATTTATTTTAAGAACTTTAACAGGAACTTCTTTGCCAACCCATTGAGAAAAATTTTTGACTACTTTCACATCTATATGGGAACCAGGTAAAAAAGCATCAACTCCAAAAATATCAACTACAAGTCCCCCTTTAACTTTCCTTATAATTTTTGCATTTACAGTTCTATTTTCATCATAAATAGCTTTTATTTTATCCCAGGCAAGGATGAAATCTGCCTTACTTTTTGAAAGAACTGTAAATCCATCCTTCCCTTCAACTTCTTCTACATAAACATAAACTTGTGACCCCTTTCTTATCTCATTTGGATCTTTAAATTCACTTAAAGGACAAACACCTTCTGATTTTGCTCCGATATCTATAAAAACTTCCCTTTCTGTTATCTTCAAAACCTTTCCCTCAATTATATCACCCTCCTTTATTTGTTTAAAAGATAAATCAAAACCTTCCATTTTTAAACCTCCTTATTTTTTTCAACAAATTCCTTTATTTTTAAAATATTTTCTCTCAAAATTTCAGTAAATTCTGACAGTTTTTTATTGTTGAAAAATTTTGGATATATTGGGTCTCCAAAAGCAATGATAAGTTTTCTTCTTCTCAGCATCCATTTTAAAAAACCATCTCTTGCTCCCTTTATATATGCAGGAATTACAGGACTTTTTGTCTTTATCGCAAGAAGGGAAACCCCATTCTTAAATGGCAAAAGCTCACCTGTTTTGCTTCTTGTCCCTTCAGGAAAAATACAAATACAAAGACCCTTTTTTAAGAGTTCCTTTGCCTTTTTTATTGCGCCTATACCACCTTTTTCTCTTTTAATAGGAATAGCATTATAGGTTTTTATAAGCCATGCAAAGAATTTATTAACTTCAAAAAGACCTTCTTTTGCAAGATAAAAAACTTCTCTATTTGCGGCAAGTCCTATAAGAGGTGGATCCCAGAAAGATGTATGATTTGGTGCTATTATTACTCTTCCCTTTTTAGGTATTTTATTTCTTCCATATATTTTTATATTTATAACTATTTTGGCAAGAAAATTTAAAATTAACCAGGGTATAAACCACTTAGGTCTCATTTTCAATTTTCTTAATTACAATCTGATAAATTTTTTCAACCTGTTCTTCAATTGTTAAATTTGTTGTATCAACATAAATTGCATCTTCTGCAATTTTTAAAGGGGAAATTTCTCTTTCCATATCTTCTTTGTCCCTTTTCTCTATCTCATTGATATCTTCCCCCCTTCTTTTTGCCCTTACTTCTTTTTTTGCATCAAGAAATATTTTTATTTCAGCATCAGGCAAAACACTTGTTCCTATATCCCTTCCCTCCATAATAATTCCTGGTATGGCAAGTTCCCTTTCTATTTCATAAACTTTTTCTCTAACTTCTTTAATTTTTGAAATTAAAGATACTTTTTCTTCAACTTCTTTTTCCCTTAATTTTTCTGTAACATCTTCTCCATTTAAAAAAGTTCTAATTCTTCCCTCTTTATATTCTTGCATTATATTAACTTTCTTCAATATTTTTTTTAAATTCTCACCATTATAAATATCTATATTTTCTCTAATTATATAAAAGGTAATTGCTCTAAAAATTGCTCCTGTTTCTATTGGTTTATATCCAAGTTTTTCTGCCAATTTAATGGCAGTCGTAGTTTTACCACTTCCTGCTGTTCCATCTATTGCTATTCTTATCTTTTTCATTTAGTTTTTTATAATAAAAGAAATTAAATTTAAAAGTCAAAAAGATAATTTAATTAAATTATAATTTTCCTTTATAATTTAAATATGTGTCTTGGAATACCTGGAAAAGTTATTGAAATTTATGAAAAAGATGGAATTTTAATGGGTAAGGTTCTTTTTGGAAATGTTAAAAGGGAAGTTTGTTTATCTTTTACTCCTGAGGTAAAAATTGGTGATTATGTGATAGTTCATGTAGGATTTTCAATAAGCATATTGGATGAAAAAGAGGCAATGGAAATATTTAAAACTTTTAGCGAAATAGATGAAATTTATAAGTGAATATAAAAATAAAGAAATAGCAAAAATTTTATTAGAAAGAATTAAAAAAACTTTAAGGAATAAATGGGTTATAATGGAAATATGTGGAAGCCAAACACACACAATCTTAGAAAATGGAATAGATACCCTTTTACCGGAAAATCTAATTCTTGTTCATGGACCAGGTTGCCCTGTATGTGTAACACCTATAGAAATTATTGATATTGCCTATAACCTTTCATTAAGGGAAGATGTAATACTTTGCTCTTATGGAGATATGTTAAGGGTTCCGGGAACAAATGGGAGTTTATTGGATGCAAAGGCAAAGGGTGCTAATATAAAGATGGTTTACTCATCAATTGATGCACTTCAAATTGCAATCTCTAATCCCTTTAAAAAAGTAGTTTTCTTTGCAATTGGATTTGAAACAACAACACCTATGAATGCAAAGGCAATTGAAATTGCTCATAAAAAAAATATAAATAATTTTTATGTCCTTATTTCACAGGTAAGGGTTCCACCTGCAATAGAGGCAATTTTAAATTCTCCCTACTGTGAAATAAATGGTTTTCTTGCACCAGGGCATGTATGCACTGTTATGGGCTACGAAGAGTATGAGCCGATTGCTGAAAAATACAAAGTTCCAATTGTTGTAACAGGTTTTGAACCACTTGATTTACTTGAAGGAATTTATTTACTTGTAAAGGCATTGGAAGAAAAAAAATATGAAGTTATAAATCAATATAAAAGGTCAGTAAAGAGAGAAGGAAATTTAAAAGCAAAAGAGGAAATATTTAATATATTTGAAATTGGTGATGCAAAATGGAGGGGAATAGGAATAATACCAAAATCAGGTTTTGTTTTAAGAAAAGAATATAAAAGGTTTGATGCAATGAATCTTGTAAATGAAAAAACTTTTTCAAGGGAAAATGAAATTTGTATAGGTGCAGAAATACTTCAGGGTAAGAAAAAACCCTTTGATTGTCCTGCCTATAAAAAAATCTGCACACCAGAAAATCCCCTTGGTGCTTTAATGGTTTCAAGTGAAGGGGCATGTGCAGCCTATTATAAATATGGAAAATGAAAAAATTTAGTATTATAACATTTGGATGCCAAATGAATGTAAGAGATTCAGAGATAATGAAAGAAAAACTTATTAAATATTATGAATTTGAAGAAAATCCTGAAAATGCTGATCTTGTTATAATAAATACATGTTCTGTAAGGAAAAAAGCAGAAAATAAGGCAAAAGTTTATATAAGGAATTTTAAAAGGAAAGGGAAAGTTGTAATTGTAGCAGGATGTATTCCACATCATGAAAATGAAAAACTTCTTGATTTAGGTGCAGACATAATAATAGGGACAAAGGATTATCCATTAATTGATGAAATAATAAAGGAATGGGAAAAGGATAAAAAACAGAAATCATTTTTAAATTTTTCAAAGGAAGAAATTTTTGAACCAATAAAAAAGCCAGAAGGTTTTTCTCAATTTGTTGAAATAATGCATGGATGTGATAATTTTTGTTCCTTCTGCATTGTTCCATATACAAGAGGAAGGGAAATATCAAGAAATGCTTTTGAGATAAAGAAAGAGGTTGAATGTCTTGTTAAAAATGGAGTTAAAGAAATTACACTTATCGGGCAAAATGTTAATTCCTACTTTGATGGTAAATACGATTTTGCTGAATTGCTTCAAATTTTAGATGAAATAGATGAAAAATTCTGGATAAAATATATATCACCAAATCCAAGAGATTTTTCCTATAAATTAATTAAAATTATAAAAAATTCTGAAAAAATATCAAAATGGTTTCATCTTCCCCTTCAATCAGGTTCAAATAAAATACTTAAACTTATGAAAAGGGATTATACAAAAGAAGAATATTTAGATTTGATAGAAATGATAAAAGATGAAATTCCAGAAAATGTTATAACAACAGATATAATTGTTGGATTTCCATTTGAGGATGAAAAAGATTTTGAAGATACCCTTGATGTTGTAAGGAAAGTAAAGTTTGATATGGCATTTATGTTTAAATATTCAAAAAGACCAAAAACACCTGCCTCTTTTTTGAAAGAAGAAGTTCCTGAGGATATTAAAGAAAAAAGATTAAATATACTTATAAATGAGGTTGAGAAATATATAAATTTTAGAAGAAAAGAAAGAATAGGTAAAGTGTATGAAGTTTTAGTAATGGGTGAATCTGAAAAATATAAAGGATATTCAGATGGGATAACAAGGGAAAATTTAAAAATAATTCTTGATGGAAAATTTGAAAAGGGGGAATTTGTTACCTGTAAAATAAAAACTTTAAAAGGAAGAAAACTTTTTGGAGAAATTTTAAAGGAGGTGGAAAAATGTATTTTATAAAACTTTTTATTTATCTTTCTTTTTTCTTTTTACTCCTTTTTGTATTTTTACAGAATTCAATTGAAAGGGTAAATATCTATCTTTTTAAATATACTTTTGAGGATGTTCATGTTTTCTGGATAATGTTTTTTTCTTTTCTTGCTGGCTCTTTTTTTGCATGGCTTTTTACAGTATACCAGGAGATAGTTTATAGAATAAAGATAAATAAACAAAAAAGGGAAATTGAAAATTTAAAGGAAGAAGTTCATAATTTAAGGAAAATCATGATGGAAGAAACCGGAATAAAAGAGGAGAAAAAGGAAGATGTTTCTGGATGAAGAATTTAAAAAATTTTTTAAGGAAAAATACCTTTCCTTTGAGGAATATTTAGAACTGGGAATAAAATTAAGGGAGGAAGGTTTTCCTGATAAGGCACTTAGAATACATAAAAGTTTGCTTGCTATACCAAAATTAAAGAAGGAAGAGGAAAGGAAACTTAAAATGGAAATTGGTTTTGATTATTTGGATTTAAAGGATTATAAAAATGCATTAAATTATCTTGTTGAAGCAAATAAACTTTATAAGGGTAAAGAAAGAAATTTGAAGGAAAAGCTTTTATATGCTCTTGAAAAAAATTCCTTATGGGAAGAGGCAGCAGATTTAAAGAAGACAATTTTAATAGAAATGAAAAAATTTACTGAAAGAGATTTTTCCTTTTACCTTTCAAAAATAGGTGAGATTCTTTATTTTGAAGGAAATTATAAAGAGGCAAAGGAATTTTTAATAAAAGCAATAAAAACTTATGACAAAAATCCAATTGCTCATTTTTATCTTGCTGAGATAGAGGAAAATAAAGAGAGAAAAATTGAATGTTATAAAAAGGCAATTGAAATTGACAAAAATATGAAAAAATTGGTTTATGAAAAAATTGAAAATTTTTTATTTGAACAAGGTGATTATGAATCCTTTGAAAATTTTCTTAAAGAAAGAAATGATGAACTCTCAAAATGCTATCTTGCCGAGTATCTTTTTAAAGAAGGTAAAGAAGATGAAGTGAAGGAAATTCTTGAAGAAATAGAGGAAGAAGATGAGGAAATTATTAAAAAGGCAATTGAGATCAGCATATTAATAAAGGATATGAAATTAATTGAGAAATTTCATAAAAAAATGAGTAAAATTGAAAGTAAAAAGGAATATGTATGTAAAGTATGCAATTATAAAAGCAAATATTATAGATTTTTCTGCCCTGAATGCGGTAATGAATCTACTTTTATAAAAATTTAGGATGGAATTAACTCCTCTTTTAAAACAATACCACCATATAAAGGAAAAATATAAGGAAGAACTTTTACTTTTTAGAATGGGGGACTTCTATGAACTCTTTTATGAAGATGCCAAAGTTGCTTCAAAAGCACTTGGAATAGCCCTTACCTCAAAACCAGTTGCAAAGGATAAAAAGATACCAATGGCTGGTGTCCCTGTCAAAGCAGCTGAAACATATATAAAGGAACTTTTAAAAAAAGGTTTTAAGGTGGCAATATGTGAGCAAATAGAAGAAGGAAAGAAAATTTTTAAAAGGGAAGTCGTAGAAGTTTTAACACCTGGAACAATAACAATTCCTTCGCTTTTAAAACCAGAAGAAAAAAATTTTATTGCCTGTTTTTATCCCTTTAGGGAAAAAATCGGTGTTTCGTTAATAGAAATTACAATAGGTGAATTTTTTATTGGAGAAATAGAGGAAAAGGAGATAGAAATAGTAAAAGAAAAATTTAATCTTTCTGAAGTTCTTTTACCAAAGGAAAATAATATAAAAAATTTAATTTTTGATATACCTTTAAATTTTTATGAAACTGGAATATATGATATTGAGAGTGCAGAAAAAAGGCTTTTAAGATTTTTTAATGTTCTTTCCCTTGAAGGTTTTGGAATAAGAAGGAATTATGGAATAATAGCAGGTTCCTATTTAATTGATTATGTTGAGGATAAAAAGAAAAGAGTTCTTAATCATATAAAAAAGGTAAAACCATTAGATTTAAAGGAAAGGATGATAATTGATAAACTAACAAAAAGGAATCTTGAAATAGTTGAAAAAATTAATCCCCTTGAAAAAGGTGGAACCCTTTTTGATGTAATAAATAGAACAAAAACACCAATGGGGAAAAGGGCATTAAGAGAAATTCTACTTTCTCCACTTATTCAAAAAGAAGAGATAGAAAAAAGGCTTGATGCAGTTGAAACATTTTTAAAATATCCCTTTTTTAAAAAAAGTGTTGAAGAAATAATTGAGGAATTTTGTGACCTTGAAAGAACACTCTCAAAAATAGTTTATGAAAAATCACATCCAAGAGATATAAGGAAAATTGGTGAAAATCTAATTTTAATACCCAAATTAAAGGAAATTTTAAAAAGTGGACCGCAAGAATTTTTTAAAAAAATAGGTGAAGAAATCCCTGATGTTAAAGAACTTGCAGAAGAAATTTTGAATACTTTAAATGAAAATCCACCTCTTATAGGAGAAGGTGAAGTTATAAAAAGGGGGGTTAATAGAGAACTGGATGAGCTAAGGGAATGGAATTTAAAATCTAAGGAAAAATTAAAGGAAATTGAGACAAAGGAAAAGGAAAGGACAGGGATTCCAAAATTAAGGATTGGTTATAATTCAGTATTTGGATATTACATTGAAATAACAAAATCTTATCTTCATCTTGTCCCAAAAGATTATATAAGGAAACAGACACTTACAAATGCAGAAAGATTTGTAACAGAAGAATTAAAGGAAATTGAAGCAAAAATAATAGGAGGAGAAGAAAGGATAAAGGAAATAGAAAGGGAAATATTAAAGGAAATTGAAAAGAAAATACTTGAGAAGGGAAATGAAATACAAATAATTTCTGACAAAATTTCTCTTCTTGATGTTTTAATCTCATTTGCAACTGTTTCAAAAGAATACGGATACAAAAAACCTATAATAACTGAAGAAAAAGAAATATTTATAAAAAAGGGAAGACATCCTGTTGTTGAAAGATATGTTCCTGAATTCATACCAAATGATACGGATTTAAGTCCGGAAGAGTTTTTCTGGATTATAACAGGACCAAATATGTCAGGAAAATCAACATATTTAAGACAGGTTGCATTAATTGTCCTTCTTGCACAATGCGGATGTTTTGTTCCTGCTGAAAGTGCAAGAATAGGAATTGTTGATAGAATATTTACAAGGATAGGAGCATCTGATGATATCTCAAGGGGGGTTTCAACCTTTTATGCAGAGATGATAGAAACTGCAAATATTCTTAACAATGCAACCGAAAGAAGTTTATTAATTCTTGATGAAATAGGAAGGGGAACATCAACTTATGATGGGATTGCACTTGCATGGAGTATATCAGAGGAAATATATGAAAAAATTAAGGCAAGAACACTCTTTGCAACCCATTATCATGAATTAACAAAAATTTCTGAAAATAAAAAGGGGATTGAAAATTATACATTCCTTGTAAAGGAATGGAAAGATGAGGTAATTTTTTTAAGAAAATTAGTTAAAGGGGTTCAGGATAAAAGTTATGGAATATATGTGGCAAAGATTGCAGGGATTCCAGAAGATGTTATAAAAAGGGCAAAGGAAATGTTAAAATTTTTTGAAAGTAAAGAGAGAATAAAAAAAGATTATCCCCAACTTGAACTTTTTTCAAAAGAAAATAAGATAATAGAAAAAATTAAAAAGATAAATCTTGATGAAATTTCACCAAAAGAAGCCCTTGATATACTTTATAAATTAAAGA
>CAZUSI010000009.1:0-12914 GCA_964623395.1 uncultured bacterium | reverse complement strand
ATTTTTTCTCCTTAAAGCATTTTCAATCAATTTTTTTATAAAAACTTTATAAGAAATACCTGAATGAGAAAGTGCCTTATAAAATCCACTATTTTTTGATATATCAGGATTTGGATTCGCCTCTATAAAATAAATTCTTCCTTCCTTATCCATTCTAAAATCAATTCTTGCGTAATCTCTCATTTTCAAAATTTTATATATTATAAGGGATAAATCTTCAATTTTTCTCTTTTCATCTTCTTTTAAAATTGCAGGGTAAATGGTTTCTGTCCCTTTATCTTCTTCACTCCCCTTTTCCCATTTTGCCTTATATGTCACCACCTTTGGCTCTATTTTAAATAGAACCTCCCCTATCCCTATAACCTTATCATCAAAAATTGAAACATTGAATTCTCTTCCATCTATAAATTTTTCCGCAAATAAATTGTTAAAAATTTTTTTCATTTTATTTAATATTTTTCTATACTCCTCATCATTATAAACAACATTTTCTTTAAAAATACCTTTACTTGCATCCTCCCTGTTTGGTTTTATAATTATAGGATATCCAATTGGAGAAAATTCAGGAAAATAAGATGGGAAAAAATATTCTGGTGTTAAAATTCCATTTTTTGAAACAATATCTTTTGCAATAACTTTATCAAGACAGATAAGCAAAGAAATTGGAGGTGAACCAGTATATGGAATTTTTAAAATTTCAAGTAAAGAAGCAATATAACCTTCACCTTCACCTTTCCCTCCAAATTCCTCACATAAATTTATAACAACATCAATTTCTCTTTTTTTGAAAATATCAATCCATTCATAACTTTTATCATCAATTTCAAGGAGAAAATTTTCTATTTTAAGTTCATCAAGTGTCTCCTTTATTAAAATTACCTCATCTTTAACACCAAATTTATCAGGTTCATCCTTTTCTTCTACTTTATTAAATAAAATGCAAACTTTCATAATTTTATATTTTTAAACTTTTCATATCTTGAAAAGGCATTTTTTAAAATTTCCCTTATTAAATCCTCATAATTGATACCGAATTTATATGCCATTATTGGTAAATCACTTGTATTTGGATTAAGTCCTGGAAGTGGATTAACTTCAAGGAAATAGGGCTTTTCATCCTTATCAAGTCTAAAATCAATTCTTGATATATCCCTTAATCCAAGCATTTTATAAATTTTTAAAGAAAATTTTTCAATCTCTTTTTTGGTCTTTTCCTTTATCTCAGGAGGAACAATATAATCAACTTCTTCTTTATAATTTCTTTTTACTTCAAGAGAATATATAAAATCTTCTTGATTTAATTTCTTAGGTCTTATTTCCATCATTCCAAGAACTCTTACATTATCATAATTTCCTATAACACCAACTGTTATCTCTTTACCACTTATAAATTCCTCAATTAAAACTGGCTCTTTATAAGTTTTTAAAAGATAAAAACATTTTTCCCTTAACTCTTCAATATTATTCACTTTTGAGGAAAGCCTTAAACCTATACTTGAACCCTCATTTTTTAACTTTAATATTGCAGGAAACTTTTTAAATTTCAAATTTTTTATCTCTCTAAAATCTTTAATAACTTTAAAATAAGGTGTCCTTATATTTATTGACTTTGCAAATCTTTTACAAATTTCTTTATCAAGTGTTATATTTAAAGAAAGGGGGTCAGAAAAAGAATAGGGGATATTTAAGATTTCACAAACAGAGGGGACATGCCCTTCTCTTGACCTTGTTCCAAAACCTTCTGCTATATTAAAGACAAAATCAACTTTTTCCCTTAAAACATTTTTTAAAAAATTTTTTCCACTTTCAAGAAAAACAACATCAAAATTAAATTTTTCAAATACATTTTTTAAAGCAAAAATAACCTCTTCTGAATCATATTCTTCAAATATATCTTCTGGTAAATTTTTAGGAATATTTTTAGGTTTTAAATTAAAGGCGATACCTATCCTCATTCAGAGAATTACAGCAGGAAGAATTATGGATTTTGCTTTTCACTTCTTCTTTCCATTCTTTTTGTTTTTTGTGGAATAAAATATTCTTTTTCACCCCTTAAAAGAGAAATTATCCCTTCTTCCCCCATATTTTTTTGTTTTGATTCCTTTTTTGAGGGAGAATTTGAATAAGAAAATATCATCCCTTCAAAATTTCTTAAAACAATTTTTTCATCAGACATTGATATTATATAATTGGGCATAACAGGAACTTTACCACCTCCAAAAGGTGCATCTATAACATAAGTAGGGATTGCAAGTCCTGATATATGTCCTCTTAAACCTTCCATTATTTCAATCCCTTTATAAACAGAGGTCCTAAAATGGGATACCCCTTTTGTAGGGTCACAGTGGAACAAATAATAGGGTTTTACTTTTATTTTTAAAAGAGATTTAAAAAGTTTTCTCATTGTGTCAACATCATCATTTACTCCCTTTAAAAGAACAGTTTGATTACAAACAGGAATTCCTATTTTAAGTAAATTTAAAATTGCCCTTTTGGAATATTCGGTTATTTCATTTGGATGATTAAAATGAGTATTTAGCCACAAGAATTCATATTTTGATAAAAGGTTCAAAAGTTCTTTATCAAAAAGTTTCATGGGAAGTGTTACAGGAACTCTTGAACCAATTCTAACAACTTCAATTGAAGGAATACTTTTAAGTCCATCAAGTATCATTTTTAATTTTGAAATTGGTAATGTTAATGGGTCTCCACCAGAAACAATTACATCGGTTATTTCAGGATGATTTCTTAAATAATCCAATACTTTTTCAAATTCAAGAAGTGATTTAACTACCCTTCCTTTTCCAAGTATCCTTTTTCTTGTGCAATGCCTGCAATAAGTTGGACAGAAATTTGTTGTTATAAGAAGTGCTCTATCAGGATATCTATGAATAAGACCAGGTGCTGCTTCATCCTTTTCCTCTTCCAGTGGGTCATAAAAGCCTTCTTTATCAAGAAGTTCATCAATTGAAGGAATCGCCTGTTTTTTGATAGGGTCATTTGGATCAAAAGGATCAATAAGGGAAAGATAATAGGGGGAAATTAGAATTGGATATTTTTTTGAGACAAGTTCTATATTTCTTCTTTCTTCATCGGTCAAAAATGGGAATGCTTTAAATAAATCAAGAGGAGTTCTTATCATATTTTTTATCTGCCATTTCCAGTCAAGGAATTCGTCAGGAGATACATTTTGATAAAGGGGTATTTTTTGCCAGAAGTATTTCTTATCTATAAGGGTTAAAGACGGGGGCTCTTCCTTTTCATTTGAAGAGGAGAAAAGATCCCCTCCCCACATATTTTTCATATCCTTTCCACCTCTTTTGTTTTCCATTTTTTCTCCTTAAAAAAGTTTTAATTTACTTAACATAAATTTAAGTATTAAAATAATAAGGTAAAAAAGGTATAAATGTCAAGTAGTTTGAATTTTTTTTCATAAAAACTTTATAATTTATTCTATGGTTTTTGAAAAGGAAATTGGAGAAAGGATAAGAAGAATTAGAAAAACAGAAGGAATAACACTTGGAGAACTTGCAACAAGGTCTGGTATAACAAAATCTGCACTTTCCCAAATAGAAAGGGGAATAATAACTCCATCAATAGTTACCTTTAAATCAATACTTGATGCTCTTGGTATAACATTTTCAGAATTTTTTGAAAAGGAAGATAAGGAAAGTTTTTTTCTTTTTAGAAAAAATGATTATAAAATTCTTGAAAAGGAAAATATTGAATGCTTACTTTTAACTCCATTTGGAGGTGAAAAACATTTTGATATTTTTAAAATAACAATACCACCTCTAACTTCAACTAATGAGGAAACATCGCATGAAGGTGAAGAAGCAGGCTTTGTTCTTCATGGAGCAGTTATTTTACATTTTGGAAAAAAGAAAATAAAGATAAGAAGGGGAGAAAGTTATTTATATATTCCGGATAGAGTTCATTATTTTGAAAATCGTTCAAAGAATAGGGCATGCATTTTAATACATACAGTTTCTCCACCAAACATACAGGTATTTTAAATGGAAAGAAGAAAAAATTTGATGTCTCTTGTAATGCTTTTAAAACCGGAGATTGAGGAACTATTAAAAAATAAAAATTATAGAGAATTAAAAGATGTAATAATAAATTGGGAACCTGCTGACATAGCAGAACTACTTGATGACTTAAAGAAAGAGGAAGCACTCAGTATATTTTTAATGCTTCCAAAAAAATTACAGGTAGAAGTATTTTCTGAATTTGATTCTGAAACACAGAAAAAAATAATTGAAGGTTTAAAGGATGAAGAAATAAAAACAATAATTTCAGAACTTGCTCCTGATGATAGAACTTCTCTTTTTGAAGAAATAGCACCAACTTTAACAAGGAAACTTCTTAATTTTCTTTCACCTAATGAAAGAAGAGAAGCATTAACGCTTCTTGGATATCCAAAAAATAGTGTTGGAAGACTCATGACACCTGATTATGTAGCAATAAAATCTGAATGGACAATTAAAAAGGCAATTGAGCATATAAGAAAATATGGAAGGGATGCAGAAACAATAAATATGATTTATGTTGTTGATGATGAATTTCATCTTATTGATGATATTCCTTTAAGAAGAATTATACTTGCAGAACCTGAACAAAAAGTTGAAGAAATTATGGATTTTCAATTCATTTCAATTTCTCCCTATGAGGACCAGGAAAAAGCAATAGAAATTATGAAAAAATACAATCTTGTTGCATTACCTGTAACTGATAATGACAATTATCTTCTTGGAATTGTAACAATTGATGATATAATTGATGTAATGGAAGAAGAGCAAACAGAAGATATAACAAAGATTTCGGCAATTCATCCTACCCCTGTCGGACTTGAACTTATAACAAGGATAAAGGAAGTGCCTTTAATAAAACTTTATAAAAGTCGTATCACATGGTTAATTGTATTACTTTTAATGGATTTACTTACAGGTGGAATAATACAAAGATTTCAGGAAACAATTGCAAAATATGTTGTTCTTGTAACATTTTTACCAGTCCTTGTTGATACAGCAGGAAATGCTGGTTCACAATCAGCAACACTTGTTATAAGGGCAATGGCTTTAAAAACTATTGAAATGAAGGACTGGATTTATTTAGTTTTAAGAGAATTTGCTCTCGCCTTTTTACTGGGAATTACAATGGGAATAGGAATATCCTTTATGGGAATAATAAGAGGTGGAGGAATAAAGATAGCATCTGTTGTTGTAAGTGCAATGATATTAAATGTTATTGTTGGATGTTTAATTGGGATACTTTTACCCTTTTTATTTACAAAATTTAAAAAGGACCCTGCAACTGCAAGCACACCTTTAATAACAACAATTGCAGATATTGTTGGAACAGGAATATATTTGGGGATTGCAACAATTTTCTTAAGATAGAAGAAAAATATTTCCAATCCTTACATTTTTTAAACCTTCTTCTTTTGCAATCTTAAATAATTTTTCTGCCTCTTCTTTTTTTGTTCTTCTTATATCTTTCATTTTAAAATGAGGGGCAAATGCTAAAAGTGCATAAGGAATTTCAGGGTCAAAACTTTTTATAAATCTCGCAATTTTTCTAATCTCCTCTCCATTTATATATCCAGGAACCAAAAGTGTTGAAACACATAAATGATTTTTTGAATCTTCCTTTAAAATTTCAAAACATTTTTCAAAATTTTTAAAAACGCCTTCCCCTTCATATCCTGTTAATGCAAAATAAATTTCCTTATTCCATGCTTTTATATCAAACTTTAAAATTCCTCCTGATTCTTTAACATAAAAAACAATCTCTTCTAAAATTTTTTCATTCCATAAACCATTTGATTCATAACATACAACAACATTTTTCTTTAAAGCACCTTTTGCAATTTCAATTGAATGAAGGGATTGAGTTGTTGGATCTCCTCCAAAAAAACAGATGCAATAAACTTTTTCATTTATCTTTTCAATTATTTCCTTTGGAGTTAATGGTTTTTCAATTTTGGGCTGTAAATATCTAAAATGATAGTTCTGACAGAAAAGGCAGTTTAAGGAGCATGTTTCATAAAATATTGCAAGATTAAAATATCCAATTTTTTTATGCCCCTTGCATACCCAATCAGCAACACAATTCGTTGGTAATGGGTCATAATAATATTTTAAAAAGCCCCTTTCCTTTGAACCAATATTTACAAGTTTTCCATTTAAAACCTTTTTAAGACCACAAAAACCATATTCACCTTCTCCTATTTTGCAATCTCTTTTACAAAGACCACATTTAATTCCATTAGAAGGTGGAAAAGGGGGAAGACCAAATTCTTTTCTTGATATTTCATGTTTTTCAATTATTTTCTCCTTTATGTCTTCAAACCTTTCTAAAATACAATTTCTACAAAAAGGAAGAAAATTTGAAATATAATCGTATTCTTTATTGCAAAAATCACATTTTCTCATTTTCTTATTTTAATTAGTGTTATTACTCCTGCAAATAAGAAAATAATATTGGGAAGCCATGGAGCAACATAAGGTGAAAGTTTCTGGGTTTCACCAAGTGCTCTTGATATTTCCATTAATCCCCAATAAATGAAAGAAAGAAAAGAACCAAAAGAAAGAGCAAAAGTTTTTCCACCTCGTTCAATTGTAAAGGAAAGGGGTAAAACAAAAACCAAAGTTAAAAGAGAAACAATTGGAAATGAAATTCTTGAATTTGCTTCAACAACTTCTTTTGAGAAATTCATTCCCGCATCTTTTTTTGTTTTTATAAGGGATAAAATTTCAAAGAAATTCATCTCATCAATTGTTTTCTCCTCTTTTAAAATCAAAATTGGAGAAGATTTTAAATCTGAATAAAATTTCTCTTTATATTTAAAAACCTCTTTTATATTCCCATCTTCATCAAACCTCCTTTCTATAATATCATAAAATCTCCATCCATTACCCTCAAATATTCCTTTATCAGCATCAATCCTTCTTAAAAGTTTATTCTTTTCAAAAGTTAATACCACAATATTCTTTGACATTTCCTCTTTTGATGATATGTATCCAAAGATATAAAAATTTTTACCCCTACTTTCTAAAAATGTAAGGTCAAAAGCATAAATCCTTTCAGAAGGTGAAGGAATTTTTTTTATGTATTTATAATTTATTTCTTTAAATTTTTTTTGAAAATTTGGTTTTAAAAACTCTTGATTTAAAAAGGAAGAGACCGTTAATAAAAAGCCAAAAAATATTAATGGAATTGAAATTCTTAAAAGGTTTATTCCTGATGCCTTCATCGCAATTATTTCTTTTCTCCTTGCAAGGTTTCCTATGGAAAAAAATGGGGTTAAAAGCAAAGAGACAGGTAAAAGAAGTGTGTATAGGTCAGGAATTTGATAAAAATAATATTTTAAAAGGATAAAGAAGGGAATTTCTGCCTTTAAAAATCTATCAATCTTTTCAAAAAAATCAACAATTATATAAAGTAGTATAACGCCAAATAAAAAAATTATAAAATATTTAAGGAATTCTTTAAAAAGATACTTATCTAATATTTTCATTCATATTTTCTTCATATCTTTTGCATATTCAAGAACAATCTTTTTTACACCTTGTTTATAGAAGAGAATTTCAGCCTTTCCATCATAAATATCAATTATCTCACCTATTCCAAATACAGGATGAAAAACCTTCTCCCCTTTTTCAAATTCTGTTTTTCTTGTAATATCAGGTTTATTCTTCCATATATAAGTATCTTCAGGAATATCAAATAAAAATCTACTTGGTTCTAAAAATCCCTTGCCTCTCCCAAACCTACTTCTTGCATAAAGAATGTATAATTTCTCTTTTGCTCTTGTCATTGCAACATGAAACAATCTCCTTTCCTCTTCAAGTTCATCATCAGAATCAAAAGCTGCCTTATGGGGAAATATTCCATCCTCGCATCCTGTAATTATTACGCATGGTGCTTCAAGACCTTTTGCATTGTGAACAGTTAAAAGGGAAATAACCCCCCTTTTCTCATCATATTCATCAGCATCAGTTTTAACAGAGATTTGTGAAAGATATGAAATTATTGATTTATCTTCACTCCTTTCACAGAATTCCTTTGTAGATGCAAAAAGTTCCATAACATGAGAATATTTTTCTTCATACTCCTTCTCGTCCTTACAAAGTGTTTTTAAATAATCAAAATAATTAATTTTTTTAACAAGTTCTTCTAAAACATCATAAATATTTTTATTTTTTATGATTTCAATTAAATATTCAAAGAGCTCCCTTGCTTTAAGGAATTCCTTCCTATAATTTAACGGAATTTCATCTTTATTAAGAGAAAGAAGTGTCTCAAAAAGTGATAAATTTTTCCTTTTAGCCATCTTTTCTAAAAAGAGTATCCTTTTTTCTCCAAATCCTCTTGGTGGAACATTTATAATTCTTTTAAAACTTATATCATCTTTTGGATTTGTTATCACATATAAATAAGAAAGCAAATCCTTTATTTCTTTTCTATCAAAGAAATGTATTCCACCTATAACCCTATAAGGAAGATTTTTAGCTATAAAAACTTCTTCAAAGGGTCTTGATTGTGCATTTGTTCTGTAAAGAATTAAAAACTCATTCAACTTTCTTTTTTCCTTCATTATTATCTCATAGACCTTTTCTGCCTCTTCTCTTTCATCATATGTTTCTATTATTTCTATTTTTTCTCCTTCTCCATTTTTTGTATAAAGATTTTTACCAATTCTTATCTTATTCTTTTCTATAACCTCCTTTGCTGCCTTTAAAATATTTCCTGTTGACCTATAATTTTCCTCAAGTTTATAAATTTTTAAATCTTTAAAATCATTTCTAAGTTCCATAATATTTTCTGGATTTGCTCCTCTAAATTTATAAATTGCCTGATCCTCATCACCAACAACAAACAAATTCCTATACTTTGATGAAATCAATTTTAAAAACTTATATTGAACATAATTTGTATCCTGAAATTCATCAACAAGAATATGTTTAAAGCGCGAAGAATATATTTCTCTTACATCTTCATAATTTTCAAAAAGATAAACACCGTAAAGGAGTATATCGTCAAAATCCATTGCATTTGCTTCCTTAAGTTTTCTATTATATTTTATGAGTATCTCTCCTTCCTTTTCATTTTCAACTTCTTCAACACCTATTTTTATTCTTGAAATTCTGTGAAGCATAAAATTTATGCTCTCCCCTTCCTTTTTCATTATCTCTCTCAATAAATTTTTCTGATCTTCTCTATCATAAACAGAAAAATAGGGAAGATAACCAACTCTGTCCGCATATTTTCTCAATATTCTGAGTATTAAAGAATGAAATGTCCCAAGCCATATTCCTTTTATCTCTTTCCCTAAAAGGAAATTTATCCTTTCTCTCATCTCATCTGCTGCTTTATTTGTAAATGTTGTTGCAAAAATGTTTTCTGGATTTATATTTTTATACTTAACAAGATAATAAATTCTATAAGTCAATACCCTTGTCTTACCTGTTCCTGCACCTGCAAGGACAAGGGCAGGACCTTCTTTATGGGTAACTGCTTTAAATTGTTCTTCATTTAAAAATTTTTTTAGTTCATTCATTTTTAATCCTTTCTATCAATTTAGTTGTTGAAAAATTTTTAAGGTAAGGAATTATTATGACCCTCCCTCCACTTTTCTCCACAAATTCTTTTCCAACAACTTCTTCCTTCTTATAGTCACCTCCTTTAACAAGGAAATCAGGGCAAATTTCTTTAATAAGTTTTTCTGGTGTTTCTTCATCAAATAAAACCACATAATCAACTCCTTTTATATTATCTATTATAAAGGTTCTTTCTCCTTCTTTCAAAATAGGGCGCTTTTCTCCTTTAATCTTTTTAACTGATTTATCGCTATTTATTCCAACAATTAAAACATCGCCCAATTTTTTTGCCTCTCTTAAAAGATAAATATGACCTTTATGAATTAAATCAAAACATCCATTTGTAAAAACTATTTTTTTACCCTCTTTTTTTAATTTCCTTGAAATTTTTTTAATTTCTTTTCTTGAAACTATCATTTTACAATATTTATAAACTCAGGATAAATTCCAAATAATATTATAAGAGAAGTTAATAAAACAATCAAAATATTTGAAAGAATACTTAAATTTATTTTTTCCTTTCCCTTAAAGATTTCACCTGCAATTCTCAAATAATAATAAGCAGATATAACTGAATTTAAAAAGGCAATAAGAACATAAAATATATATCCTTCATTTATGCAAAGAGAGAATATATAAAATTTTCCATAAAATCCACCTGTTGGTGGAATTCCTGTAAGGGATAAAAGAAATATTAAAGAAAAGAAGGAAAAGGATAAAGAAGTTTTGTTTTTTAAATCTTCAATTTTAACATTTTCATCTTTAAGGTTTTGTAATAAAAGAAAAATTCCCGATTGCATTATTGAATAAATAAGTAAATAAAATATTAAGGCATCAAATAGAACTTTTGATTTTGAAAGGAAGGGAAGTAAAATATAACCTGAATGGGCAACAGTTGAAAAAGCAAAAACCCTTTTTAATTTTCTTTCAATTAAAGCACTTATATTCCCAATAGAAGCTGTAATTATTGATATAATTCCTATATAAAGAACATCAAAGTTTAAATTTTCATGAAGAAAATAAAGGAAACCAAACATACCAATTTTTGGAACCACAGAAATATATGATATGAAAGGAAAAGGAAGGGCTTCAAATATATCAGGTGTCCATAGATGGAAAGGAACAAAAAGAAGTTTAAAGGAAAGTCCTGCAAATAAAAATATAATTCCTAAAAGATGAAGGGGATAGAATTCCTTTTCCATTAAAAAATGATAATTAAGGTTTGATGAATTTAAATATAGGATTGAAAGAGAAAAAAGGATTAATAAAGAGGAAAAGGAGGAAAGAATAAAATATTTTAAAAGTGCTTCTATTCCAAGCTCACATTCTTTAAAGGAAATAATCATTGAATAAATTGTAATAGAAAGGTATTCTATTGCAAGAAATGAAATAAAAAGGTTATTGGATTTTATGAGGATTAAAATTGCTAATAGGGAATTTAAAATTAAAAAGGGAATTTCCCTTTTAATAATTTCTTTTTTATAATAATCTAAGAAAAGGAAAATTGATATTAAGGAAGAAAAAATTAAAATTATTGATAAAACTTCCCCTTCAAAGGAAAATTTTAAAAAATAAATTTCTCCTGATACCTTATTTTTTAAAAGATAAAACTCTGAAAAAATTGAAATTAAATGTGAAAGAATAGAGATAAGATAAAAATAAAAAATCCTTTTTGAAAATAAAAAAAATAACAAACTTAAAAATATTCCTGAAAAAACAAAAATTTCTGTTGAAAAAATTTTTATTTCCATAAAGTTATTTCCTTAAAATTTTCTAAAAATATTTTTGGATAAAGACCAAGATAAAATATTAAAAATATAAGGGGGATAAATGAAAGAATTTCATTTATTCTTAAATCCCTTATTTCTTCTCCCTTATATTCTCCAAATATTGATTTCCTATATGCAGTAAGAAAATAGGCACATGTTAAAATAATTCCTATTAAACTTATCATTGCAACAAAAACATTATTTTTAAATAAGGCATAGATTATTAGAAACTCTCCTGCAAAATTGTTAAGTCCTGGAAGACCTATTCCTGAAAGCATGAATAGGGCAAAAATAAAAGAAAGAATGGGGATTTTTGAGGCAAGACCGCCAAGTTTTTCAATCTCCCTTGTCCCTTTCCTTTTATATATTGCACCTGCAATCATAAATAAACCAGATATTGTAATTCCATGATTAAAAATTTGAAATATGCTCCCTTGGATACCCTCTTTTTCAAATGTAAATATGCCAACAGTTATAAATCCCATATGACCTATACTTGAATATGCAATTAATCTTTTTAAGTCCTTTTGAACAATTGCCATTAAAGGAGAATAAATTATATTGAATAAAGAAAGAATTATTATAATATCTTTAATTTCTTTTGAAAAATTTGGAAAGAAATTCAAAATTATTCTTAAAATACCATAAGCACCTGTTTTCAAAAGAATACCTGCTAAAATAGCAGAGCCAAAGGAAGGTGCCTGTGTATGGGCATCAGGAAGCCAAGTATGGAAAGGGAATAAGGGAATTTTTATTAAAAAGGAAATTATGAATAAAAAGAAAAGAATTTTTTCTAAATTGTAAGGTAAAGAAATTTTTGAAATTTCAAAAATATCAAAGGAGAAAAAACCCTTTAAATTTTTAAAATAAAAAACAGTTATTAAAATACCTGTTATTAAAAATGAAGAACCTGTCATCGTATATATTAAAAATTTAAAGGAGGCATATTCCCTTTTTTCATATCCCCAATCCTTAATTATAAAGAACATCGGAATTAACATAAATTCCCATGATAAAAAGAATAAAAACAAATCAGATGAAATAAATACACCATTTATTCCTGCTAAAAGTAAAAAACACCATATTAAAAATTCCTTCACTCTTTCCTCAATTTCTTTAATTGAAAATAGAAGGCCTGTAATAAAAATTATAAAATTTAAAATTATTAAAGAGATGCTTAAATTATCAATATAAAAGGAAAGGTTTATGTTAAAAAATTTTATCCATCCTATTTTTTGAAAAAAAGGGATTTCATTTTTAAAAATAAAATAAAGGAAATAAGAGAAATGAATTAAAATAAGAAATATACTGAATAGAAAGATAAAATTTTTGAATCTTGAAGGAATTAAAAAAATTAAAAAAAGGGAAAGAAATGGGAAAAAGAAAAATAAAAGAATATCCATAATTTTAAAACCCCCGGCCACGACCTACTCTCCCATACCCTTGCGGGTATAGTACCATCGGCCCTGGGGGGCTTAACTTCCGTGTTCGGAATGGGAACGGGTGTTTCCCCCCCGGTATGGTGGCCGGAGAAATTAAT
>CAZUSI010000008.1:5952-32914 GCA_964623395.1 uncultured bacterium | reverse complement strand
TTTATCAATTGCCTGTGTTGGTTGTCCTGCTCCTCCTGTTAATGCCTTTTTAGCAACATCATTTCTTGACATAACACCCCAGTTTAAAATGTTTCCAAGATATCTATCATTATCAAAGTTGAAATTTGTTGTGTTTAAAGAATGGTCAGGATTATATCCAACTGCTCTCCATTCATTACTTACATATGTATAAATTGAATCAGGATGAAAGTATCCATAATATATTCTATTTGGATTATAATGACCATTATCAAGACCCCATGCTGCCCTCCATTTCATACTTCCTGTTATATCCCATACAATTAAAATGTTTGGCTTAACAACATTTGCAACTTCAGGTGGTGCACAGCAGGGCATATTTTGGGAGATCACCTTAAAAATTATTCCACTTAAAAAAATTATAAATAACTTCTTCATAAATCACCTCCTTTTATTCAAATCCAATAACCTTCTTTTGAACAGTTTCTAAATTGCTTTGTGCTCCTCTTTCCCTTCCTGCATCTGAAAATATTGAATATAAATGATATGAACCACCTTTTGATGCAGCAATACCATATCCAAGATAACCAACTGCAAATTCAATTGCAGCACCTGCCTGTGTAAAAACACCAATAAATTCTGGTCTAACTTGCACATCATAACCACTTATATTTATATTTTCAGGTGGTATATTTACATTTCCCTCTTTAAAATTTATATCAACAAGTTGCATTCCCCTTTCAATTCCTCCTTCTGCTGCTTGAAATGCGGTATATCCTCTTTGTTGGGCACCTGTTACATATATGCTTTTTGAAACAAGGAAAAGAGCAAGAGAACCTGCAATTAAAATTAACATTAAAACAATTATTGTAACAACCATAACAATTCCCCTTTTCATTTTAACCTCCTTTTAAATTTCTTGGAAAAACAATTCCTCTTAAAATTATTCTATTATATTTTCTTTCAAATTCACTTAAATTTATAATTCTATCTTCAATATTTATTTGTCTTAAAGGATATCTAAACCCACCGATTCCTTTTTCAGTTCTTACCAAAATATTTACCCTTATCATAAAAGGTCTTGTATAAAGAGAATCTGGAGTAAGGCCTTGTAAATCATTTCTAAATTCATTCTCACTAACTATACTGTCATGATTCCAATCATATCCATAAGCAACTTGAAAATCTTCAACATTTTCAAGAAATATATTGTTGTTTCTCATTAATCTTCTATTTTGTTGGTCAAGCCAGTATCTTACACCCACCTGGTAAATATCACCAGTAACTTTTACTAAAAATCCTCCTGCATTAACATTTACAGGATGATTTAAATTTATTATTCTTCTCCCTTCAGGGTCAATACTTACACCTGTTACAAAAAGAGTTAATTGTGGATAAAGAAGATTTTTGAATTCTGAAAGTATTATGACAGTATCACCTGTATTTATATCCCTTTGAGGATTATTCCAATTTTTACATATGATAATCCCTCCCATTGAAAGTCCTATTATTGGATTCCATCTAACTCTTGAAAGTTCTGCAAAAAATGCAACCCCATAAAGTGTTATTTCATCAGGTGAATTTGCTCCTCCATTTATACCCTGAACTGGCATCCTTCCTATTGGTAAACAAAGTCCAGCATGCATTATATCCCTTTTTATAAGTTCAAAGGCGATTTGTGCATCTGTTTGCATAACTGTTGTCTCCTCTACATATGTTGCCCTTTTCTGTTGATAAAAATATATTGAAAGAATTGCTCCAAGAACAATACCAAAAATTGTTAATGCTACAAGAAGTTCAACAATTGTTAATCCCTTTTTCATTTTCACCTCCCCGTCCATATAACAACATCTTGAGATATTCTTTGATTTCTCCTATTCCATAAAATGTGAATTCTTGATGTTTTCATATTTTGAGCTGGAATATCATCAGCAACATTTCTAACCACTTCAAAGATAAATTCTCCATAAAGGATTGAGTCTGGTCCAAAATCAGGATTTGAAATATCATCTAAATCGTTATTATCTCCATCATTACCCCATAATGGATCATTTTCTGATATTGTTCTTAAATTCTCAACCTGTTCAGATAAAAGACCTTGTGCAAAAATCCTATTTCTTACTGCAATATCTGCTTCCATTCCAAAGAATACCATTTGCAAAAGTCCTGTAAACATAAGTGCTAATATAACGATTGTTACCATAAGTTCAATGAGTGTAAATCCTTTTCTTAATACCATCTTCCACCCCCCCATTTCCATACTTTTATTCTTCCTGAAATTGCTACACCAATTCCATAAGTTTCTCCTGAACTTGATATATAAATTGCTCCTGCTGCTCTTACGAATCCCTTTGGGTCAAATATCAATTTATTATCAGGGAATTGAATTCCGTCAGGATCAGGTGCCCCACCACCACATTCAGGTGTTGCAATGGTTGCTCTACCGGGTGAGAATGAAAAGTTGACATCAAAGGTTTTTAGTGCTTCGTTTCCATATAAAATAGAATATCTCCTTGCAACAGGGTCAAAAATTACTTGTGCTTCCATATTCCTTATAATTGCTGTTTCCCTTATGCTTTTTAATGTTTGTGCAAAACTGTATACATTACTTGACAAACTTTCTTTACCAATGCTTCTAAAAATTGGGATTGAAAGTCCTATAAATATTCCTATTATTGTTATTACAACAAGGAGTTCAATTATTGTAAATCCCTTTTTCATCTTTCACCTCCTATTTTATATATGAAAAATTTATGCCAAAAATTTTTATTCATTTTTAATATTTTTATTTTTTAATGTGTTTCTTTTTTGTAAAAAATGTAACCTTTTATTCCAAATTTCTTTTATAATCTTCAACTACGATTTTAACAATTTCCTCATCAATTTTCTTTTTATCTCTCATAAGTCCTGCAAAAAGAGAGTTTGAGCAAATTATATTTATAAGTCTTGGAACACCATTTGTAAAATTATATATCTCTTCAATTGCCCTTTCATTAAATATCTCTTCTTCTTTTCCAGCAACTTTTAACCTATGATTAATATATTCTCTTGTTTCTTCTTTATTTAAAGGTAAAAGTGTATAACTTATTCCAATCCTTTGTTTTAAAGCATTTTCTTTTTTTAATTTTTTCTTTAACTCCATTTGTCCAAAAAGGACAACATTTAAAATTTTTCCTTCTTTTTTTTCAATATTTAATAAAAGTCTTATTTCTTCAAAAATTTTTGAAGATAAAATCTGTGCTTCATCAATCAAAACAACATAACCTTTATCTTCTTTTTTTACCCTTTTTTCAATTTCCTTAAATAAATATGCCCTTGTTCCTTTTATTTCTTCATTAAAAAAATTTAAAATTAAATTAATTAAGAATTCCTTTGGTGAGATTAAGGGATTTTCAATTAGGCATACCTTCAAATTTCTTTCCTCAATATCTTTTTGAAGTGCCTTACAAAGCATTGTTTTACCGCATCCAATTTCTCCAAGTATTAAAGAAAGCCCTGTTTTTGATTCAATTATTGAATATAAAAGCCTTGCATATCCTTCTTTAAATTCTTTACTCCAGAATAAAAATTCTAAATCGCTTGTATTTAAAAAGGGATGTTTTTTAAATCCAAAATATTCTTCAATAAGCATAAATTTCTAATTTCTCCATTGCATTTTTACTTATTTTTGTGTCAGGATTTATTTCTATTACTTTTCTTAAATATTTTTTTGCTTCCTCAAGGTTCCCTTTTCTTTCATATGTTATTGCAAGATAATAATATGCTTCCTGCAAATTTGGCCCTTTTTCTATTGCTTTTTTAAAAAATTCTTCAGCATCATCATACATTTCTCTATCTAAATATACAAGACCCATATAATATAAAGTATAAAGGGTTGCAGTAGGATTATTGTTCATTTTTAAAACTTTTGCAAAATGTTCAATTGCTTCACCATATATTCCCTTTTTATAACATATATAACCTAAATCCTTCATAGCAAGTGTATTTTCTGGTTCAATTGTTAAAACCTTTTGATACAACATTAATGCTTCATCATAATTTCCAATCTGCGTATATGCCCATCCCAGCAAAGTTAAAATTTTTGTATTGTTAGGAGAAATTTCTTTTGCCCTTTCAAGAATTTTAATTGCCTCTTCATAGTTTCCCTTTGCAATTGCATTCCACCCCTTATCAATAAATGTTGTTAAATCAACTTCTGTTATTCCCCTTAATCTTTGAATAAGATTTTTAGCATCTCCATATATTTTAACTTCTTCCTTTCTTTCCTTTATCTTTAATGTAAATTCCTTTATTTCATCAAGAAGTTCCTTTAAAGAATCTATTTCATTTTTTATCTCTAAATAAAGTTTTTTTAAATCCTCTTTAACATTCTCATAACTTTCACCACTTTCAACCCTTTTCCTTATTTCATAAAATCTTTTTTTCCTATCTTCTATCTTCATATACTATACATACACCTATTGAATAATCTTTATCATGAGTTATTGATATTTCAACCTTTTTATTTCCTAAAATCTTTTTTGCCTTTCCATAAACTTTTAAAAGGGGTGCCCCCTTTTCTCTTCTTACTTCAATTTCCTTTAAACTTATTTCCCCCAATCCCTTTCCAATTGCCTTTAAAAATGCCTCTTTTACAGCAAACCTTGCAGAAAGTGATTCTATGAAGTTTTTCCTTTTCATTGAATAATTTATTTCTTCATCCGTAAAGACCTTTTTTAAAAACCTTTCTCCATATCTTTCATAAATTTTTTTAACTCTTTTATTATTCACAATATCAATCCCTATTTTCATTCAGTCTATCTATTATATCAATCAATTCTGAAATATCGTTTATTTCAAAATCTGCACCTGATTCCTTTGTTCCAAATATATCACCGTATCTTGCAAAAACTGTTTTCATTCCAATTTTTGCTCCTCCAAGTATATCCCTTTCAGGCCAATCCCCAACCATTATTGCCTCATGAGGTAGAGCATTTAATTTTTTAAGGGCAAGGATAAAGGGTTCTTCTGATGGTTTTGTTTTTCCTGTATCATCAAATGTTATAACAATATCAAAAAAATGGTGTAAATTTAACTGGACAAGACGGGTCCATGCCTGAATTCTTGGAGCATCTGTAACAACTCCAAGTTTTATCCCTTTTTTAATGAGTGTTATTAAAGTATATTGTGTATTTGGATAAGTGATCAGTGAAGCACTTTTTGCCTTTCTATAAGCAACTATCCCAGCAGCCAATATTTTATAATCTATTTCACCAAAATTTTCTTTTAAAAACTTATCAAAAATCTTTTGGTCTTCAATCCCTTCCCTTTCATAAATTTCAAATATTTTCTTATATGCAATTTCCTTTTTCATTTTTAGTCCAGCATCAATCATTGCTTCAACAGCATACTTTATTGCTTCCTCTTTCATTCTATAAAAATCTACTAATGTATTATCAAGGTCAAAAATAACTACCTTTATCATTTTTATAATTATAAAGAAAAATATCCCTTGACTAAAATTAAATTTACCTTTATAATTAAAATCTTTTTTTTAAAAAGGAGGATAAAAGTGAAAACTACAATTTCGGTCATAAAGGCGGATATAGGAGGGTATGTAGGACATTCTGGAATGCATCCCGCTTTGATAGAAGAAGGTGAAAAAAGATTATTTGAAGCAAAAGAAAAAGGAATAATAGTTGATTATCATGTTACATCTGTTGGTGATGACTTACAGCTTATAATGACACATACAAAAGGAGTTGATAATTCTGAAATACATGGGCTTGCATGGGAAATTTTTAAGGCATGTGCAAAAATAGCAGAGGATATGGGACTTTATGGTGCAGGTCAGGATATACTTTCAGAAGCATTTTCAGGAAATGTTAAAGGAATGGGACCCGGTGTTGCTGAAATGGAAATAGAAGAAAGACCTTCTGAACCAATAATTATATTTATGGCTGATAAAACTTCCCCAGGTGCATGGAATTTACCTCTTTTCAAAATATTTGCTGACCCCTTTAATACAGCAGGACTTGTAATTGATCCAAAAATTCATCCTGGTTTTATATTTAAAGTTTTAGATGTTAAAAAAGGACTTGTTGTTGAACTAAAATGTCCTGAAGAGATGTATGACCTTTTATCCCTTATAGGTGCTGTTGAAAATTATATTATTAAAGAAGTAAAAAGATATGATGGGGTTATAGCAGCAGTTGCCTCTGTTCAAAGGCTTTCATTAATTGCAGGAAGATATGTGGGTAAAGATGACCCTGTTCTTATTGTAAGGACTCAAAGTGGTTTTCCTGCTGTTGGTGAGGTTCTTGAACCATTTTCATTAGCACATATGGTTGCAGGATGGATGAGGGGCTCCCATTGGGGACCACTTATGCCTGTTTCAATTAAAGAAGCAAATTGCACAAGGTTTGATGGTCCACCAAGGGTTTGTGCTCTTGGATTTCAAATAAAAAATGCAAAACTTGTAGGACCAAGGGACCTTTTTGATGATCCTGCCTTTGATTTAGCAAGAAAAAGGGCGCAGGAAATTGCTGATTATATAAGAAGGATGGGTCCTTTTGAACCACATAGATTGGGAATGGAAGAAATGGAATATACAACTTTACCTGATGTTTTGAAAAAACTTGAAAATAGATTTAAAGAAGAAAAGTGAAGGAGGTAAGGGTAGTTATTCCAAATACCTTAGGACTTCATGCAAGACCCGCATCTTTATTTGTTAAAACCGCTGAAAAATTTAAATCAAAAATACTTGTTGAAAAGGATGGTATGATTGTTAATGGAAAAAGTATAATGAGTCTTTTAATGCTTGTAGCAGAGTGTGGTAGCACACTTATTATAAAAGCAGAGGGTCCTGATGAAGATGAGGCAATTGAGGCACTTACAAACCTTGTTAAAAATGGGTTTGGTGAAAAATGAAGGAAAAAATTTTTGAAGGAATTTGTTCTTCAAAAGGAATTGTAATTGGAAAAATAAGGATATTTGATGCTGAGAAGTTTGAGATTGATTACAAGCCCTTTATAAATGTAAAGGAAGAGTATTTGAAATTTGAGAAAGCAAGAAAGAAAATAATAAATGAATGGAAAAAGATTTCCTATGGATGGAGAGGACAGATTTCGAAAATTTTGGATGCCCAAATTATGATGCTTGAAGATAATGAATTTGTTAAAAAGGTTAAGAATAAAATAGAGGAAGAAAAAATAAGGGCAGAAAAGGCATTTTTTGAAACACTTGAAGAATTTTTAAGGAAGATAGAGGAATCAGATAATGAAATTTTTAGAGAAAGGGCAAATGAAATAAGGTATCTTGGTAAAAGGGTGATACTTGAGATGCAGGGTTATGGAGATTTTATATCAGCAAATCCAGGTGAAATAATTGTTACAAAAGATTTATTACCCGTTGATATTCTTGAATTAAAAAATAAAAAGCCAATTGGTGTTGTAACAGAAAAAGGTGGCCCAAGTTCCCATACACTTATTCTTGCAAGAGAACTTGAAATTCCAATGATCTGTGGAGTTAAAGATATTTTAAAAGAAGTTAAGAATGGAGATGAGGCAATTTTAGATGGATTTAATTCCAAATTTATAGTACAACCTTCAAAATCTTTAATTGAACAATATGAAAGAAAAATAAAAAATATTGAAATTTTAATTGATAGGTTCATTAAAAAAGGACCACCAAAATCTAAGGAAAGGAAAAAGATTGCTGTTCTTGGAAATATAAGCATGCCTGAAGATATAAAGATAATTAAAAAATATGATGGACAAGGGGTAGGGCTTTTTAGAACAGAGATAGCAATTTGGGATCCAATTAAATGGAGGGATGAAAATTATCAGGCAGAGATTTATCAATTATGTGCACAAGAAATTTTTCCTGACCCACTCGTAGTAAGATTATTAGATGTTGGAGCGGGTAGATACTATCCAGGTTATTCAGAAAGGAATCCATTTCTTGGAACAAGGGGAATAAGGTTTTTGATGAAAGAAAAGGAAATACTTAGGGCACAGATAAGGGCAATTCTTAAAGCATCAAGTATGGGAAATGTGAGAATACTTTTACCAATGGTTACAATTTTTCAAGAAATTACCGCAATTAAAAAATATATAGAAAAATTAAAAAGAGAATTGAAAGTTGAAAGGGTTCCTTTTGATAATTATATTGCTGTTGGAATAATGGTTGAAACACCTGGTATTGCAATTATGACTGAAAAGATTGCTCCTTATGTGGACTTTTTCTCCATAGGAACAAATGATTTAACTCAATATCTTTTTGGTGTTGATAGAGCAAATCCAAATGTTGCTTATCTTTACAATGATTTTCATCCAGCAGTTTTTAAAATGGTATATAGTATTGTTAAAGGTGCACACCAATTCAGAAAAAGGGTTTGTGTTTGTGGAGAACTTGCTTCTGACCCACTTGGTGCAGTTATTCTTATGGGGCTTGGAATTGATGAACTTTCTGTTCATCCATCAGATATTCCTTTTGTAAGGGAAATTGTTACTAAAATTGAATATAGAAAAACAAAGGAACTTGCAAGAAAAGTTTTAGAACTTCAAAGTGCAGGAGAGGTTAAGGAGATGGCAAGGGAATTTTTGAAAAAAAATCTTCCAAAGTTAGCAGAAATTGTCCTTCCATAAATTATTTACTTCCAGGGCGAATGATGGGAATATTATTTTTACATAAAGGGCATTCTTCTGGTAAAAAATTTTTTATACTTTTTTTATATAAATAGAATAATGGAACATTAAAGTTTATATCCTTTTCACTTCTATCAATTATAACAAATATTCCTGAAATTACAAAATCTTTTGAAACTTCTTTTAATATTTCTGAAATTGATTGTCCTGTTGTAAGGACATCATCTGCAATCAAAACTTTTTTACCCTTTTCTATCTTATCAAAGTTTCTTTTTATTAAAAATTTATTTTCTGATTTTTCAAGATAAAAAGCAGTTTTCTTAAATTGTCTTGCAATTTCATAGGCAACAAAAAAACCACCCTTTTCACCACCAGCCACATAATCAAATTCCAAATCTTTTAAAAATTTTTTAGAAATTTTTATTAACTTTTCAAGATATTCTGGATATTGGAAAAGTCGGAATTTTTCAAAATATGTATCAGAATGAAGTCCTGATGTTAATAAAAAATGCCCTTTTAAAATCATATTTGTCTTTTCAAGAATTTTTTCAACTTTTTTCATTTTAAAATCTCCATTATTTCTTCTATTTTTTTAATTTTAAAAATTTCAATATTTAAATTATCAATTTCTTGATCTGGAATAAAACATCTTTTAAATCCTTTCCTTTGTGCTTCCTTTATTCTTAAATTTATAAGATTAACAGGTCTAATTTCCCCTCCAAGTCCAACTTCCCCTATAAATAAATTTTCCTTTGAAATTTTTATATTTTTCATTGAAGAAAGAAGGGAAACACAAACTCCAAGGTCGCATGAAGTTTCAAAAATTTTTATTCCCCCTGTTACATTTAAATAAACATCATATTTATAAAAGGGAACTCCTAATCTTTTTTCCATCACAGCAATTAAAAGGGATAACCTTCTTATATCAAATCCTCCTACTTCTCTTTTCGGAAGAGGGAAAAATGTTTTTGTTACAAGTGATTGAACTTCAACAAATACAATTCTTGAACCCTGGATAACTGAAACAACAGCACTGCCAGGTGTTTCAAAATCCTTATTCAAAAAAAACATCTCTATTTCTTTTACTTCTTTTAATCCTTTATCTGTCATTTCAAATATTCCTATTTCATTTATATTTCCAAATCTATTCTTTACACTTCTTAAAATTCTAAAATTTCCAGTTTCTTCACCTTCAAGATAAAAAACAGCATCAACCATATGTTCAAGGGCTTTTGGTCCTGCTATTTCACCTGTCTTTGTAACATGTCCTATAACAAAAGTTATTATTTCATTTTCTTTTGTTAATCTCAAAAGCTTTTCACCACATTCCCTTATCTGTGTTATACTTCCAGGAGAAGAAGCAAAATCCTGAGAATATATTGTTTGTATTGAATCTATAATAACAATATCTGGTTTAATTTCCCTTATTCCTTCCTTTATTCCTTCAACCTCATTTTCACACATTAAAAAAATATTTTCACTATTTATATTTAATCTTTCTGCCCTCATTTTTATCTGAGAATAAGATTCTTCCCCTGATACATATAAAATTTTATATCCTTTTTCTGCAAGTATATTTCCAATCTGTAAAAGAAGTGTTGATTTTCCTATTCCAGGTTCTCCTCCAAGTAAATAATAACCACCTTTTACCATTCCGCCACCAAAAATTCTATCAATTTCAGGAAATCCAAATTTTATTCTTATATCACTTTCTTTTTTTGAAAGAGAAAGGGGAATTGGCTTTTTAAATTCCTTTTCTTCCCTTTTCTTTGAAACTATTTCTTCTACAAATGTATTCCATTCACCACATGAAGGGCATTTTCCAAGCCATTTTAAGGAAACATATCCACAATTTTGGCAAACAAATTGCATTAAAATATTGAAAATTTAAAATATTTTTTAGGATTTTTATTTATATCCTTTATAAGTAAATTTATAGAGGTTAAAAGGGAATCAACCTTTTTATATAAACTTTCATCCTTTATTATTTTAGAAAGAGTTCCTTCGCCTTTTCCCAAATAAAATGATAATGTATCAAATTTATAAAGAATATTATTCAAAGTTTTTATCAAATCTTCAACCCCTTCTCCCTTTTTTAAAAATTCTCTTAAATTTTCACTTGTATTTTTAAAATCATAAGATAAAAGAATAATATTTTCTTTTAATTCATTTAATGCATTATCTGCATCCTTTGAAAATTTATTTACTGAATTCAAAATTTTTTTTAAAGTATCTATTATTTCTCCTCCTTCCCTTACAAGGTCACCAAGGTCAGGTATTGTGCTTCCATAAATTGTTGAACCATTTGGCAGTTCCTTTCCCCTCCCTTGTTTTATCATCAATCTTTTTCTCCCCAAAAATCCCTGATTTTCCACAAATACTTTTACTCCTTCCCTTAATTTAACATCATCTACAAAAAATTTTATAACAACTTTGTCCCCTTCAATGTCTATTTTTTCAACTCTCCCTTTATTAACTCCCATTAATGTTACAATATCTCCCTTTTCAAGCCATGAAGCATCATCAACAATTGCTGTATAATGATATCTTTTTAAACTTAATCTAAATTCTGTAAACCACATATAACTTCCTATGACAAGAAAAATTGCAATAATTGTAAAAATTCCCACTTTTAATCTATATTTTTTTTCCATAATTAATTATTATAATTAATTTTTAATTATTTTTTCAATTTCCCTTCTAACAAAAACATTTTCTTCTGTTAAAATTCTTGTTTTCAAAATTTCCTTTATTCCTTCCTCTTTCATTTTACCAAGTCCATTTACAGCAATTCCCCTTAAAAACCAATAAGGAGAATCTAAATATTCTAAAATTATTTTTTTAGTTAAAATAGAATTGGAAATCTTTGGTAATATTCTTAAAAAATGAGAAATTATAATTGCGTCCTTTTCATTTTTTAAAGCATAAATTATTTTTTTCTCTCCTTCTTTACCTTGATAAATAAGTGCAGATTCGGCAGCATATCTTATAACACCAATTTCCTTTTTTATAACATCTATTAAAAAAGAAATTGAAGAACTATCTTTTATATTTTGGAAATATTCACAAACAGATATTTTAAGGGGCTCATTCTTTGTTTTAAAACATTCCTTTATTTCTTTAATAAAATTTTTATTTTTTAATTTCCATAAGGAATAAATTATCATCCTTTTAATTCTTTCATTTTTCTCTTCTTTTAATAAATTTCCAATTGATTCAGATACTCCTTCAATTTCTGCTTCACCTGCCAAATATATTACATTTCTTCTTATTGTATCATTTTTAGAATTTAAATTTTTCAAGATATATTCCTTAGCAATTTCCTTATTATTTTTAAAAACATGAGCAATTGCCCTCAATTCAAGAGAATTAATTGTATTTATCTTATTTTCAAATATAAATTTTATTGCTTCCTCTTTTTTATTTGAAAGAATCTCTCTTGCTTTTTTCACTTTAATTTTATTTTCACCAACTTCCCATAAAGATGCTATTTCAAAAAGTTTTTTTACATTTGTTGTATCCGATAATAAAGTATCTTTCCCTTCTTTTTCAGGATATAAAACTTTTGATGAATCAATATCATATCCAATTCCGTATTTTCCCTTAATCCAGATGGAAATATTTTTATCCTCAATTTCTTTTGGATAAATATCTTTTCCCTTTAAATCTATGAATATTCCTATTCCACAAAATCCCCTTGTCCATGTTCCACTTCCTTGTCCAATTTCCTTTTCATAAGTATTATAAATATCGTTTCCATCAGAATCAATAAATATTCCTACAGAATTTGTTAATCCTATTCCTTGTCCCCCTGAAACCTTATAGAAATCATCTCCTTTTTTATCAATAAGTATTCCAACACTTAAATCATGACCTTCACCTTGTGCTGGACCAAATTTTGAAATATACTCATCGTCTCCTTCAAGATCAACTAAAATTCCTGCTGAAAGATGTATTCCACATCCTTGTGCATATTCAGAGGAAGAGTATAAATCATTCCCCTTTTTATCTAAAAGCATTCCAATTCCATAAAAATAACTTGTTCCTTGCCCATAAACTTCTACTATATAATAATCATTTCCTTCTTCATCAATTAAAACTCCTATTCCTCCTGATGCAAAAGGACGAAAGCCAATTGAAAATCCTTGAGCAAATGAGCGAGTTTCATCGGGTAAAAGTGGATGATGTATAAATTTTCCATAGGCAATATAGGCATCATTCCCTTTTTTATCATAAAGAATTCCATATCCTTTTACACTTCCTAATCCTTGTCCATAATTCCATATCCTATAAAGGTCATTTCCTTCAAAATCAAAGAGAATTCCAATTCCAAAAAAACCTGCCCCCTCTGAAAATACATTTCCTTCATAAATATCATTTCCTTCTTTATCAATTAATATACCAATTCCAAAAAATCCACATCCAATTGAATAATAATTTCCCTTATAAAAATCATCCCCTTTAAAATCAAAAACTCCTGAAATTCCGAAAAAACTTCCTCCTATTCCAAAAATTTTTTCACATATATAATAATCATTTCCCTCAAAATCAATTAAAATTTCAAAGGGATCAAATCCTAAGAATCCTATTCCCCTTCCTATATTTTTATATTTATCATTTCCTTTTCCATCAATTATCAAAATATAATTTTCATCATAAAAATTGTCTTCTTCTTTAAAATTTAAAGCAATTTTTCCATAAGGTGTTTCAATTATTTTTTTATAATCTATTCCACTTTTATAAATTTTTTTAGAGAAAGAAATTATCTTTTCAATTGTTTTTAAAACTTGAAATTGATAATTGAGAATTTTTTCATAATCAATTTTCTTAATTTTTTCAAAAATTTCTTTTTCTTCAAATTTAAAGGAGGTATCCGGAAATATCTTTTTTTCCCTATGTAAAATACCTTTTAAGGTATCATCAGATTTATAATCTGGATCTTCAAAAAATAAAGGTGAATAAATTAAAAAACTGTCAAGTTCTTTTTGAGAAAGATGAATACATTTTCTTAAAAAATTTTTATATTCTTTTATAAAAAAAAGGTATTCCTCAATCAAAGCTTTTAAATTTTCATCTGGAAAATCTATTGATTCGATTTTTTCACTAAATTTTAAATTTATTTTCTCTTCCTTTATATCAATTTGTTTCAAAAAATATTTTATCATATAACTTAAATTTTCTGAATTCTCCTCAAGAGTTTTATAAGTTTCCTCTAAATATTCTGGAAAGTATAAGGGTTCCTTCATTATTTTTTTAAATATTTCTAACATAAAATTCTTTTCTTCTATCCATATTTTATCATAAGATAAGTCCTCTATCTTTAAAGAGATTGCCTTTAAAATTTCTTCAATTTTTGATTTTTCTTCTTTGCTAATGAAAAGAAGGAATAAGAAAATTAAATTTTTCATAATAAAATTATAAAAGTTTTTATTTCTTTATTCAAAAGATATTTGACTTTTTTTAAATTTTGAGATATAATATAACTTTAAATTTTAAAAGGAGGAAAAATGGCGTTCTTCTATTATAGGGGGACAACCCCAGAAGGGAAAGTTGTTGAAGGTGAAATGCAGGCAGAAAGTCAGGCAGAAGTTGTAGCAACTTTGAGGAAAAGGAATGTAATACCTGTTGTAATTGAACTTAAAAAGAAAAAACCAATATTTTCTCTTGAAGCCCTCACACTTGGTAAAGTTTCTACTGCTGAAATGGCACTTTTTACAAAACAGTTTGGGACGATGCTTGAAGCAGGTTTACCACTTCTTGATGCATTAAATACCCAATATAAACAAACAAAAAATAGGCTTTTGAAAAATGCAATAAGAGAGATTGCAAGAGATGTTGAAGGTGGATACACACTTGCAGAATCAATGAGAAAGCATAAAAAGGTATTTTCTGAACTTTATGTGAATATGGTTGAGGCAGGTGAAAAGGGAGGTGCTCTTGGTGAAATCCTTGCAAGATTAGCAGAATATCTTGAAAAGATGGCTGATATTCAAAGGAAGATTAAGGGTGCAATGATATATCCTATAATAGTTATATGTGTCATGATAGTTGCGGTCACAGCACTTCTTGTATTTGTTATACCAACATTTGCAGATTTATATCAAGGTTTTGGTGCTCAACTTCCAGGACTTACAAGAATAATTATAGGGATAAGTAATTTCGTTAAGGGAAATATACTTTTAATTCTTGGTATCACAATTTTAAGTGTTGCACTTATTTTAGGATGGTATAAAACCCAAAGTGGAAAAGAGGTTCTTGATAGGGTAATTTTAAGAATACCAATAATAGGACCTCTTGTTCATAAAAATGCACTTGCAAGATTTTCGAGAACCCTTTCAACCCTTTTAAATAGTGGTGTTGACCTTATGGAGGCAATGGAAATAACTGCAAGAACAACAGGAAACAGAGTTGTTCAGCATGGGATAATGAGGGCAAGAAATTCAATAAGGGAAGGTTCAACAATTTCAAAACCCTTAGAGCAATCAAGAATTTTTCCTCCACTTGTAGTTCAAATGGTTGCAATTGGAGAACAATCAGGTAATTTAGATGAGATGCTTTCAAAGGTTGCAGATTTCTATGATAAGGAAGTTGATGCAGCAGTTGAAGCACTTACAACTGCCCTTGAACCATTAATTATGGTTCTTCTCGGAGGAATTGTTGGAACAATGGTGATTGCGATGTATCTCCCAATATTCAAACTTATTCCTACATTGATGGAAAAATTCAGTCACTAACAATTTGAAAAGAAAAAAATTTGAACTCACTTATTTATTAATTTTTTTAAGACCTTTTTTAGTTCTTTCAATTTTAGGTGTTGGTATTTATTTCTATAAAATATTAAATATAAATGTTTTTCCCCTTTTATGGATAATAATTTCAAGTTTTCTTCTGTCTTTTTTCTTTTTCATTTCAACCTCTTTTGGAAAGCCCCTATGGTATATGCAAATTTTTGCTGACTTGTCAATAATAACATCAATTGTTTACTTTACAGGTGGATATGATAGCATTTTTTCAGTTCTTTATTTTATCCCTTTAATTCTTTCCACAATAATTTTAGATATAAAAGGCGGTTTTTTAACAACAATTTTGATTTCTATTTTTTATACACTCATTTTATTACTCCATTTTTTTGGGTATGTCCCATTTAAGATATCGGAAATTTTATCTAAGGAAGAAGTTTTCTATAAGGCTTATATTCACAATTTCTCTTTTTATATTGTTTTTCTTTTAACCTCTTATCTTGCAAAGAGGGCAAAAAGAGAAAAAGAAAGGGCAGATAGAAAAGAAGAAGAACTTAAAATTAAAGAAAAAGCTGCATTTATAGGTGAAATAACATCAGGTCTTGCTCACGAAATAAAAAATCCCTTATCAGCAATTCTTGGATGTATAAAGACATTAAAAAGAGTAAATGATGAGTTTAAAAGGGATAAATTAATATCGATTATAGAAGAAGAAGTAGAAAAAATGAAGAATATTTTGGATATATTTGAAAGATATGCAAAATTAAGAACCCCTTTATTTGAAGAAGTAAATCCAGAAATAATAATAAGGGCTCAAATTGAAAAAATGGGCGAAGATGGCAAAAATATTAAATTAAACATAAAGGGGAAGTCATCGGATTATAGAATTGATCCTGAGCTTTTTCTTTTACTTTTTAAAAACCTTTTAAACAATGCCTTTGAAGCGCAAGATGGGAAGAAAGAAGCTCAAGTAAATCTTATATTTAATAAAAATAATTTTATTCTTGAAATTTGCGATAATGGGAAAGGTATTTCTCCTGAGATAATTGATAAGATATGGAATCCATTTTTTACAACAAAGAAAAATGGACTTGGAATGGGACTTGCGCTTGTAAAAAGAATTGCTGAATCTCATTTTGCAAAGATAGATATTTATTCAGAAATTAATAAAGGAACTAAGGTTAAAGTTATATTTCCAAGGATATGAAAAAGGCAAAAATACTTATAATAGATGATGAAAAGGCAATTTTAGAATGGCTCAAAATAGCCCTTGATGAATATTATCATATTGATACTCTTTCAGACCCTCTTGAAATTTATAAATATATTGATGAAAATTATGATTGTATAATTTGTGATGTAAAGATGCCACAAAAAGATGGTTTTTGGGTTATGGAAGAATTTAGAAAAAAATATCCTGATATTCCATTTATTTTTGTAACTGGTTATGGAACAATAGAAATGGCGATAGAAGCATTCAGGAAAGGAGCAAATGATTTTATATTAAAACCTTTTAAAGAAGAAGAAATTATATTCAGAATTGAAAAAGCACTTGAAAGAAAAATACCTTTATATGGGAATAAAGTTGAAGAAACATTTGTTGGTGAAAGTGAAAAGATAAAGGAAGTAAGGTCTCTTATATATAAAGCATCAAAATTTGATTCACCTGTATTAATTTATGGAGAGAGCGGGGTAGGGAAAGAAGTTGTTGCAAGATTGATTCATAATTTGTCAAGAAGAAATAAAAATCCGTTTGTTGCAATAAATTGTGCATCAATACCAGAAACGCTTTTAGAATCAGAACTTTTTGGTTATAAAAAAGGGGCATTTACAGGTGCTTATGAAACAAAAAGAGGTCTTTTAGAGATTGCAAACGGTGGAACAGTTTTTTTTGATGAAATATGTGATTTACCCCTTTCTTTACAGGCAAAACTTTTAAGAGCAATTGAGACCCACTCCTTCATACCAATTGGTTCTACAAAAGAAGAAAAAGTTGATATAAGAATAATATCCGCTACAAATAAGGATTTAAAAAAACTTACTCAGGAAGGAAAATTTAGAGAAGATTTATATTATCGCTTAAATGTATTCCCAATTTACATACCACCTTTAAGAGAAAGAAAGGAAGATATTGAAGTTTTAATAAAACATTTTCTTAAAATTTATTCAAAAAAATTGAATAGAAAATATGAGATAAAGGAAGAAGCACTTGAAATATTGAAAAATTATAGATGGCCAGGAAATGTGAGAGAACTTGAGAATTTAATTGAAAGGCTTGTTATTCTTTCAGAGAATGGAACCATTGATGAGAAAATTATTCCTGAAGAAATAAAGATGGAGAAGGAATATTTTGATTTAAAAAAAATGGAATACAATTTTCTAAAGAAAGTGATTGAAGAATTTGACGGAGATATTAAAAAGGCAGCAGAAAAACTTGGGATTCATCCTTCAACAATTTATAGAAAATTAAAAAAATATAAGGATGAATAACTTCAATAAAGAAGTTGCTGATTTATTTTTTAAAATTGCTGATGCTCTTGAAATACTGGGGGAAATGCAATTTAAAGTTCTTGCATATAGGAAGGCAGCAAGGGTTATAAGTGAACTTCCAGAAGATTTGAGAAAAATATATAAAGAAGGAAAATTAAAGGAAATTCCAGGAATAGGTGAGGGGATTGCAAAGAAAATAAAGGAGTATATAGAAACAGGGAAAATGAAAAAGGCAGAAGAGGTTCTTTCAAAAATTCCTCCCGGTCTTTTACCACTTATGTCCATTCCTTCCTTAGGACCAAAAACAATTGCACTTGCCTATAAAAAACTTGGTGTAAAAGATATAAATGATTTAAAAAGGGTTTTAAAGGATGGCTCCCTTGCTCGCTTACCAGGAATGGGCGAAAAGAAAATTGAAAATATAATTAAAGGTATAGAATTATGGGAAAAGGGTAAAGAAAGATTTTTACTTGGTGAAGTTTATCCAATTGTTGAAAATATAATTGAGGAGTTAAAATCTCATAAAGAGATAATTGAGGCAATTCCAGCAGGTTCTTATAGAAGGATGAAGGAAACTGTTGGTGATATTGACATACTTGTTATGACTGAAGAAAGTGAAAAAGCAGTTAATATTTTTTGTTCTTTAAAGGGGGTTGAAAGGGTCCTTGCACAAGGTGATACAAAAGGTTCCTGTATATTTTCAGGGAATATTCAGGTTGATTTAAGAGCAATTCCTCCTGAGTCATTTGGTTCTGCTCTTCAATACTTTACAGGTTCAAAAGCACATAATGTTCATTTAAGGAGTATTGCAAAACAAAAGGGTTTAAAGATAAGTGAATATGGAGTATTTAAAGAGGATAAAAAGATTGCAGGAGAAAATGAGGAAGATGTTTATAAGAGTATAGGACTTATATGGATACCTCCTGAAATGAGGGAAGATACAGGAGAAATAGAGCTTGCAATTTCTGGAAAATTGCCGGATCTTATAAAGTTTGATGAAGTAAAAGGTGATTTGCATGTTCATTCAAAATATTCTGATGGAACAATGACGCTTGAAGAAATTTCAGTATGGGGTAAAAAAATGGGATATGAATACATAGCAGTATGCGATCATTCTAAAAGTGCAAAATATGCAGGTGGTCTTGAAATTGATGATATTAAGAAAAAGATTGAGGAGATTAAAAGAATAAATGATAAAAAAATAGGATGCTATTTAATAATGGGTGCAGAAGTTGATATTTTACCTGATGGTTCCCTTGATTATCCTGATGAAATTTTGAAAGAGATTGACCTTATTCTTGTTTCAATACATACAGGTTTTAAAAAAGATAATACTGATAGAATATTAAAGGCACTTGATAACCCTTATGTTCATGGTCTTTCCCATCCAACTGGAAGACTTTTAGGACAAAGGGAAGGTTATCCTGTTGATATTGAAGCAGTTATAGAAAAATGTGCTAAAAATAATAAATTGCTGGAAATAAATGCCTATTATGAAAGATTGGACCTTTATGACATATATTTAAGAAAAGCAAAAGAAAAAAATGTTAAATTTTTAATAGGGACAGATGCACACCACTTGGGTCAATTATGGATGATAAAACTTGGAATAGGGATGGCAAGAAGGGGTTGGCTTACAAAAGAAGATGTTATAAATACAATGGATTATAATAAACTTCTTGAATTTTTAAAATCTTTAAGATAACGGAGAGGGTGGGATTTGAACCCACGGTTCCGCTTTTGGCGGAACGCACGATTTCCAATCGTGCCCCTTAAACCAGGCTCGGGCACCTCTCCATAAGTTTTTAATTATAAAATAAAAAATTATTTTTTTCAAATTTTCCTTGTTCCAATAAATATCCCAAAAATTATGAAGATTCCTCCAATTGTTTGAATAAATGTAAATTTTTCTTTTAAAAATATAAAAGAAAACATTACTGCAAATAATACTTCAAGTAAAAGAAATATTGAAGATTTAAATTCTGAAGTTTTTGAAAGCCCAATATGGTATAAAAAATAAGCAAGAAAGGTGCAGAAAAAAGAAAGATGAAATATTGCATAATATCCTTCAAAATTTTTTGGAATTTTAAAATCAATTAAAGAAAAGGGTAAAAGAAAAATTGTTGTTAATAAAATTACAATTCCTGAAAGTTCAAAAGGATTTATAAATTTTAAAATTTTTTTTGCAATTATTATATAAAAGGACCACGATAAAGAAGATAATAAAGTTAACAAATCTCCTTTTACATATTCAATTTCAAATTTACCAAGATTTTTGTAAAATAAAAGAAAAAGTCCTGAAAGGGATAAAAAAATTGATATTATAGAAAACTTTTCAAATTTTTGTTTTTTTAAAAAATAAAGAATTAAAGGAACCCATATAATATACATGTTTATAAATAAACTTGCTCTTCCTGCAAGAGTATATTTTTGTCCCATAAATTGAAAAATATAACCTCCTGCTGAAAAAATTCCCAAAAGAATTAAATTTTTATTTAAAATTTTTTTAATATTTTTAAAATTTAAAAGGGGAAGATAAAAAATAAAAGCAATTAAAAATCTAAAAAATACAAAAGATAAAGGATTTAAATAAAAAAGACCCCATTTTGTTATTGGAAAAGAAGTAGACCATAAGAATGCTGCAAAGAAAAGATAAAAGTATTCCAATTTTTATAACCTTTCCTCTTGAATTTTACCTTCAACCCTTACAAAGGTATAATTACAATTTGCACATTTATAGGGTATTATATTTTCTTCCATAAAAAATTCATAATTACATTCAGGACAACTATACCTTTTAATATTTTCCCTTTCTTTTATTTTTATTTCCATCATATTACCTCTACACATTGGACACCATAAAGGTTCCTTTTGATTTTTCCTTATAAATATTATTGTTGAACATGCCTTACATTCAAAACCTTTCATATTTTATATTATAAAGGATTTGATTTTTAAATTTAAATTGATTTAACATTTAAATATGAAAGAAAAAATAAATGAAATTTATGAGAAAATAAATAGTGAATATTCTGGAAAAAGGGCAAAAGATATAGCAGTACAAATTTCAAAATTCCATAGGATACAAATTTCTCCATGGTTTAGTGAAGCAATTTTCTATTGTAAAAATTTATTGAAAAAATATGGGATTAAATCCTTTATCCATGAATTTCCTTCTGATGGAAAGAAAAAATATTTTACAATGAATTCCTTTAAAATGTGGAATTGTAAAAAGGGGATTTTATACCTTAAAGAACCCATTAATAAAAAAATTGCAGATTTTGATGAAATGAAATTGAATGTAATTCCACGCTCTGGAAAAGTTAAAGGAATTTTTGATGTTGTTTATTATGATGGAGGGAAAAAGGATTTAAAAAATAAAATTATTTTAACATCAAATCAAGAATTTATTAAAGAGGAATTTCTTAAAGAAAACAAAGTTAAAGGTGTTATATTTTTTGGAATGAATGAGATTGAAGGAGTGAGGGAAAAAGGGGATTTAATGGATGCACTTCAGTATGTATCTTTTTGGCCAGTTAATGAAAATAAATTTTTTGGATTTATAATTTCTCCAAAAAAAGGAGAAGAATTAAAAAAGATTTTGATTAAAAATAAAAAGTTAAAGGTTTATGTAGAAATTGATAGTGAATTTAAAGATGGGAAAATTGAAGTTCTTGATATATTTTTTGAAGGTAAACTTGATGAAGAGGTATGGGGAATTGCTCATCTCTGTCATCCTTCTCCTTTTATAAATGATAATGCATCAGGATGCGGTGCAATTTTAGAGCTTTCAATTACCTTCAAAAAACTTTTTGAAAACAAAATTTTGGAAAAACCATTAAGAAGTATAAGATTTCTTTTGCTTCCAGAGATGACAGGAACATATGCATATTTAAAATATAGGGAGAAGGAATTGGATAAAATAAAAGGTGCAATAAATCTTGACATGGTCGGAGAAGATCAGGAAAAATGTAAAAGTACTTTTTGCCTTATAAAAGAGCCATTTTTAATAAGGAGTTATATTTCTTATTTAGGAGAGATGATTTTTGAATATATAGAAGAGAAAAAGGCAAAAACCTTTTATGAAAGCGATTATATTCCATATTTAAGAAAAAAAGTTACAGAGTATTCAGGTGGGTCTGATCATTACATTTTGATTGACCCAACAATAGGTATTCCATGTGTAATGCTTGGGCAATGGCCTGACAAATTTTATCATACATCATTTGATGATGAAGATAAGATAAGTGAAGAATCTTTAAAATTTTCAGGAAGTTTTGCAGGAACACTTCTTTATTATATTGCTTCTTTAAATGATGAAGATATTGAAAAAATTGCAGAGAAGATGAATTTTTTATTCAATAAAAAAATTTATGAAATGAAAATAAAAGAGGAGAATCCTTTAAAGGAAAAATTGTATTATCTTTCCCATAGGAATGCTTTAAATTCTTTAAAGATTTTCAAAAAAGATTTTGAACCCCAAAAATTTTTGAAGGAAATTGGAGATTATAAAATTGATTTTGAAAGGAAGGGGAAAATTTTAAAAAGAACTTTTAAAGCCCCCCTTTATTTTAAAACACTTTTTAAAAAGATGGATGATAAAGAAAGAAAGTGGATTCAAAAAAATTTAAAAGAAAAAAAACATTTAAGACATTTTCTTGAACTTTTCATATATTATATAGATGGGAAAAGAAGTTTTAATGAAATATGTGAAATAATAAGAATTGAAACAGGGAAAGATGAAAATTTATTTTTAAAAAAAATTTATAAAATTTTAGAAAAATATAAATTTTTAATTTGACAAAAATTTTATTTATTTGTTATAATTTTAAAACTTAAAACAAGATAGTGAGTTTAGAAAAATTAATTTCTTTAAAAAATTTTCCATTAAAAGAAGTTTTTGGACTTTCAAATGAAAATTTAAAAATTTTAAAGGAAAATTTTAGTGGTAAGATTTATATAAGAGGGGATGAACTTTCTTTTGTTGGAGATGATAAGGAGTTTGAGATTTTAAAAAAAGTTTTGAATTTACTACAAGGTATGGTTAAAGAAGGTAATTTTTTAGAGAAGGAAGATATTATTTCTGCTTTTGAGATTGCAAAATCTGGAGAAGAGAATTTAAAGGAAAGGGAATATATTTTGACTCCTAAAAAAATAATATATCCAAAATCAGAAAATCAGAGAAGATACATTCAGAGTTTAAGAGAAGAGGATATTGTTTTTGCAATAGGTCCTGCAGGAACTGGAAAGACATTTCTTGCAGTTGGAGTAGCAATAGAATTTTTAAGAATGAAAAAGGTTGAAAGGATTGTTTTGACTCGTCCTGCTGTTGAAGCAGGTGAATCTCTTGGATATTTACCAGGAGATTATAAGGAAAAGGTTGAACCTTATCTTACTCCTTTATATGATGCCCTTTTTCAAATGATTCCTTATGATAAAATAAGAAAATATACTGATGCTGGAATTATAGAAATAGCACCACTTGCATATATGAGGGGAAGAACACTTTCAAATGCATTCATTATTCTTGATGAAGCACAAAATACAACACCACTTCAGATGAAAATGTTTTTAACAAGGGTTGGTATGTTTACAAAAGTTGCTGTAACAGGTGATATAACACAAATTGACCTTCCAGGAAATATTCCTTCTGGAATGAAGGTTGCAATCAATATTTTAAAGGGAATAAAAGGGATAAAATTCTGTTATTTTGATAAAGATGATGTTGTAAGACATCCAATTGTGAAGGAAATAATAGAAGCTTACGAAAGATATGAAGAAAAGAAAAGAGAAGAAAAAGATTAAAAAGGAAAGATTTTTTAAATTTTTTATTTCTTTTTTATTTCTCATAATTTTAACAATTTTGTATCCTAAGGAAAGTGGGTTTAAAAAAGTTTATTTTAAAGCAGGAGAGATTGTTCCCTATGATATAATTTCTCCTTTTGAATTTAAGATTCCAAAGAAAGAAGAGGAAATAAAGAAAGAAGAGGAAATCCTCATAAGTAAAATTAAACCTTTTATTTTTGAGAATCCTGAATTTAAGGAAGATATAGAAGATATAGAAATTAAAAATTTTATTTCAAAAAAAGATAAAGAATATTTCATGAAAAACTTTAAAGAACTTTATAAAAATTTGAGTAAAAAAATTATTGTTGAGAACAAGGGAAATTTGAAAAAATATGGAGAAGAAGTTATTTTAATTGGGAAGAATTTTGAAAGAACCCTTCTTTTAAATGAAATTATGGATATGGAAGATGTTAAAAAGATAGTAAAAGAAAAAAGTGAAGAGATTTATTCTCACACCCCAGAAATGCAAAGAATTTTTTATGAAATTTTTTTAACATTTTTTAAACCAAATTATAAGTTTGATGAGGATTTTATAAGGGAAAAAATAGAGGAGGCAAAAATTTCAATCTCTCCTTATAAAGATGTTGTTTTAAAAGGTGAAAAAATAATTGGTGCCCATGAAAAGGTTACTCCTTCAATAGAAGAAAAACTTCTATATTTAGAAAAGGAGATTAAAGAAAGGAAAGGCGAAAGAATTTTTTTGAAAAAATTTTATATTTTTCTCCTTTTTTCTTTTATATTTTTAATTTTCTATTACATAACAAGATTTTATTTTAAAAAAATTTATGGAGAAATTTCACTTCTTTTTGCTCATTTTATAAATTTATTCATTTTAATCCTTTTATCTCATTTTTTTATTAAATTAAATTTAGAATATTACTTTATTCCTCTTCCTTTTCTTTCAATAATTTCAGGAATCATTTCCCCGGGACTTTTTGGAATATTTGTAACCCTTCTTGGCTCCATATATTTATCCACCTATTTTAATTTTTCCTTTTTATCATTTATATTTTTTTTGTTTATAGGAACATTAGGTGTTTTTCTGGCAAGATTTTTAAAAAATAGAACCTTTCTTTATTTTAGTATAATAATAATATTTTTTGCAGGTTCCCTAATGACTTTTTTACTTTCTTTAATTTTTGAAATTAAATATGAAATTCAAAAAATTTTGATTGGAAATCTTATTTCAGGGGTAATTTCTATTTCCTTTTTAATGATATTTCTTCCCCTTTATGAAAAATTCTTTGGAATAACAACAGATTTTGTTTTAATGGAACTTTTAAATCTGAATCACCCCCTTTTAATTGAATTACAAAATAAGGCACCAGGAACCTTTGCACATTCAACACTTGTAGCAAATCTTGCTGAAAGTGGTTCAAGAATTTTAGGTGCAAATCCACTTCTTGCAAGAGTTGGGGCTTATTTTCATGATATAGGTAAATTGGAAAACCCCTTACATTATGCAGAAAACCAAAGTGGAGAAAATCCCCATGATAAACTTTCTCCCAAGATAAGTGCTTTGATTGTAAAAAAACATGTAAAATATGGAGTTGAACTCGCTATGAAATACAAACTACCAAGAGAAATAATAAATATTATTAGAACACATCATGGAACAACTATTATGATTCCCTTTTATGAAAAAGCGAAAATTTTTGATAAAAATGTATCTGAAGATGAATTTAGATATCCTGGACCAAAGCCAAAAACAAAAGAGGAGGCAATTGTTATGCTTGCTGACACAGTTGAGGCAACAGTAAGAAGTCTTGAGGAAGTTAATCCATTAAAAATAAGGGAAACAGTTAGTGAAATGTTTAAAAGGAGATTTATGGATGGGCAACTTGACGAATCTGAAATTACAAGGAGGGAATTGGATAAATTGGAGGATGCATTTATTCCTTTGCTAATTTCTTATTTTTGTCAAAAAAGACCTGAATATAAAACTTGAAAATTAATTTTTATACACTTTGTAAAAAGAATTTCCCCTTTTTTTCAAAGAAAAAATTAAAGGAAATTTTTAAAACTATTAAAGGGATAAAGAGAATAAAAGAAATTAATATTATAATAGTGGGGGAGAAAAAAATAAAAGAGATTAATAAAAAATTTTTAAAAAGGGATAGGGTAACAGATGTTATTTCTTTTGATTTAGGAGAAATTGCTGAAATTTATATATGTAAAAAATTTTTAAAAAATAAAAAAGACCTTTTGAAACTTTTATTCCATGGAATTCTACATATTTCTGGCTTTGATCATAAAAATAAAAAAGAAAGGGAAATTATGGAAAAAAATGAGGAAAAATTAATTAAAAAGTATTTTGAGATATGATAATTTCAATTTTTCTTCTTTTAATTCTCTTTTTCCTTTCTTTTTTAATTTCAGGAACAGAAACTGCTTATTTTTCTCTAAAAAGAAAAGATATTATTTATTTTAAAAAAGAAAGAAAATTTTTAACAAAAATTTTTCATCATCCTGAAAGATTCATTGTCATTATTCTTTTTTTAAACAACATGTTTAATTCCTTTGCCTCTTCTTTATTCACAGGAATATTTATTGGGATAATAGGTGAGGAAAAAATTTTAATTAAGATGATATTGATAACAATTATATTTTCTCTTTTACTTTTTATATTTGCTGAACTTTTCCCAAAAAATATTGCTCTTTTAAACCCTAAGAATTTTTCTTCCCTTGTAACTCCTTTTTTTAAATATCTTTATTTTATTTTTGAAAAGATTTTGTTTCCTTTAATATTTGTTTTTTCGGTTTTTAAAAGAAAAATTACAAGGGAAAAGAAAGGGAAAGAGTTTATTGAAGATTTAATGAGAAGTTTATCTTTAATTGAAAAATTAGAGGAAATTACAAAAGAAGAAAAAATTTTAATTGAAACAATAATAAAAGCAGAAAAAACTCCATCAAGAATGATAATGACTCCTTATGATAGAATAAAAAATGTTTTATGGAATCAAAATGTTGAGGATATTTTGAAAGAAGAAATTATTTATTCCCATATGCCTGTAATTTATGAAAATGATGTAAAGGGTGTTATTAAAATATGGGATATTTTAAAAGAAGAGAATAAAAATAAAATTGCAAATGACCTTTTAATCCCTTGTTCCTTTTATGATGAAAACATCAGTGTAGCAGATTTATTTTTAAAAATGGTGAGAAATAAAGAAGAATTTATAATTTTAAAAAGAAATGGTATTTTTACTGGCTGTGTTACAATAAGGGATATTTCTAATTTCTTTTTAGAAAATATTCCTTAATTTTTTCAAATACTTC